>NZ_JBHVGL010000002.1:0-525517 GCF_042800875.1 Kitasatospora sp. NPDC057595 | reverse complement strand
GTGGTTGTTGGGCGTGTTGGCGTGCGTTCGTTTCTTGTTGCTCTCTTGTTAGCCCTATCGTTTTACCTACTCGGCTCGGCGCCGCGGCGCGGCCCCCCCCCCCCCCCCCCCCCGACACTCTACGCGCGTAACAAACGGCAGGGCCAGAGCTGATCCGCTACAGCCGCTCGGGCCCGAACGCGTCGGGCAGGACGTCGCTCATCGGCCGTACGCCGGACGGCAGCTCGACCAGCAGGTCGGGCCCGCCGTGCTCGTACAGCAGCTGGCGGCAGCGGCCGCACGGCATCAGCAGCGCCCCGTCGCCGTCCACGCAGGTGAACGCGGTCAGCCGGCCGCCGCCGCTCGCGTGCAGCGCGGAGACCAGTCCGCACTCGGCGCACAGCGAGAGCCCGTACGAGGCGTTCTCCACGTTGCACCCGGTGACCACCCGGCCGTCGTCCACCAGCGCGGCGGCGCCCACCGGGAACCTGCTGTACGGCGCGTACGCGTGGCTCATCGCCTCGCGCGCCGCCGCCCGCAGCGCGGCCCAGTCGACCGTGTCGGCGCCCGGCGTCACTTGCCCTGCCCCTTGCGGTAGATCTGGCCGTCGGCCTTCGGCGGCCGCAGCCGCTGCGAGGCCAGCGAGAGCACCACCAGGGTGATCACGTACGGCGTGGCGACGATCAGCGGACGCTGCACCTCGTCGGTGGTGAAGTACCAGACGAACAGCGCGCCGGAGACGACCACCGAGATCAGCGCCGGAGTGAGCTTGCGGCGGTACAGCTGCCACGCCGCCAGCAGCACCATCGCGATGGCGACCACCAGGATCAGCACGTGCACCGACTCCGGGTCGCGCAGCTGGAGGCTGTCGGTGAAGCCGAACAGACCGGCGCCGACGGCGAGGCCGCCCGGCATCCAGTTGCCGAAGATCATCGCCGCGAGGCCGATGAAGCCGCGGCCCAGGGTCTGGCCGTCCTTGTAGAAGTGCGCGGCGACCAACGAGAGGTACGCACCGCCGAGGCCCGCGAAGGCGCCCGAGGCGATGACCGCCAGGTACTTGTACTTGTAGACGTTGACGCCCAGCGACTCGGCGGCGGTCGGGTTCTCACCGCAGGAGCGCAGCCGCAGGCCGAAGACGGTCCGCCAGAGGGCGAAGTAGCTGGCGACGATCAGCGCGCCGGCCAGGATGACGACCACCGACAGGTTGGTGACCAGGCCGCCGACCACACCGGCGACGTCGGAGACCAGGAACCAGTGGTGGGCCTCGATCTCCTTCAGCCAGGAGGACAGCCCGGGGACGGTGAGGTACGGCAGCGGATCGGCCGGCGGGGACTGGTTCGCACCGGCGCCCACCGAGATGTAGTCCTTGTAGTAGATCCGGTTGACGTACGCGCAGATGCCGGGGATCAGCAGGTTGATGCCGACGCCGGAGACGATGTGGTCGACGCCGAAGGTCACCGTGATGACCGCGTGCAGCAGACCGCCGAGCGCGCCGCCGAGCATGCCGGCCACCAGGCCGAACCAGGGGTTGACCAGGTAGCCGCCCCAGGCACCGGCGAAGGTGCCGGCGACCATCATGCCTTCGAGGCCGATGTTGACGACGCCGGCCCGCTCGGACCAGAGGCCGCCCAGACCGGCCATGCCGATCGGGACCGCCGCGCCGAGCGCCGCGGTGATCTGGCCGGAGGAGGTCAGCGCGTGGTTGCCGGTGATCATGCCGACGGCGGAGAACAGCACCAGGGCGCCCGCGATCAGCAGCAGCACCACCGGCCAGGACAACTTGCGCTTCTTGGCGGACGCGCCGCCGGGCGTCTTCGCGCGAACCGCGGTAACCGTACTCACGCCGACACCTCCTTCTTCTGGGCGGCCGCGGCGGCAGCCTGGGCGGCGAGCTCGGCGCCGACCCGCTGCTGCTGGCGCTTCAGGCCGTAGCGGCGGACCAGCTCGTAGGCGACGACGACGCAGATGACGATGGTGCCCTTCATGACGTCGACGATCTCGAACGGGAACTCACCGTTCTGCGGCAGCGGGAGCTGCGAGCCGGTGGCGTCGAGGAAGGCGAAGAGCAGGGCGGCGAAGACCATGCCGATCGGGCTGTTGCGGCCGAGCAGGGCGACCGAGATGCCCAGGAAGCCGAGGCCCGCCTGGAAGCTCTGGCCGAAGTAGTACGAGTTCTGCATCAGCTCCGGCAGGCCGATGAGGCCGGCCAGCGCGCCGGAGACCACCATCGAGGTGACGACCATGCGCTTGACGTTGACGCCGGACGCGGTGGCCGCGCTCTCCGAGCGGCCGGTGGCGCGCAGGTCGAAGCCGAAACGGGTGCGGTTCAGGGTGAACTGGAAGGCCACGCCGACCACGATCGCGATGACCACGAAGCCCCAGAGCGGGCCGCCGTCGGTGTTCAGCGAGAAGAAGCGGCTGGACTCCGAGATCGGGTTGGTCTGGATCGAGTTGCTGGTGGTGCCCTTCTCCGGCGCGAAGATGCCGGGGACGAGCAGCAGACCGACCACCGCGGTGGCGATCGAGTTCAGCATGATGGTCGAGATGACCTCGCTGACGCCGCGGTAGACCTTGAGCAGACCGGCGACGGCCGCCCACATGCCGCCGACCAGCATCGCGGTCAGCAGCAGCAGCGGGATCTGGATGATCGCCGGGAGGTCGACCTGGCTGCCGACGAAGGCGGCGAACAGCGCGGCGAGCTTGTACTGGCCCTCGACGCCGATGTTGAAGAGGTTCATGCGGAAGCCGAAGGCGGCGGCCGCGGCGGCGAGGTAGTACGTGGTGGACCGGTTGATGATGGCCACCTGGCCGTCCGACTTGGTGCCGTACGTGATCATCACGTTCCAGGCGTCGAACGGGTTCTTGCCGGAGGTCGCCAGCAGAAGCGAGCAGATGGCGACGGACAGCACGACGGCGAGCACCGGCGCGGCGAGCGCGAGCACGATCTTCTCGCCGCTGAACCGCTGGGCCAGGCCGCTCTTGGGAGCGGCCGCGGCGGGCGCGGCGGGCGCGGGCTTGGGACTGGTCATGTGGCTACTCCCCCGCCTGCTGGTCGGCGGCGGTGTCGGTGGGGGTGGCGGGGGGCACGGCGTCCGAGGGCACCGCGTCGGCCGGGGTGTCCGACTCGATGCGGCCGACGGCGGCGCCGGTCATCGCGGTGCCGAGGTCCTCGGCGGTCACGGTCTCCGGGTCGGCGTCGGCGACCAGCCGGCCGCGGTAGATCACCTTGATGGTGTCGGAGAGGCCGATCAGCTCGTCCAGGTCGGCGGAGATCAGCAGCACGGCGAGGCCGGCCCGCTGGGCGACCCGGATGTGCTCCCAGATCTGCGCCTGGGCGCCGACGTCCACCCCGCGGGTGGGGTGCGCGGCGATCAGCAGCTTGGGCTCGTGGCTCATCTCGCGGCCGATGATCAGCTTCTGCTGGTTGCCGCCGGAGAGCGAGGCCGCGGTGACCTCGATGCCGGGGGTGCGGACGTCGTACTCCTCGACGATCCGCTGGGTGTCCTTGCGGGCGGCGGCCGGGTCGAGCAGCACGCCCTTGGAGTTGGGGCTCTCGGTGACGTGGCCGAGGATCCGGTTCTCCCAGAGCGGGGCCTCCAGCAGCAGGCCGTGCCGGTGGCGGTCCTCGGGGATGTAGCCGATGCCGGCCTCGCGGCGGGCCCGGGTGAGGCTGCCGGAGAGGTCCTGGCCGTCCAGGGTGACGCTGCCGGCGTCCAGCGGGAGCATGCCCATCACGGCTTCGACCAGTTCGGCCTGGCCGTTGCCCTCGACACCGGCGATGCCGAGGATCTCGCCCTTGTGGATCCGCAGCGAGATGTCGTCCAGGACGACGCGCTCGATGCCCTCGGCGTCGGTCTTGGCGATCCGCAGGCCCTCGACGCGCAGCATCTCGGTGGTGGTGACGGTCGACTCGCGGCTCTCCGGGGAGGGCAGCTCGGCGCCGACCATCAGCTCGGCCAGCTGGCGGGCGGTGACGCTCTTCGGGTCGGCGTCGCCGACGGTGGTGCCGCGGCGGATGACGCTGATCGCGTCGGCCACCGAGAGCACCTCGTGCAGCTTGTGCGAGATGAAGATGACGGTGACGCCCTCGGACTTCAGCTCGCGCAGGTTGTCGAACAGGGCGTCGACCTCCTGCGGGACGAGCACCGCCGTGGGCTCGTCGAGGATGAGGATCTTGGCGCCGCGGTAGAGCACCTTGAGGATCTCGACGCGCTGGCGGTCGGCCACGCCGAGGTCCTCGACCAGGGCGTCCGGGCGCACGCCCAGGCCGTACTGGTCGGAGATCTCCCTGATCTTCTGCTTGGCCCTGGCCCCGATGCCGTACAGGTGCTCGCCGCCGAGGGCGACGTTCTCCAGGACGGTGAGGTTGTCGGCGAGCATGAAGTGCTGGTGCACCATGCCGATGCCGCGCGCGATGGCGTCGCCCGGGGTACCGAACTCGCACAGCTCGCCGTTGATCGCGATGGTGCCCTCGTCCGGCTTCTGCATGCCGTAGAGGATCTTCATCAGCGTCGACTTGCCGGCGCCGTTCTCGCCCATGAGGGCGTGCACGGTGCCGGTGCGGACGGTGAGGTTGATGTCGCGGTTGGCCACGACGCCGGGGAAGCGCTTGGTGATGCCGCGCAGTTCGACGGCCGGTGCCGCCGTCCCCGCGCTGGGGTTACCGCCCGTGTTCGGGGCGGGGTCGGATGCGGTGATGGCGGTCTCCTGGTGGTCTGGAGGCGCGTCGTTGCGCTGGAGGGCCAAAGAGCGGGAAAGGGTGGGGGGACGGGACGGGGCCCGGGGGTGCGCACGACGCGCACCCTTCCGGGCCCCTCCCTGGTGTTGCGTTCATCAGGCGCTGCCGGGCGGGCGGCAGCTCCGGCGACGTCCGGTCAGGCCCTGGAGCCTTACAGCTTGGACGGGTCGCTCGGGACGGTGGTGCTGCCGCCCTTGATCGCGTTGGCCGCCTCGTCGAGCTTGGCCTTGATGTCGTCGATCTTGCCGCCGGTGGTGGCGAGCGAGACGCCGTCGGCCTTGAGGTCGAAGTTCTTCACACCGGTGAAGGGCTCGTTCTTCTTGGCGGACTCGATGTAGGCGAAGACGGCCTTGTCGACGTTCTTGACCATCGAGGTCATGATGTTGTTCTTGTACTTCGCCAGGGCGGGCTGGGCGGCCTGGTCGGAGTCGACGCCGATGGCCATGGCACCGGCGTTGGCGACGGCCTCGATGGCACCGTTGCCGGAGGAGCCGGCGGCGGTGTAGATGACGTCGGCCTTCTTGTCGAGCTGGCCCTGCGCGGCTTCCTTGCCCTTGTCGGGGGCGGCGAAGCCGGAGAAGTCCGGCGGGGTGCTCAGGTAGGTGACCTCGACCGGCATCTGCGGGTCGACGGACTTGACGCCCGCGCGGTAGCCGGCCTCGAACTTCTTGATCAGCTCGGACTGCACGCCGCCGATGAAGCCGACGTGCTTGTTCTTGGACTTGAGGGCGGCGGACACGCCGGCCAGGTACGAGCCCTCCTGCTCCGAGAAGGTCAGCGAGGTGACGTTGCTCGGCTGGGTGTCGGAGGCCGAGTCGATGATCGCGAACTTGGTGCCCGGGTTCTCCTTGGCGATCTTCTCGACGGCGGCCTGGTAGACGAAGCCGACCGCGATGATCGGGTTGTAGCCCGCGGTGACCAGGTTCTTGAGGCGGGTCTCCTTGTCGGCCTCCGCCTCACCGGTCTTGGCGTCGGCCTCGGTGACCGCGACGCCCAGCTGGCTCTTGGCCTGGTCCAGGCCGCGGGCCGCGGAGTCGTTGAAGGACTGGTCGCCACGGCCGCCGATGTCGTAGGCCATGCCGACCTTCAGGCCGCCCTCGGAGGAGCCGGCGGAGGCCTTGGTGTCGTTGCTCTTTGCGCCGCAAGCGGCGAGCGAGGCGATGCCCAGGGAACCCGAGAGCACAACCGCGGCGAGCTTAGTAGTACGGCGCAAGGGAGTATCTCCTTCTCACACGCCACCGATTAGCGTGGTCGGACGCCACCGTAACGCGCGTAGAACACGGTTGTGTTACGGGCCGCCGGAGCGTTCGGGTTGTTACCAAACCGTGGTCTCGCGGTCGCCCAGGCGCCCTTTTCCGCTCCATAAACGGTGGTTCGGACTCGCCCGATCCCGCGCACGGAACAGGAAAAAACGCTTTATCAGCGACAAACCGGACACCCTTGGCGGGTGTCCGGTTTCGATCGGTTCGGGCCGTCACGGCATCAGAGCGTGCCGGGCTCCAGTGCCAGCGCGGTGAACAGCTCCACCCCGATCGCGATCGCGCGCTCGTCGACGTCGAAGCGGCCCTGGTGGAGGTCGCGGACGGTGCTGTCACCCGGGGCCCTCACACCGAGCCGGGCCAGCGCGCCGGGGGCGTGCTCCAGGTACCAGGAGAAGTCCTCCCCGCCGAGCGACTGCTCGGTGTCCTCGACCACCTCGGCGCCGTCCCGGCCGAAGCGCGCGGTCATGCCGGCCTCCAGCAGCCCGACCGAGACCGCCTCGTTGACCACCGGCGGCACGCCCCGGTGGTAGTCGAGCGTCCACTTCGCGCGGTAGGTCTCGGCGAGCCGGGCGATCAGCTCGTGCAGCAGGTCCGGCGCCTCCCGCCAGCCGGCCAGCTCCAGGCAGCGGACGGTGCCCTCCAGCTCGGCGTGCTGCGGGATGACGTTCGGCGCGGAGCCGGCGGCGATCCGGCCCCAGACCAGCGAGACGCCCCAGCGCGGGTCCATCCGGCGGGCCAGCGCGCCCGGCAGCTCGGCGGCGGTGCGGGCGACCGCGGTGACCAGGTCGGTGGTCAGGTGCGGGCGCGCGGTGTGGCCACCGGGGCCGTCCAGGTGGAGCACCAGGCGGTCGCAGGCCGAGGTGATGGCCCCGACCCGCAGGCCGATCCGGCCCACCTCCACCTTGGGGTCGCAGTGCACGGCGAAGATCCGGCCGACGCCCTCCATCCCGCCGGCCGCGATCACGTCCAGCGCGCCGCCGGGCATGACCTCCTCGGCGGGCTGGAAGACCATCCGGACCGGGCGCCGCAGCTCGCCGGAGCGGGCCGACTCGGCGAGCACCAGCGCGGTGCCCAGCGCCACCGAGGTGTGCACGTCGTGGCCGCAGGCGTGGGCCCGGCCGGGGACGCTCGAACGGTAGGGGACGTCGGTCTTGGCGTCGTCGATCGGCAGGGCGTCGATGTCGGCGCGGAAGGCGAGGAACTCCGCGCCGCGCGGGGCGGACTCGGGAACGATGTCGACGAGCATTCCGGTGCCGCCCGGGAGGATCCGGGGGGCGAGGCCGGCGGCGACCAGGCGGTCCCGCAGCAGGCCGGTGGTTCGGAACTCCTGGCGGCCCAGCTCCGGGTGCCGGTGCAGGTCCCGCCGGAAGGCGATCAGCTCGGGCTCCAGCGCCCGTACCCGGTCGCGGAGACCGGCGGCGGGGCGGGCAGCGGTGAGGGTGACGGCCGACAGGGCGGACTCACGACGGTTCATCTCAACAAGGGTAGGCCTGTTGGGGGGATTTGGCCCGACTTCCCGAAAAGAAGTCCCCGGATGGGCGCATACCGGCCGCGCTGGTGGGTATGACATCTTGTTTCAGCCGCCTTCCCCATGGTGCCTGCTCTGTGCAACGACCGTCGGCGATCAAGGTCACGGTCCGCTCGACCGGGCGGTTGACGGCCGTGCGGACGGCTCGGCCGGGGTTCCGGGCGCCCGGAACATTGGCTCAAAAGCGCTCAACCGGCACATGCCGGCCCCACACCTCGCGCAGCGCGTCGCAGACCTCGCCGACGGTGGCCCGCGCCGCCAGCGCCTCGCGCATCGGGTACAGCACGTTGTCCCGGCCCCCGGCGGCCCGGCGCAGCGCGTCCAGTGCCCGGCCCACCGCGGCACCGTCCCGGGCCGCCCGCAGCCGGGCCAGCCGACCGGCCTGCCGGGCCTCGATCGCCGGGTCCACCCGCAGCGGCCGGTAGGGCTCCTCGGCCGCCAACTCCCCGGCGTCCAGCCGGAACCGGTTGACCCCGACCACCGTGCGCGCGCCCGTCTCGGTCTCCCGCTGGATCCGGTAGGCGCTGCGCTCGATCTCCGCCTTCTGGTAGCCGACCTCGATCGCGGCCACCGCCCCGCCCAACTCCTCGACCTTCGCCATGAGTTCGAGCGTGACGGCCTCCATCTCGTCGGTCAGCGCCTCCACCGCGTAGGAGCCGGCGAACGGGTCGACGGTGGCGGTCGCGTCGGTCTCGTGGGCGAGCACCTGCTGGGTGCGCAGCGCGAGCCGGGCGGCCTTCTCGGTGGGCAGCGCCAGCGCCTCGTCGAAGGAGTTCGTGTGCAGCGACTGGGTGCCGCCGAGCACCGCCGCGAGCGCCTGCACCGCGACCCGGACCAGGTTCACCTCCGGCTGCTGGGCGGTGAGTTGGACGCCGGCGGTCTGGGTGTGGAAGCGCAGCCGCTGCGAGCGCGGATCCCGGGCGCCGAACTCCTCGCGCATCACCCGGGCCCAGATCCGGCGGGCGGCACGGAACTTGGCGACCTCCTCCAGCAGGGTGCTGCGGGCCACGAAGAAGAAGGAGAGCCGGGGCGCGAAGTCGTCCACCGCGAGCCCGGCGGCCAGCGCGGCGCGCACGTAGGCGATCCCGTCGGCCAGCGTGAAGGCGATCTCCTGCGCGGGCGTGGCCCCGGCCTCGGCCATGTGGTAGCCGGAGATCGAGATGGTGTTCCAGCGCGGGATCTCGGCCCGGCAGTACCGGAAGAGGTCGGCGACCAGCCGCAGCGAGGGCTGCGGCGGGAAGATGTACGTGCCGCGGGCGATGTACTCCTTCAGCACGTCGTTCTGCACGGTGCCGGTGAGCCGGGCCGGCGGGACGCCCTGCGCCTCGCCGACCAGCTGGTAGAGGAGCAGCAGCACGGCGGCCGGGGCGTTGATGGTCATCGAGGTGGAGACCTCGCCGAGCGGGATGCCCGCGAACAGCTCGGCCATGTCCTCGACGCCGTCGATCGCCACCCCGACCCGGCCGACCTCGCCGGCGGCGAGCGGGGCGTCCGAGTCGTAGCCCATCTGGGTGGGCAGGTCGAAGGCGACCGAGAGGCCGGTGGAGCCGCCGGCGATCAGCTGCCGGTAGCGGGCGTTGGACTCGGCGGCGGTGCCGAAGCCGGCGTACTGGCGCATCGTCCACGGCCGGCCGGTGTACATGGTCGGGTGGATCCCCCGGGTGAACGGGTACTCCCCCGGACGGCCCAGTCGCTCGGCCGGGTCCCACCCGGCCAGGGCCTCGGGGCCGTACACCGGGGCGAACGGGGAGCCGGACTCGGTGCGGCGCGGCTCGGCCGGCGGTCCGGCGGGCTGCTCGGCGGGCGGTTCGGTGGCCATGGCGTCCTCCGCGGGGGTCGGCGGGCAGGTCCACTCCTCTCGCAATGTAGCGCCGAAGGCCTTGAGATGATCGGCTGAACCGACCGGGATATCTCAGGAGTGGCAATGACCGAGCAGAAGGTGGCCGTCGTCACCGGTGCCAGCAGCGGAATCGGCGCGGCGACCGCCCGCCGGCTGGCGGCCGAGGGCTTCGAGGTGGTGCTGACCGCCCGCCGCACCGAGCGGATCGAGGCGCTGGCCGCGGAGACCGGCGGACGGGCGTACACCCTGGACGTCACCGACCGGGCCGCCGTGGACGCCTTCGCCGCCGAGGTCGGCCGGGTGGACGTGCTGGTGAACAACGCCGGCGGGGCGATCGGCGCGGAGAGCGTCGAGAGCGGCGACCCGGCCGACTGGCTGGCCATGTACCAGGTCAACGTGCTCGGCGTGCTGCACATGACCCAGGCGCTGCTGCCGGCCCTGCGGGCGAGCGGCGACGGCACCGTCCTGGTGCTCTCCTCGACGGCCGCGCTGGCCGCCTACGAGGGCGGCGGCGGCTACGTGGCGGCCAAGCACGCGGCGCACACCATCGCGGCGACGCTGCGGCTGGAGCTGTGCGGGGAGCCGATCCGGGTGATCGAGATCGCCCCGGGCATGGTGAAGTCCGAGGGCTTCGCGGTGACCCGCTTCCGCGGCGACGAGGAGAAGGCCGCCGCGGTGTACGCGGGCGTCGCCGAGCCGCTGACCTCCGAGGACGTCGCCGACACCGTCGCCTGGGCGGTCACCCGGCCGCCGCACGTCAACATCGACCTGCTGGTGGTCCGCCCGCGCGCCCAGGCCGCCAACCACAAGGTTCACCGGGAGCTCTGACGCCCCGGCAGGTGCGGGCGGTGTCCCGGCCGGGGGTCAGTACTCGAACTGTCACCCCCGAGTGGTACACACGTGCGATGAAGATTCACCGGGCCACCCGCCCGCACCTCCTGCTGGCCACCGTCGCGGCCGGCAGCCTGCTCCTCACGACCGCGTGCGGAGGGGACAAGAAGCCGGCCCAGGAGCAGGCCGCCTCCGCGCCGTCGAGCGCCGCCGCCGAGACCGCCGTCGCGACCCCGGCCGCGACGCCGACGCCCACCCCGACCGTGAAGCCCACCGGCGCCGACGACCCGGCGCTCAAGCCGTTCTACGGCCAGCAGATCACCTGGGCCGCCTGCGCGCCGGACGCCAAGGCCGCCGCGCAGAAGATCGACATCTCCCTGATGAAGTGCGGCAAGCTGCGCGTGCCGCTCGACTACACCAACCCCTCGGGCGAGGCCCTCGACCTCGCGGTGATCAAGAACCCGGCCGCCAAGCAGGACCAGAAGCTCGGCTCGCTGATGGTCAACCCGGGCGGCCCCGGCGCCTCCGGGGTCGACATGGTCAAGACCTTCGACAAGGACTTCCAGGGGACCCTGCACAACCGCTTCGACATCGTCGGCTGGGACCCGCGCGGCACCGGCGAGAGCTCGCCGGTCACCTGCCTGGACGACAAGCAGCGCGACGCGGCCAACGGCAAGGACAGCCCGCTCGACCCGGCCGCGGCGAAGGCCGAGTCGGAGAAGGAGGCCGCCGACTTCGCCGCCGCCTGCCAGGCCAGGTCCGGCAAGGTGCTGCCCTTCATCGGCACCCGCAACACCGCGCGCGACCTGGACGTGCTGCGCGCCGCCGTCGGCGACCAGAAGCTCAACTACCTGGGCGTCTCCTACGGCACCTACATCGGCGCGATCTATGCCGAGGAGTTCCCGAAGAACACCGGCCGGCTGATCCTCGACGGCGCCGTCGACCCGGCCGCGGACGACCTCGACCAGAGCGTCAACCAGGTCATCGGCTTCGAGAAGTCCCTCGAGCGCTTCGCCGCCGACTGCGTCAAGAACAACGCCGCCACCTGCCCGCTCGGGAAGAACGCCGACAAGGCCGCCAAGAAGGCCGCCGACTTTATCGAGGGACTGCGCGACAAGCCCCTGCCCACCAAGGACGGCCGCAAGGTCAGCAGCAGCCTCGGCTGGTCCGCGGTCATCTTCCTCCTCTACGGCGACGAGAAGAGCTCCTGGCCGGCGCTCCGGGCCGGCCTGGCCGAAGGGATGCTGGGCGGCCGGGGCGACTACTTCCTGGCCATCGCCGACCTGGCCAACGGCCGGGACGAGAAGGGCCACTACAACTCTGAGAAGGAGGCCCTCCAGGCGATCAGGTGCGCCGACAACGCCAGCCCCGCCCCGTCGGCCGAGGCGGCGCAGCAGGCCACGCAGAAGCTCCAGCAGGAGGCCCCGCTGCTGACGAAGGGCATCACCGTCGAGGACCTCAGCGAGGGCTCCTGCGTCGGCTGGCCGTACAAGTCGCCCGAGACGCCGCACACCATCCGGGCCGAGGGGGCCGCGCCGATCCTGGTCGTCGGCACCACCGGTGACCCGGCCACCCCGTACGCCGCCGCCGAGAAGATGGCCCAGGGCTTCGCGAGCGCGACCCTGCTGACCCGGGTGGGCGAGGGCCACGGCGCCTTCGGCTCGGGCAGCGGCTGCGTCGACGCCGCCTACGCCGCGTACCTCACCGAGGGCACGCTGCCGGCCGCCGGGACGAAGTGCTCGTGACGCACGCGGAGCGCTCGTGACGCGCCGTAGTCGCTGACGTCGGGGAGGGCGCTGACACCGAGGTGTCAACGTCACAACTTGATAGCTCGTTCGGATGAAATCCGCCCGCGCCCTCCCCAACTGATGAGCGCTCAACTACCTTTGAGCCACAGCCGGACGGGCATTGGACGCCGTTCCGCAGCCTCATACTTCACCAGGCTTCACCGGCGCGTCACCCACCACTCCATCCGCCCCCGTTCACCGGCACCTTCCCGCCCTCACGAGGAGGACCCGCTGGCCAGCGACATCCCGTCACCGAGGCTCGACCCCCGGGACGAGCCGACACTCCTCGGGTTGCACCGATTCAACGAGGCCGACGCCGGAGCCGCGGAGGAGGCCCTGCTGGCCTGCTGCGGCAGTCACCGGTGGGCCCTGCGGCTCACCGTGCACCGGCCCTACCCCGACATAGAGTCCCTGCTCGCCGCCGCCAGCGAGGCCTCGTACGACCTGCGTCCGGCCGACCTGGCCGAGGCGCTGGCGGACGAGAGCTGGATGCCGCAGCCGCTCCTCGGCATGCGCGCACCCGGCAGCCAGGCGGCGCACACCGCGCTGCGGGCCGCCCACGCCGCGTACGAGGCCCGGTTCGGCCACGTCTTCGTGGTCTGCCTGGAGGGCATCGACCCCGAGGAGATGCTCGACGCCGTCCTCGGCTCGATCCGCACCCGTCTCGCCAACGACCCCGACGAGGAGCGCCTGGTCGCCGCCGACGAGCTGCGCCGGATCGCCCTCAACCGCCTGGAGCACCTGGTCGCCACCCACTCGGGGGCGGCGGCCCGCTGACGGCGGGGCGCTCAGCCCCGCTGGGCCGCCCGCAGCTTGGCCACCTGACGCCGGACGACCCGCTCGTCCGGCGCGGGGGCCGGCTCGGCGCCGACACCCACCGTGCTGAACACCACCAGGGCCGGTCCGACCCTCGCCAGGACGGCACGCTGGGCGAGCACCACCGAGCCCGATTCATTCGTCAGGGTGAATCCCGTCGCCGCGTCGGCTCCCTCGGGCGTGGGCGTGTCGTGCCGGCTCAGCCGGTGCGCGGTGCGGGTCGCGCCCCGGCCCTTCTCCGCCGGGGGCGGCGGCGCCGTCGAGGCGAACTCCGCGCACGGGCCGAACAGCCCCTCCAGCTCCGCGTGCAGCCGGGCCGCCCGGTCGCCCGGGTAGCCGAGCAGCGCCCCGTAGAGGCTGCCCGCCGGATTGCCGGCCAGGGCCACGCTCAGATCGGTCTCGGCGGACGGCACCGCCGACACCGGCGGGGCGGAGGCCGACGCGCCCGCCCGGCCGGCGGCCGGCGCCGGGGCCACCGAGTCCAGCAGCGGCTGGCAGACCGGCTTGTCGGCGGCCTCCCGGCCGCCGTCCGGGCCGGTCGCGCCGCGGCCGGGGGTGATCACCGTCACGGTGAAGCCGGGGCCGAGGTCGGCCTCGGTCACCGCGGCGGCGCGCAGCTCGGCGGCGGACAGCTCGCGGGGCGGGGCGGTGGAGGACGCCCGGTCGGCCGATTCGCCGGCGGGGGCGGCGCAGCCCGCGGCGAGCAGCAGGGCGGCGGCGAGGAGCAGGGGGCGGGGCGGACGCGGAGCGGGGTGCGGCACGGGGGCCTCGTCGGGGGTGTCGGCGCGGACGGGGCCGCCCACCGTAGCGCGACCCTGTGCGACGAATTCGTCACCCGGCGTCGCAAATCGCTCCTTGGTTCCCACCCAGCTAGGCCAGAAGTGCCTCTTTGATCACACCTCGGCCCCCCGGAGGCGGTTCCCGACAAGGCGTCGATAGGATGCTCGCGGCCGGTGGACCGTACCCGGCCGGGCTGACCGACACCGAAGCCGGCCGAGCCCCCAATCGCTTCCGGAGGGTTTTTCCGTGCCGGCTGGAACGCTGTACCGCGGCCGGGAAGGCATGTGGAGCTGGGTGGCTCATCGAGTCACCGGCGTCCTCATCTTCTTCTTCCTGTTCGCCCATGTCCTGGACACCGCCCTGGTGCGGGTGTCGCCCGAGGCGTACGACACCGTCATCCAGACGTACAAGACGCCGCTCGTGAACCTGATGGAGTACGGCCTGGTGGCCGCCATCCTGTTCCACGCCCTGAACGGCCTGCGCGTCGTCGCCGTCGACTTCTGGTCGAAGGGCCCGAAGTACCAGAAGCAGATGCTCTGGTCCGTGGTCGGAGTCTGGGTCGTCCTGATGGCCGGCGCCTTCTACCCGATCCTGCAGCACACGCTGACCTCCTGGTTCGGGAAGTGATCTGAGACATGTCCACGGAAATCTCCGACGCTGTGGTGGTCCCCTCCGCGCAGGCGCACACCGGCAAGGGCCTCGGCACGGGCAACCCCGCCGACGCCTTCGTGGTCGAGCCGGCCCGCCAGCGGACCAAGAAGACCCCCCGCCGCACCCGTACCAACTTCGAGATGCTGGCCTGGCTGTTCATGCGCCTGTCCGGCATCGTCCTGGTGGTGCTGATCCTCGGCCACCTGCTGATCATGCTGGTGCTCGACGGCGGCGTTTCCAAGATCGGCTTCGCCTTCGTGGCCGGCCGCTGGGCCTCGCCGTTCTGGCAGGTCTGGGACCTCACCATGCTCTGGCTCGCCATGCTGCACGGCGCCAACGGCATGCGCCAGGTCATCAACGACTACGCCGAGAAGGACTCCACCCGGCTCTGGCTGAAGGGCCTCATGGGTACCGCCACGGTCTTCACCGTGCTGCTCGGGACCCTGGTGATCTTCACCTTCGACCCGAACATCTAATCGGAAATCGGCAGAGGCCAGAGGCGAGTTAACCCCCCATGCAGATTCACCAGTACGACACCGTCATCGTCGGCGCCGGCGGCGCCGGCATGCGCGCCGCCATCGAGTCGACGCAGCGCAGCCGCACCGCCGTCCTGACCAAGCTCTACCCCACCCGGTCCCACACCGGCGCGGCCCAGGGCGGCATGTGCGCCGCCCTCGCCAACGTCGAGGAGGACAACTGGGAGTGGCACACCTTCGACACGGTCAAGGGTGGTGACTACCTGGTCGACCAGGACGCCGCCGAGATCATGTGCAAGGAGGCCATCGACGCCGTCCTCGACCTGGAGAAGATGGGCCTGCCCTTCTCCCGCACCGAGCAGGGCCGGATCGACCAGCGCCGCTTCGGCGGCCACTCCCGCAACCACGGCGAGGCCCCGGTCCGCCGTTCCTGCTACGCGGCCGACCGCACCGGCCACATGATCCTGCAGACGCTGTTCCAGAACTGCGTCAAGCACGGCGTCGAGTTCTTCAACGAGTTCTACGTCCTCGACCTGCTGATCAACGAGGGCCGCACGGCCGGCGTCGTCGCCTACGAGCTGGCCACCGGCGAGATCCACGTCTTCCAGGCCAAGGCGGTCGTGTTCGCCTCCGGCGGCACCGGCAAGATGTTCAAGGTCTCCTCGAACGCCCACACCCTCACCGGTGACGGCCAGGCGGTGGCCTACCGCCGCGGCCTGCCGCTGGAGGACATGGAGTTCTTCCAGTTCCACCCGACGGGCATCTGGCGCATGGGCATCCTGCTCACCGAGGGCGCCCGCGGCGAGGGCGGCATCCTTCGCAACAAGGACGGCGAGCGCTTCATGGAGCGCTACGCCCCCGTCATGAAGGACCTCGCGTCCCGTGACGTCTGCTCCCGCGCGATCTACACCGAGATCCGCGAGGGCCGCGGCTGCGGTCCGGACGGCGACCACGTCTACCTGGACCTGACCCACCTGCCGCCGGAGCAGCTGGACGCCAAGCTCCCGGACATCACCGAGTTCGCCCGCACCTACCTCGGCATCGAGCCCTACACGGACCCGATCCCGATCCAGCCCACCGCGCACTACGCCATGGGCGGCATCCCGACCAACGTCGAGGGTGAGGTGCTGCGCAACAACACCGAGGTCGTCCCGGGCCTGTACGCGGCCGGCGAGGTCGCCTGCGTCTCCGTGCACGGCGCCAACCGCCTGGGCACCAACTCGCTGCTGGACATCAACGTGTTCGGCCGCCGGGCCGGCATCGCCGCCGCCGAGTTCGCCGAGGCGAACGAGTTCGTGCCGCTGCCGGAGAACCCGGAGCAGCTGGTCCAGGACCTGGTCGACGGCCTGCGCGAGGCCACCGGCACCGAGTCCGTGGCGCAGATCCGCAAGGAGCTGCAGGAGTCCATGGACACCAACGCGATGGTGTACCGCACCGGCGCGACCCTGAAGCAGGCCGTCGAGGACATCGCCGCGCTGAAGGTCCGCTACAAGAACGTCGCCATCCAGGACAAGGGCTTCCGTTACAACACCGACCTGCTGGAGGCCATCGAGCTGGGCAACCTGCTCGACCTGGCCGAGGTCCTGGCGGTCTCCGCGCTCGCCCGCGAGGAGTCGCGCGGCGGTCACTACCGCGAGGACTTCCCGACCCGTGACGACGTGAAGTTCATGCAGCACACCATGGCGTACCAGGAGGTCGCCGAGGACGGCAGCACCTCCATCCGCCTTGACTACAAGCCGGTCGTGCAGACCCGCTACCAGCCGATGGAGCGTAAGTACTGATGAGCACTCCGACCGTGGAGAAGCACTCGGCCGCTCTGGACGCGGTCGAGGCCGGTGGCACCAAGCTGATCACCGTCACCTTCCGGATCCGCCGGTTCAACCCGGAGGAGCACCCGGAGCCGGTGTGGGTCGACTACCAGCTGGAGATGGACCCGAAGGAGCGCGTCCTGGACGCGCTCAACACGATCAAGTGGGAGCAGGACGGCACCCTCACCTACCGCCGTTCCTGCGCGCACGGCATCTGCGGCTCCGACGCGATGCGGATCAACGGCCGCAACCGGCTGGCGTGCAAGACCCTGATCAAGGACGTCAACCCGGAGAAGCCGATCACGATCGAGGCCATCAAGGGCCTGACGGTCCTCAAGGACCTGGTCGTGGACATGGACCCGTTCTTCCAGGCGTACAAGGACGTCATGCCGTTCCTCATCACCAAGGGGAACGACCCGACCCGCGAGCGCCTGCAGTCCGCCGAGGACCGCGAGCGGTTCGACGACACCACCAAGTGCATCCTGTGCGCCGCGTGCACGTCGTCCTGCCCGGTGTTCTGGAACGACGGCCAGTACTTCGGCCCGGCCGCGATCGTCAACGCGCACCGCTTCATCTTCGACTCGCGCGACGAGGGTGCGGAGCAGCGCCTGGAGATCCTGAACGACCGTGAGGGCGTCTGGCGCTGCCGGACCACCTTCAACTGCTCGGAGGCCTGCCCCCGTGGCATCGAGGTCACCAAGGCGATCCAGGAAGTGAAGCGGGCCCTGGTCACCCGCCGCTTCTGATCCCGGAGCACCCCGCAACACGCGAAGGCCCCCGTCCGCGCCGGACGGGGGCCTTCGCGCTGCCCGGCCCGGCGCGGGAGGCCGGGCCCGCGGGTCAGCCGGCGGCGGTTTCGCGCCGGCCGGCGCGCAGGCCGCGGACACCGACGGCGCCGACGGCGATGCCGAGGACGAAGGAGGTGACGGCGAGCAGCAGGTGGACCCAGAAGAAGGCGGTGGGCTGGGAGTGGTCGCCGTTGGTGAAGGCCTGGCCGCCGGAGTCCTTCCAGAGGTTCTTGACGAAGGTGGTCCAGATGATCATCGACCAGACGCCGAAGGCGGTCAGGAACCAGGAGGTGCGACGGCTGAGCTTCATGGGGGTGGTCCTCGGTGCGGCGGGGAGGTGAAGACGGTGTGCCCTCCCAGTATGCTCGGCGTCCGTTCGGCGTACGGTGGGGGCCTCCTTGCGGTCCGGAGGGGCAAGGGGGCGGACGGCGGGGGCCCGGACTGGGTACCGTCTGGTGGTGCCCACTCGCTCGAAGCTCGCACGCCTGCTCGCCGCGCCCGTCGCGGCACTCCCGCTCCTGATCGCCGCCCCGGCGGCCGTCGCGGCCCCCGGTGAGCCGCCGCCCCCGCCGGTCGCGGTCGGCGGGGATCGACTGGGGCTCCCGGGGGTCCAGGTGAACCCGCTGCCCGGTGCCCCCGCGCTGCCCGGGGACCTCACGGGGCAGTCCTGGATCGTCGCCGACGCCGCCTCGGGGGAGGTCCTGGCGACCAGCAACCCGCATCTGCGCCTCGCTCCCGCGTCCACCCTGAAGATCCTCTTCGCCGACACCGTGCTGCCCAAGTTCGACCGCAACGCGGTGCACAAGGTGGAGGACGCGGAGATCCAGGGGATCGGGCCGGGCAGCAGCCTGGTCGGCATCAAGGAGGACCTGGAGTACAAGGTCGAGGACCTCTGGCGCGGGGTGTTCCTGAGCTCGGGGAACGACGCGGTGCACGTGCTCGCGCACATGAACGGCGGGGTGCAGCGGACCGTCGCCGAGATGCAGGCGCGGGCCGAGGCGCTGCAGGCCCGGGACACCCGCGTGGTCTCGCCGGACGGCTACGACTCGGACGGCCAGGTCTCCTCGGCGTACGACCTCACGCTGTTCGCCCGGGCGGGGCTGCGCAACCCGGACTTCCGGGCGTACTGCGCGACCCGCGACGCGATGTTCCCGGGCGCGGTGGACAAGAACACCGGCCAGCGCGGCAGCTTCGGCATCGCCAACACCGACCGGCTGCTCGGCAAGTACCCGGGGCTGATCGGGGTGAAGAACGGTTTCACCACCAACGCCGGCTCCACCTTCGTCGGCGCCGCCGAACGCGGCGGGCGCACCCTGCTGGTGACGGTCATGCACCCCTCCAGCTACCAGAAGGTCTACGACGAGACGGCCGCCCTGCTGGACTGGGGCTTCGCGGCGGCCGGCAAGGTCACCCCGGTCGGGAAGCTGGTCGAGGAGGGCGAGTCCGTCGCGCCGACGCCGACCGGTCAGGCCGGTGGCGCGGCCGGGGCGCCCGCCCCGCCGCCGCACCCCACGCCGAGCGACTCCGCCCCGGCCGCGGCGGCGACCGCGCGGGTGGACGGGGGCGAGGGGCTCGGCGCGGCCGGCTGGGTCGCCGTCGGGCTGGCCCTGGCGGCCGGTGGCGGGGGCGTCCTGCTGCTGTTCCGGCGGCGCGCCGTCGGCGGCTGATCCACCGGCGCGTCCGGCCCGGTCTCAGTCCTCCCGGGGCCGGGCCCGGGCCGTGTCCCGGGCCGGCCCGCCCGCCGACCCGCCGGTGCCCGCCCCGGCGGCCTCCTCGTCGGCGGCCTCGACCATCGCCCGGGCGCGCTCCCGGACCCGCTCGCGGGCGGCCGCCGGGTCCGCGGTGGCGGTCCAGGCCACGCAGAACATCAGCAGCCGGCAGACGAAGTTGATCCAGAGCAGCAGCGCCACCGGCACGCCGAAGGCGCCGTAGAGGCTCCGCCCGGCGACCGAGCCGAGGTACGAGGAGAGCAGGATCTTCAGCAACTCGAAGCCGACGGCGCCGATCAGCGCGGCCTGCAGGACGTCCCGGCGGCGCTGGTGGCCGATCCGCGGGAACGGCGCCAGCAGGTAGGCGAAGAGCAGCATGTCCGAGGCCACCGCGATCAGCAGCCCGGCCGCGGTGAGCAGGTAGCCGCCGGCGCCCAGGCCGATCCAGTCGGCGATCCGGCCCGCCAGCGTGGTGCCGGCCGCCGAGGCGCCGAGCGAGACCAGCGAGACCAGGCCCAGACCGCCGAGCACCACGAAGTCCCAGGCCTTGCGCAGCAGCGGGTTGCCCTCCTCGGCGGGCAGCTGCCACAGGTCCCGGATCGAGGTCCGCATGGTGTCCACCCAGCCGAGCCCGGACAGCACCAGCAGCACCCCGCTGACCAGGCCGACCGCCCCGGCGTTGGCCACCAGCGAGGGCAGGTTGAGCGCGTCCGAGATGCCGGGCAGCTGGTCGGAGATGCGGTGCTGGAGGTCCTCCACCCGGCTGTCGCTGAGGGTCGCGACGGCGATCGCCAGCGCGACCGTGAGCAGCGGGAAGAGGGCGAGGAAACCGAAGAAGGTGACCGCGCCGGCCAGCCGGTTGCCGCGCAGCTCCGTGAAGTGGTCGTAGGCGCGGTACGGGCGGCTGCGCAGCACCCGGGCGACGAGCGGGCCGATCACCGGAAGGCGGGTCAGGAAGTCCACCGTCCGGTTATACCCGGATGTTCCCCCGAACGGGCGTCAGGCTCGGCCGCCCGTCCGGGTCCCGGCCCGTCCGGGCCTCAGCCGCGGACCATCCGCCGGGCCCGGCCCAGCGCCCGGACCGCCTGGTACGCGGTGTACCGGCCGTGGCCGAGCAGTTCGGTGCGCAGCCCGGCCACCCCGCCGGGCGCGCGGTAGCCGGCCGGGCGCAGCCGGGCGCAGTGCTCGGCGGCGCGGCGGAAGAACTCCCGACGGTCGCCGGGCGGGACCCGGCCCGGGCGGGAGACCACGGTGTTGAGGTGGTGCAGCATCCGGCCGTAGACCACCGGGCGCCAGCGGTCCAGGTCGGGGCGGCCGTCCAGGAACGCGAAGACCAGGTCGTACTGGCCGAAGACGTCGAAGTGCTTGCGGCTCGCGGTGGCCAGGATGTTGCCGCCCTCCTGGCGCTGGCGGTAGTGCACGCCGACCCGGTCGAGCAGGGTGATGCTCCGGGCCGCGAGCAGCGCCGGGTAGGTCCAGGGGGTGTCCTCGTAGTAGCCGGCCGGGAAGGTCAGGCCCTGGGCGGTGACGAAGTCGCGGCGGTAGGCCTTGTTCCAGACCACCTGGAGCAGTTCGAGCAGCTCGGGGCGGTCTGCGAGGTCGAAGACGTCCCGGGAGGGGGCGCCGAAGACCTTGGCGGAGGCGGCCCGGACGACCCGGCCGTCGGCGTAGGTGCGGGCGTAGTCGTAGACCAGGACGTCCGGGTCGCCGCCGGACGCGAGCCGGTCGTGCACCGCCTTGAGCAGACCGGGGGTCAGGGTGTCGTCGCTGTCCAGGAAGAGCACGTAGTCGCCGGTGGCGACCTCCAGGCCGGCGTTGCGGGCCCGGCCGAGGCCGACGTTCTCCGGCAGGTGCAGCACCCGCACCCGGGGGTCGCGGGCGGCGGCCTCGTCGAGCAGGGCCCCGCAGCCGTCCGGGGAGCGGTCGTCCACCGCGATCAGCTCGAAGCCCGGGCCGTCCTGGCCGAGCACCGAGGCGAGGCACTCGGGGAGGTACTCCTCGACCTTGTAAACCGGGACGATCACACTGAAGCGGGGCATGGCCCCAGGGTAGTGGGGGCGTTCGACCCAGGGCCCCGGGGGTCCGCGGGCCGGACGGTAGGATCGACGGGCACGTACGCACCGATCAAAGTGCGGTCAGACCCCGAACCGGGCTGCCACGCTCCTTCCCGAGAAAGGCCTGCGTAGCCGATGGCTCCCCGCCTCTCCATCGTCGTCCCGATCTACAACGTCGAGCGCTACCTCGTGGAGTGCCTCGACTCGATCGCCGCCCAGACGTTCACGGACTTCGAGTGCGTCATGGTCGACGACGGTTCGAAGGACACCAGTGCCGCGCTCGCCGAGGCGTACGCCGCCAAGGACTCCCGGTTCCGGCTGGTCCGCCAGGTCAACAAGGGCCTCGGCGCGGCCCGCAACACCGGCATCCGGCACATCGACCCGGACGCCGAGTTCCTCTGCTTCGTCGACAGCGACGACTCGATGCCGCCCAGCGCGTACGAGCTGATGATCAACACGCTGGACGAGACCGGCTCGGACTTCGCCACCGGCAACGTGCTGCGGTTCCGCGCGATCGGCTACTACCAGTCCGGCGGCCACAGCCGTCCGTTCGCCAAGACCGTGCTCAAGACGCACATCACCGAGATCCCCTCGCTGGTCACCGACCGCACCGCGTGGAACAAGGTGTACCGCCGCTCCTTCTTCGACGCGGCCGGCATCCTCTACCCCGAGGGCATCCTGTACGAGGACGCCCCGGTCAGCGTGCCGCACCACTACCTCGCCAAGAGCGTGGACGTGCTCTCCGAGCCGATCTACCACTGGCGCGAGCGCGAGGTCGGCGAGATGTCGATCACCCAGATGCGCACCAACCCGAAGGGCCTGATCGACCGCGTCACCTCGGTCGAGCTGGTCCGCGGCTGGCTGAAGAAGCAGACCGAGCCGCGCTTCGCCGAGTACCTGAAGTCCTACGACGAGAACACCCTCGTCGAGGAGATCCCGATGTTCTTCTGGTCCGTCGTGGACGGCGACAAGGAGTACCGGGACGCCTACATCCGGTGCGTCAGCCGGCTGCTGCGCGCGATCGGCCCGGAGCAGGTCAAGAAGCTGCGCGCGCCGCTGCGCCTGAAGTACCACCTGACCCTGCAGGGCCGGATCGACGAGTTCGTCGAGCAGATCAAGTACGAGGGCGAGAGCAACGGCGGCGTCATCGCCAAGGGCCTGCTGCGCCCGTACGCCGACTACCCGTTCCTGCGCGGCGGCCGCAAGAGCGTGCCGTCGGGCCTGCTCAGCCTGCGCAACTCCACCGTCATCCGCAGCCGGCTCTACGACGCGCACTGGGAGGGCGGCCGGCTGCAGCTGACCGGCCACGCGTACCCGGAGCAGCTGGGCGCGGCCAACAAGCACGACATGGTCCGCACCCTGGTGCTGCGCGAGGCCAAGGGCCGCCGGGTCATCGCCGTGCCGATGAAGACCCAGTACAGCCCCGAGGCCACCGCCACCAACCACCACGACCTCTACAACTGCGACTGGGCCGGCTTCACCGTCTCCGTCGACCCGGAGAAGCTCAAGCACCGCGGCCAGTGGAAGGACGGCAACTGGCGCGTCCTGGTCGCCGGCGCGGGCAAGGGCGGCGTCTACAAGGGCCGGATCTGGGCCGGCTGGGCCGACACGGCGCTCTACCAGCCCTCGCACTGGGTCGAGCCGGACGTGCGGATCGTGCCGTTCGTCCGCGACGGCAGCGTCTACCTGCGGGTGGAGAACGTGCGGGTCCGGGTGACCGGGATCACCGCGCAGGACGACACCGTCGAGGTCGCCGGCGCTGCCCGCTCCGGCGTCCGGCTGGCCGGGGCCCGGATGCGGCTCACCCACGTCGAGTCCGAGCGCGAGCTGTTCTTCCCGGTGTCCGCGGGCACCCAGGTCGGCGGCCTGCAGCCGTTCCGCGCCTCCTTCGCGATCCCCGAGCTGACCGAGGTCCGCGAGAGCTGGGCCGAGCTGGACCCGATCGCCGAGGAGCGCGCCCGCGACCGCTGGGACGCCCACCTGGTGCTGGCCGACGGCACCGCCGTGCCGCTCTCCTGGGACGACCGCAACGCGCCGAAGCAGCTCAACCTGGTGCTCAACGCGGACGCCGAGCCCGAGCAGCGCCGCGCCCTCTACAGCAAGCCCTCCCCCGGCGGCTACCTGCAGTTCCTGGACCAGCTGCTGCAGCCGATAGTGCACGAGGTCACCGCGCGCGGCGCGGACGGCTTCCTGCTCAGCGGCACCTTCCCGCTGCCCGGCACCCACCGCTGGGAGCTGGTGGTCCGCCACCACTGGGGCGAGGAGCAGCACATCTACCCGGTGGAGATCGCCGACGGCCGCTTCCGCACCGCGCTGCCGGCCGTGCCGACCGCGTCCTTCGCGGGCAACGTGCCGCTGGCCCAGGGTGGTTGGAACATCTCGTTCCGCCCGGTCGGTGCCACCTTCCACCCCGACATGGCCTCCTACGCGCTGATCGCGCCCGAGTGCTGGAACTCGCTGCCGCTGGAGGTGGAGGCCCGCGGCAAGCGGATCGTGCTGGAGCGCCGCCACCACGACGGCCTGCAGCTGGAGTCGGAGAACATACTGCTTCCGGAGGAGCGCAGCGGCTGGCGCCAGCGCCAGCTGCGCACGGTCGACTACCCGGCCGCCCGCCGGCTGCCGCTGCGCGACACCGTGCTCTACAACGTCGCGCTCGGCGGTCTCTACGCGGACTCGCCGCGGGCGATCCACGAGGAGCTGGTGCGCCGCGGCCTGCCGCTGGAGCACCTGTGGGGCACCGACGACCTGCAGGCGGACCTGCCGCAGTCGGCGGGCTCCGTCCGGCTCTGGAGCCCGGAGTGGTTCGAGGCGCTGGCCACCGCCAAGTACGTCGTCACCAGCGCGCACCTGCCGGACTTCTTCGTCCGCCGGCCCGGCCAGATCGTGCTGCAGACCTGGCACGGCTCACCGCTGAAGCAGGTCGGCCACGACTTCGAGAAGGTCTGGTTCACCGACGCGCACTACCTGAAGGGCCTCGCCAAGGAGGTTCCGAACTGGAGCATCCTGCTGGCCGGCAGCACCTGGGCGGCCCCGGTGCTGCGCCGCGCCTTCGACTTCAAGGGCGAGATCCTGGAGAGCGGCCTGCCGCGCAACGACCTGTTCTTCTCCGCCGACCGGGAGAAGACCGCGGAGCGGGTGCGCGAGCGGCTCGGCCTGCCCGAGGGCAAGAAGATCGTGCTGTACGCGCCGACCTGGCGCGAGGACCGACGCCGCCACTACGGCGGCTACCAGCTGAACCTCCAGCTGGACCTGGACGCCGCGCGGGCCGCGCTGGCCGACGACCAGGTGCTGCTGGTCCGCCGGCACTCCAACGTCCGTGAGCAGATCCCCGGCGCCGGCAACGGCTACCTCTGGGACGTCAGCAGCTACCCGGACATGGCGGAGCTGCTGCTGGTCGCCGACGTGCTGGTGACCGACTACGCGGCGTCGACGTTCGACTTCGCCGCGACCGGCAAGCCGGTGCTGTTCTTCACCTACGACCTGGCGCACTACCGCGACAACCTGCGCGGTTTCTCGCTGGACTTCGAGGCGGAGGCGCCCGGCCCGCTGCTGGCCACTTCCGAGGACGTGGTCGCGGCGCTCGGCCGGGTGGACGAGATCAGCACCGAGTACGCCGAGAAGTACGCGGCGTTCCGCGCGAAGTACTGCGACCTGGACGACGGCCGCGCCGCCGCCCGGGCCGTGGACGCCATGCTGAGCCGCGAGGCCTGACCGGCCCGACCGCCGGTACCGGAGGCGCCCGACGCGAACACCGCGCCGGGCGCCTCCGGCGTTTTCCGGCCGGCAATTCCGGAATTTCGAACTGGCGTCTCCGAATGGAACTCAACAGCTAATTAAAACGACATTCTCAAATTGACCTCGGATCCGTTTCCGGGTGAGATGGAAATTCTCGCCGAGAAAGGTCCGTGGAAATGGCTGTCCTCACCCGGTTCGTCCTCCCGCACGCCGCGCCGCGCTTCGGCGACCCCCGCTTCGGCGCCCCGCTGCCGAGCGAGGAGGAGAACGCCGCCTTCGGACTGCTGCGCGCCCGCTGGACCGGCCGCGGCCTCGAACTCACCGGGTTCGCCCGCCCCGACGACCGGCCCACCGCCCACCCCGGTTCCGCCTGGAGCTGGCTCACCCTGCGCCTCGGCCACCACCACGAGCCGGTCCACGTCCCCACCCGGCCGCGTCGGCTCCCCGAGATCACCGACGACAGCGCCCAGCCCGAGCACAACCACGACTGGGCCGGCTTCACCGCCCTCGTCGAACCGCGCCGGCTGCGCGGCGCCGACGGCTGGCTGCTCGGCGACTGGAGCGTCGAGACCACCCTGTTCACCCTCGGCCGCCCCACCCGGCTGCGCCGCCAGTACGGCGGTCTCGCCCCGCACTGGTGCGGCTCCGGCGAGTACCCGCCCGCCCGCTGGGTGGACCACGACGTCCGCCTCCAGCCGCACTTCGCCGACGGCCTGCTCGTCCTGCGCCTCGAACGCCCCGCCGTCCGCCTCGACCGCGCCCTGCCCGCCCCCGACGGGATCGGCCTGCACCTCACCACCGCCGACCCCGGCCAGGCCCGCAACGTGCTGCGGCTGCGCCACCGCGAGAGCGGCACCGTCCTCACCGAGCCCGCCACCCGCACCGGACGCACCGTCACCGCGCACCTGCCGTACGCGCTGTTCACCGCCGACGGACGCGGCACCGACGAACTGGAGCACTGGGACGTCGACCTGGTCGACCCCGACGGCGCCGTCGAAGCGCTCGTCCTGGACGAACGCGGCGGGCCGGTCTCCGGCCAGCACCCGATGCCCGGCGCCGAGGACCGGGCGCTGCACCTCAAGCACCTCGCCGACGGCCGGCTCCAGCTGTGCGTGCGGCCCGCCGCCGGCTGGGTCGACCGGCTCGCCCCGCGGGCCGGCGGCTTCGAACTCGCCGGCCGCTGCCCCGCGCCCGGCCCGCTCCACCTCGTGCTGCGGCACAGCGGCAGCGGTACCGAGGTCCGCCACCCGGTCGAGCTCGGCCCCGACGCGCGGTTCACCGTCCGGCTGCCCGCCACCCGCACCGGCTCCGACGGCACCCCGCTGCCGCTGCGCAAGGGCCTGTGGGAGGCCGCGCTGCACCCGGCCGACGGGCCGGGCCCGGCCCGCCCGCTGACCGTCGCGCCCGCCGCCCTGGCCGCGCTGCCCGCCGCCACCCAGGCCGGCGGCAAGCGGATCGTGCTGGAGCGCCGCTGGCACGACACCCTGTTCCTGGACTCCACGCCCGTGCTCAGCGCCGCCGAGCGCAGCGCCTGGACGCAGGCCCGCCAGCGCACCGCCGGCTACCCCGCGGCCCGCCGCGAACCGCTGCGCGAGGCCGTGCTGTACGACGTGTTCGGCGGCCGCGGCTACGCCGACTCACCGCGCGCCGTGCACGCCGAACTCGCCCGCCGCCGCACGCCGTTGGAGCACCTGTGGGTGGTCGACGACGCGCAGGCCGAGCTGCCGCCCGGGGTCCGCGCGGTCCGGGTCTGGAGCCCCGAGTGGTACCGGGCGCTGGCCACCAGCCGCTACCTGGTCGGCAACACCCACTTCCCGGACTTCCTGCAGCGCCGCCCCGGCCAGGTCGTCGTCCAGACCTGGCACGGCGCCCTGCTCAAGCGGATCGCCCACGACGTCGACAACCCCTGGCTCGCCGACCACGGCTACCTCGCCGCCCTCGACCGGGAGACCCCGCACTGGAGCCTGCTGCTCTCCCCCAGCCCCTTCGCCACCCCGATCCTGCGCCGGGCCTTCCGCTACCGGGGCGAGATCCTGGAGTCCGGCTACCCGCGCAACGACGTGCTGGCCCGCCCCGACCCCGGGCGGGCGGCCGCCGTCCGCCGCCGGCTCGGCATCCCCGAGGGCCGGCGGGTGGTGCTCTACGCGCCGACCTGGCGCGAGGACCGGCCGCGCCCCGACGGCGACGGCTTCCAGCTCGACCTGCGGATCGACCTCGACCGCGCCCGGCGCGCGCTCGGCGAGGACCACGTCCTGCTGCTGCGGCCGCACGCGCACGTCCGCGAGCCGCTGACCGGCACCGGGGACGGCTTCGCCGTCGACTGCGCCGACTACCCGGACGTGCAGGAGCTGCTGCTGATCACCGACGTCCTGGTGACCGACTACTCGTCGATCCTGTTCGACTTCGCCATCACCGGCCGCCCGGTGCTCTTCTTCACCTACGACCTGGCGCACTACCGGGACAGCCTGCGCGGCTTCGCCTTCGACTTCGAGGCGCAGGCGCCCGGCCCGCTGGTCGACGACTCGGCGGCGCTGGTCGACGCGCTGCGCGAACTCGCCGACACCGGGGGCACGGTGCCCGCCGGGTTCGCCGAGCGCTACCGGCGCTTCCAGGACGTGCACAACGCGCTGGACGACGGCGCCGCCGCCCGCCGGGTGGTCGACCGGATGCTCGAACTCGGCGGCCCGGCCGGGCGCGCCGGTCAGAAGCCGTAGGTCCGCCAGGGGCGCCAGACCTCGTCCGCGTCGAACCGGGAGAGGCCGAACCCGGGCACCGGGAAGGCTGCGTGGAAGGACCGGGCCTGCTCGTGGGCCTGGTCCAGCACGTCGTCCGACAGCCCGTGCGCCACCGTCACGTGCGGGTGGTACGGGAAGGCCAGCTCCCGGGCCAGCGGGCCGGAGCGGATGTCCGCCTCCAGCAGCCGGCACTCCCGCTCGCCCTCCTCGACCCGGACGAACACCACCGGGGAGACCGGGCGGAAGCTGCCGCTGCCGCGCAGCACCATCCGGAACGGCCGGTGCGCGGCCGCCACCGCCGCCAGGTGCTCCTCGATCTTCGGCAGCGCCTCGGCCGGCACCTCGGTGGGCGGCAGCAGCGTGACGTGCGTGGGTATCGACCGGGCCAGCGGATCGCCGTGCCCGGCCCGGGCGTCCTGGATCGCCGCTCCGTACGGATCCGGGACGCTGACGGACACGCCGATGGTGAGGGTCTCCGGGAGACCCTCACCACCGGGCAGGCTCGTCGGCACAGTCACCGCTTGGCGGCCGGGAGGAAGCCGATCCGGTCGTACACCTGGGCCAGCGTCTCGGACGCCACCGCGCGGGCCTTCTCGGCGCCCAGCGCGAGCACGCGGTCCAGCTCGGCCGGGTCGTCCAGGAAGCCCCGGGTGCGCTCCTGGAACGGCGTCACCCACTCGGTGAACAGGTCGGCCAGCTCGGTCTTCAGGGCCCCGTACATCTTGCCCTCGAAGTGCGCCACCAGCTGCTCGACCGACTGCCCGCTCAGGGCGGAGTGGATCCGCAGCAGGTTGGAGACGCCGGCCTTCTCCTCCTCGTCGTAGGAGACCACGGTGCCGGTGTCGGTGACGGCGCTCTTGAACTTCTTGGCGCTGGCCTTCGGGTCGTCGAGCAGGCTCACCAGGCCCTTGGCGGAGGACGCGGACTTGCTCATCTTGATGGCCGGGTCCTGGAGGTCCTGGATCTTGGCCGTCTCCTTGAGGATGTACGGCCTGGGGACCGTGAAGGTCGGGCTGTAGCGGGTGTTGAAGCGCTCCGCGAGGTCGCGGGTGAGCTCCACGTGCTGGCGCTGGTCCTCGCCGACCGGAACGGCGTCCGCCTGGTACAGCAGGATGTCGGCGACCTGGAGGATCGGGTAGGTGAACAGGCCCACCGAGGTCCCGGCGGTGCCCTGCTTGGCCGACTTGTCCTTGAACTGGGTCATCCGGGAGGCCTCGCCGAAGCCGGTGAGGCAGTTCATCACCCAGCCCAGCTGCGCGTGCTCGGGCACGTGCGACTGGACGAACAGGGTGCAGTGCTCCGGCTCCAGGCCCGCGCCGAGCAGCTGCGCGGCGGAGACCCGGGTGTTCTGGCGCAGCGTCGCCGGATCCTGCTCGATGGTGATCGCGTGCAGGTCGACGACCATGTAGAAGGCGTCGTTCTCCTTCTGCAGGTCGACCCACTGGCGCACCGCGCCCAGGTAGTTGCCGAGGTGGAACGAACCGGAGGTGGGCTGGATGCCGGAGAGCACCCGGGGACGGTCCTTGACCGGACCAGTGACCGCTGCGTTGACCATGCGGGCCATTGTTCCAGTTCCACCGACCGGTCAGGAAACCTCCGCCCCCGGCGGCCCGGCCAGTGTGACGGCACTCACCCCGACCCGGGCGATCCGCCGGCCCTCCAGCTTGGCCACCGTCAGCAGCACCTCCAGGCCCGGGCCGGCCGGGATCCGCACCCGGTCGCCGTCGACGGGCAGCCGGCCGAGCGCGGCGACCAGGCAGCCGGCCACCGTCTCGTACGGGCCCTCGGGGAGGGTGACGCCGGTCTCCTCGGCGAAGTCCCCCAGGTTGAGCAGGCCGTCGAGCTCCACGCCGCCGCCGGCCAGCCGCCGGGTGGGGGCGGGCTCGGGCGTGTCGTACTCGTCGCGGATCTCGCCGATCACCTCCTCCACCAGGTCCTCCAGGGTGACGATGCCGGCGGTGCCGCCGTACTCGTCGACCACGATCGCCAGGTGGTGGCCCTCGCGGCGCATCTCGCCCATCGCCTCCAGCACCTGCTTGGTGCCGGGCAGCAGCTTGACCGGGCGGGCCAGGTCGCGGACCTTGGCGGCCCGTTCGCCGCGCGCGCCGTACAGGTCGCGGACGTGCACGAAGCCGGTCACCGCGTCGTAGCTGCCCTCGATCACGGGGTAGCGGGAGTGCGGCGAGGAGTCCGCCTGGGCGCGGACCTCGGCGAGCGGGCGCTCGGCGTCCAGGAAGGTCACCTCGGTGCGCGGGACCATCACCTCGCGCAGCTGGCGCTCCCCGGCGGCGAACACGTCGGCGATCAACGTCCGCTGGTCGCTGCCGAGTTCGGTGTTGGCGGCGACCAGGCCGCGGAGCTCCTCGGAGCTCATCGAGCCGCGCCCGGCGCTCGGGTCGCCGCCGAGCAACCGGACCATCAGATCGGTGGAACGGCCGAGCAGCCAGATCGCCGGGCGCAGCGCCACCGACATGACGTCGACCACCGGGGCGGCCAGCACGGCGATGGCGTCGGCCCGCTGGAGACCGATCCGCTTGGGGGTGAGCTCGCCGAGCACCAGGGAGACGTAGCTGATCACCAGGGTGAGGCCGACCAGGGCGGTGGCGTCGGCGACGCCCTCGGAGAGCCCGGCCCGCACGAACAGCGGGGCGACCTTGCCGGCCAGCGTGTCGGCGCCGAAGGCGGCGGAGAGGAAGCCCATGCAGGTGACGCCGACCTGGACGGCCGCCAGGAAGCGGTTCGGGTCGGCCGCGAGGTGCGCGGCCCGGGCCGCCCGCCGGGTGCCGCGTGCCTCCAGCGTCCGGATCTGGCCCTCGCGCAGCGAGATCAGCGAGATCTCGGCGACGTTGAACAGGCCGCCCAGGACGATGAAGACGAGGACGAGTGCGGCATCCTCGATGGTTTCGTTCACAGCGGGTCAGTGTAGGGCGACGGCCCGCCGTCCCCCGGGAAGGGGACGACGGGCCGTCGTGGGGCGCTGGGGCGCGGCGGCTCAGATGAGGCCGAGCTCCTGGACCGCGTCGCGCTCCTCGGTCAGCTCCTTGACCGAGGCGTCGATGCGGGTGCGCGAGAAGTCGGAGATCTCCAGGCCCTGGACGATCTCGAACTCGCCGTCCTTGGTGGTGACCGGGAAGGAGGAGATCAGGCCGGCCGGGACGCCGTAGGAGCCGTCGGAGACGACACCCATGGAGGTCCAGTCGCCCTCGGCGGTGCCGTTGACCCAGGTGTGGACGTGGTCGATGGCGGCGTTGGCGGCCGAGGCGGCCGAGGAGGCGCCGCGGGCGTCGATGATGGCGGCGCCGCGCTTGGCGACGGTCGGGATGAAGTCGCTCTCCAGCCAGGCCAGGTCGCTGCCGACGGCCTCGAAGGCCGGCTTGCCGGCGACCTCGGCCTGGAAGATGTCCGGGTACTGGGTGGCGGAGTGGTTGCCCCAGATGGTGACGCGCTTGATGTCGGAGACCAGGGCGCCGGTCTTGGCCGAGAGCTGGCCGACGGCGCGGTTGTGGTCCAGACGGGTCATCGCGGTGAAGCGCTCGGCCGGCACGTCCGGGGCGTTGCGCTGGGCGATCAGGGCGTTGGTGTTGGCCGGGTTGCCGACGACCAGGACCTTGATGTCGTCCGCGGCGTGGGCGTTGATGGCCTTGCCCTGCGGGCCGAAGATGCCGCCGTTGGCCTGCAGCAGGTCGCCGCGCTCCATGCCGGCGGTGCGCGGACGGGCGCCGACCAGCAGCGCGACGTTGGCGCCGTCGAAGGCCACGTTCGGCTGGTCGGTGATGGTGATGTCGCGCAGCAGCGGGAACGCGCAGTCGACGAGCTCCATGGCGGTGCCCTCGGCGGCCTTGAGGCCCTGCGGGATCTCCAGGAGGCGCAGGTTCACCGGGACGTCGGCGCCGAGCAGGTGGCCCGAGGCGATGCGGAAGAGCAGCGCGTAGCCGATCTGGCCGGCGGCTCCGGTGATGGTGACGTTGACGGGGGTGCGGGTCATTTCTACCTTCTCCAGCAGATCGCCAGGTGCCCCAGGCACGTTCGGCGCGCCGGAGCCGCGGACGGTCTCTCGACATCGAGAGAACCGGCGTCAGGGTATCGCAAAGGGAAGCGTACGCCTCGGGCGAGGTCGTGACTGGTTGGTCACAGACGATGACGGCCCCCGCCCGGGTTCCGGGCGGGGGCCGTGCACGACCGGCCGGACTACCGCCGGGGACGCCCGATCAGCTGGCCGATGTTGTCCAGCACCGGGAACTCCACCCACGGGTTGGGCTGGGCCATCAGGGTCAGCAGCACGATCGACACGCCGAGGAAGGTCAGCACGATCACATCGGTGAACCGGCTGCGCACCGCCAGCATGCCGACCTCCGGCAGCACCAGCCGCAGCACCGCGCCGAGCAGCACCCCGCCGCCGATGATCAGCAGCCCGTACTTGAAGCCGTCCTGGAAGTCGGCGAACCAGGTGACCGCGAGACCGGCGCCGACCACCAGCAGGACCAGCGTTATCGGCCACTGCCGGACCGGCAGCGCGTGGTCGCGCCCGAGCGCCGCCGCCGAGCCCTCGGGGGGCAGCGTGCCGGTGGTCTTGACCGGCCTGCGCCGGGTCCGCCGCGGTTCGGTCATGGCTTCCCGTCCTTCGGGATCGTCGTTCGTCGGTCGGGGCGGGTCAGATGCCGGCGCGGCGCTCGGCCGCCACCACGATGTTGTTCAGCAGCATGGCGCGGGTCATCGGGCCGACGCCGCCGGGGTTCGGGGAGATCCAGCCGGCCACCTCGGCCACGCCCGGGTGGACGTCGCCGACGATCTTGCCCTCGCTGCGGCTGACGCCGACGTCCAGCACGGCCGCGCCCGGCTTGACGTCCTCCGGCTTGACCAGGTGCGGCACACCGGCGGCGGCCACGATGATGTCGGCCTGGCGCAGGTGGTGGGCGAGGTCACGGGTGCCGGTGTGGCAGAGCGTGACGGTGGCGTTCTCGCTGCGGCGGGTGAGCAGCAGCCCGATCGAGCGGCCGACGGTGACGCCGCGGCCGACCACGACCACCTCGGCGCCGTCGATCGGCACGTCGTGGCGGCGCAGCAGCTCGACGATGCCGAGCGGGGTGCAGGGCAGCGGGCCGTCGATGCCCAGCGCGAGGCGGCCGAGCGAGGTCGGGTGCAGGCCGTCCGCGTCCTTGTCCGGGTCCATCAGCTCCAGGACCGGGTTCTGGTCGAGGCCCTTGGGCAGCGGCAGCTGGACGATGTAGCCGGTGCAGGTCGGGTCGGCGTTGAGCTCGCGGACGACGTTCTCGACGTCCTCCTGGGTGGCGGTGGCGGGCAGCTCGCGCTGGATCGAGGCGATGCCGATCTCGGCGCAGTCCCGGTGCTTGCCGTTGACGTACCAGCGGCTGCCCGGGTCGTCGCCGACCAGGACGGTGCCGAGGCCGGGCACGACGCCCTTCGCCTGGAGGGCCGCCACGCGGGCGGCGAGTTCGGACTTGATCGCGGCCGCGGTGGCCTTGCCATCGAGAATCTGGGCAGTCATGACCCCATTCTCCCGGATCCGGGCAAGCGTCCGTGCCACCGGTCCCGGACCGGGGGGAGCCGGCGGCGGGACGGCCCCGGGACGGCCGCCGGACCGGGGCGGGACGGCGGCGGGACCGGGGCGGGGACGGCGCCCGGGCGGTGGCGGAGCAGTACGGGAGGTGGACGAACGGGTACGGAACGTTCGGGTCGTATTGCGGTTGCGCCACAGTCCGGCCCCACACGCGAGCCCGGCTGGACAGGGCCCGGCCGCCCGGTCGACGATATGCGGGCATTCCCCGCCGCATCCGGCCCGGTGACGGGCCGACGGACAGACCCGGCGGGGGCGTACCCGGGGGAAGAACGAAGTGAGCCGACCAGACCGCACCGCGCCGACGACCGACCGCCGCCGCGGCACGCCCCTCACCGGCAGGCCGTCCAGGCTCCCGTTCGCCCGCTTCCCACGGCCCTGAGCGGGAGCGCACGCCCGGTCCCGCACGCCCCCGGTGTCAGTGCGCTCCGCTAACGTCCCGTCCGACCGGCCACCCGACCCGCCGGTCCGTTCCGGGTCCTCCGCTGTCCCGTCCCCACTTGTCCCCATCTGCCCGGAGGCATCGATGAGCTATCCGCCCGACCCCAACAACCCGTACAACCAGCCCCAGCAGCCGCAGCAGCCCCCGCAGCCGCAGCCCGGGTACGGCTACCCGCAGCAGGCCCCGCCGGCCGCCGGGTACGGCTACCCGCAGCAGCAGCCGCCGGCCTACGGCGTGCCGCCGCAGCAGCAGGCGTACGGGTACCAGCCGATGCCGGGCACCATCCAGGCGAACAACGGCTACATCAACATCGCCCAGCTCGGCACGGTGAAGATAGCCTCCATGGGCCAGCGCTTCGTGGCCCGGCTGATCGACTTCCTGGCGGTCGGCGCGGTCATCGCCCTGGTCATGGCGCTCGGCCTGGCCGGCTCGCTCGGCATCGTCAAGGACACCGAGGACTGCAGCACGTACTCCTACGGGACCGTCAGCTACGACGACTGCATCCAGCAGCAGAACGACGCCGCGGCCGGCCTCGTCGGCACCATGCTGATCATGATCGTCGTGCTGTCGCTGTTCAACCTGCTCTACGAGTGGCTGATGGTCTCCTTCGTCGGCGCCACCCTCGGCAAGATGGCCATGGGCCTGCGCGTGGTCAAGGAGAACACCGGCCGGACCCCGGGCCTGGGCGGCGGCTTCATCCGCTTCATCATCCCGGTCGTCGGCGGGTTCCTCTGCTACATCGGCGCGGTGCTGGTCTACCTGTCGCCGTTCTTCGACAACTCCGGGAAGCTGCAGGGCTGGCACGACCGTGCCGCCGGCACCCTGGTGATCAAGAAGTAACACCGCGCACGACGGAGCGGCCCGGCCCCCTCGGTGGAGGGAGCCGGGCCGCTCGGTCGTTCCGGCGTTCCGTCGGTCGATCAGTGGAAGAAGTGACGGGTGCCGGTGAAGTACATGGTCACCCCGGCCTCGGCGGCGGCCGCGATCACCTCTTCGTCGCGGATCGAGCCGCCCGGCTGGACGATCGCCCGGACCCCGGCGGCGATCAGGATCGCCGGGCCGTCGGCGAACGGGAAGAAGGCGTCGGAGGCCGCGTACGCGCCCTTGGCCCGCTCGCCGGCCCGCTCGACCGCGAGCTTGCAGGAGTCGACCCGGTTGACCTGGCCCATGCCGACGCCCACCGAGGCACCGTCCTTGGCCAGCAGGATCGCGTTGGACTTGACGGCCCGGCAGGCCCGCCAGGCGAAGGCCAGCTCGGCCAGCTCGGCCTCGGACAGCGCCTCACCGGTCGCCAGCGTCCAGGTCGCCGGGTCGTCGCCCTCGGCGTGCACCCGGTCGGCGTCCTGGAGCAGCACGCCGCCGGAGATCGGGCGCACCTCCTGGCGGTTGGCCGGCGCCTCGGGGGCGAGCAGCACCCGCAGGTTCTTCTTGCGGGCCAGCACCTCGACGGCGCCGTCCTCGTAACCGGGGGCCACCACGACCTCGGTGAAGATCGGGGCGATCTGCTCCGCCAGCGCCACGGTGACCGGGCGGTTGACGGCGATCACGCCGCCGTACGCGGAGACCGGGTCGCACTCGTGCGCCTTGCGGTGCGCCTCGGCGACGTCGGCGCCGGTCGCGATGCCGCACGGGTTGGCGTGCTTGATGATCGCGACGGCCGGGCCGGCGTGGTCGTAGGCGGCGCGGCGGGCGGCGTCGGTGTCGACGTAGTTGTTGTACGACATCTCCTTGCCGTGCAGCTGCCGCGCACCGGCCAGGCCGCCACTGCCGTCGGTGTACAGCGCGGCGCCCTGGTGCGGGTTCTCGCCGTAGCGCAGCACGTTCTGGCGCTCGAAGGCGGAGCCGAGGAAGGCCGGGAAGGCGTCCTCGGTCTCGGTGTAGCCGGACTCCTCGAACCAGTTGGCCACCGCGACGTCGTAGGCGGCGGTGTGCGCGAAGGCCTGGGCGGCGAGCCGCTTGCGGGTCAGCAGGTCGAAGCCGCCGGCCTGGGCGGCGGCGAGCACGTCCTGGTAGCGGGCCGGGTCGACCACGACGGCCACCGAGGGGTGGTTCTTGGCAGCGGCGCGGACCATGCTCGGGCCGCCGATGTCGATCTGCTCGACGCACTCGTCCGGGGTGGCGCCGGAGGCGACGGTGGCCTTGAACGGGTAGAGGTTCACCACGACCAGGTCGAAGGGCTCGACGCCCAGCTCGGCCAGCTGCGCGCGGTGCGACTCCAGGCGCAGGTCGGCGAGCACGCCGGCGTGCACGCGGGGGTGCAGCGTCTTGACGCGCCCGTCCAGGCACTCGGGGAAGCCGGTCAGCTCGGAGACCTCGGTCACCGGGACGCCCGCGGCGGCGATCCGGCCGGCGGTGGAACCGGTGGAGACGATCGCGACCCCGGCGGCGTGCAGGCCCTGGGCCAGCTCCTCCAGACCGGTCTTGTCGTACACGCTGATCAGGGCGCGCCGGATCGGCCGGACGTTCTCGGAGACGGGAGTGGTGGTGGGGGCGGCGCTCATGCCGGAATCCATACCTTTCGGTCCTCGATGCGGTGACCCTCGCGGGCCAGCCGGCCCACGACGTCGACGAGCAGCTTGCGCTCGACTGTCTTGATGCGCTCGTGCAGCGCCTCGCCGCCATCGGCGTGATCGGCGTCGAGGACCTCCACGACGCCCTGCGCGATGATCGGCCCGGTGTCGACGCCGGCGTCGACGAGGTGGACGGTGCAGCCGGTGACCCGCACCCCGTACGCCAGCGCGTCGGTGACGCCGTGGGCGCCGGGGAAGGAGGGCAGCAGCGCGGGGTGGGTGTTGACGATCCGTCCGGCGAAGGCCGCGATGAACTCGGGGCCGAGGATCTTCATGAAGCCGGCCGTGACGACCAGGTCCGGCCGGTACCCGGCCACGGAGGCGGTCAGCGCGCGGTCCCACTCCGCCCGGTCCGGGTGGTCCTTCACCCGGTGCACGAACACCGGCACACCGGCGCGCTCGGCGCGCTCCAGGCCGGCGATGCCGTCGCGGTCCGCGCCGACGGCCAGGATCTCCACGCCGTACGCGGGGTCGGCGGCGGCGTCGAGCAGTGCCTGGAGGTTGGTGCCGGAGCCGGAGACCAGCACCACCAGGCGGGCCGGTCCGGGCGTGCGGGGCGGGAAGAGCTGAGCGGGGGCGGCGGCCACTGCGCGATTCTCCGTAGGTCGGGCGCCGTGCGCTGGTACTTCCACCGGCGGTGGGGCCACTACGAACGGCAGGTCGAGCGAGGGGGAACTCCTGGAGAACCCGCCGCGACGCGGGCGCCCGGGGAACCCGTGGGAGCTGCTGACCGTCACCACCATAACGGCTGGTCGGACGGCCCCCGAAACACCGTCGAGGGCTACGCGCGTAGCTGAGACGGGGATCTCGCCGGGTCGTCCCCACCGTCCCCACCGTCCCCGCCGGACCCCGACCGGGCCGCGGTGCGACACCCGCGACCGGTTATCCGGGACGCGACCGGAGCCCCCACCGGGGCCTGCGGGATCATAGGGTGGCGCGGGCACCCGCCCCACCGACCGAGAAGGAATGGCTGAACCATGAGCAGCGGTGACGACACCGGCGAGCGCAACCCCTTCGCGCCGCCGCCGGCGGATGCCCCCGACCAGCCGTGGCGGCCACGCGCTCCCCACTCCGCCGGGGGCTCCGAGCGCCCCGAGGGCCAGGACGGCGATCCGGACGAGCGCCCGCTCGTCCCCCCGCCGCACCCGTGGAGCCCCGGCTACCAGGGCGGCGGCTGGCACCCCCGCCCGCCCGCGCCGCAGCCGCCCCGGCTCGACCCGAGCGACCCCGCCCAGCGCAAGGCCCGCAACGCCGCGCTGGCCGGCATGGGCGCGCTGGTCTGCGCGTTCGCCACGCTCCACTACGTCGCCCTGTTCCTCGGCGCGCTCGCCATCGCCTGGGGCGTCTCCGCGATGCGCACCCCCAAGCCGGCTCCCACCGACCCCTCGGCCGGTGCCCCGACCGGCGCCCCGACCGGTGGCGCGGTGACCGCCGCCGGGCCCGTCGCCCCGAACCCGCTCACCCCGGCCGCCCTGGCGGGCATCCTCACCGGTGCCGTGACGGTGGTCTTCGTCTCCTCCGTCCTCGGCCTGGCCCTGCGCTACAACGACTACGTCACCTGCGTGCGGGACTCCCTGACCGCCAGCGCCGCCGACGGCTGCGAGCGGCTCGCGCCGCAGTGGTACGTGGACATCACCAAGCAGCGCGAGTAGGTCCGGTCACGGGGCCGGGTCGGCCGCGCCCCGATCGGCCGCGCCCGTGTCGGCGTCGGCGTCGGACACGCGGGGGTCGGGGTCGCTGCTCCGGATATCCGACAGACGGGTGACCGTGGCGTGCGCGCGGGCGCGTAGGAGGAGTGCGCTCCGGCGTGCGGCCACGGTGAGCGCTCCAGGGAGGAGCGGCGCACGCCCGCCGGCCGCGCGCAGCACCCGGGCGCGGGCCAGCACGGCGGTCGGGGCGGCCACCGTCGCCACCCAGGCCGCCGCGGCCAGGCCCGTCCACCACGGCACCGGCCCCAGCCAGGCCATCCGGCCCGCCGCCAGCGCCCCGCCCGAGAGCCCGCCGAGCCCCGCCGCCGCCGCCCCGACCAGCAACCCGGCCACCAGCGCCGCCACCGCGGTCGCCGGAACCGACCACGGGCCGCGCGCCCCGGGCCGGCCGCTGGGCCGGCCCGCGATCCTGGCGTCGATCCGGGCCTGGGCCCGCCCGCCGGTTCGGCCGCCGCCGACGGCCGCCGCCCGGCCCAGCAACAGCCCCGGCGCCACGCCCGCCAGCGCCGGCAGCACGCACACCACCAGCCGCCAGCCGCCCGCCCCCGGCTCCGGGAACAGCGCGAACAACGGGAAGTCCGGCACCGGCCCCAGCACCGTCCGCACCGGCGACACCACCGTCCCCTCCCCCGCCGCGAACCCCGGCCCGAGCGCGTACGCCGCGCCCCACAGCACCGCGTTCGGCAGCAGCACCAGGCTCACCAGCAGCACCCCAGCCACCGCCGCCGGCCCACCCGCGAGCACCTCCGACGAACCGCTCGTGGACACCGCACCCAGCAGCGCCGCCACCGCCGCCCCCGCCACCACCAGCCCGCCCGCCGCCAGCAGCCCTCCCCCCGCCGCCAGCGCGGCCGCCCGGACCGCCACCGCCCCGCCCGTCGGCCGGACCGTCTCCGGCAACCGCGCCAACCACCGCTCCAGCACCCCCGTCACCAGCGGAACCACCCCGCGCGGCCGGGCGCCGACCGCCACCGCCGCCCCGGCCACCAGCGCGACCACCACGAGGTCCGGCAGCACCCTGGCCCGGAACTCCCCCTCGCCCGCACACTGCGCCACCACCCCGCACGCCACCGCGGTGTACCCCGCCCAGACCGCCGAAGCGCCGCCGCGCCCCGGTCGCCCCGCACCCCGCGCCGTCACCCGGCCCGCCACCCGGACCAACTGGCCCACCGCCAGCAGACCGAGCAGCAACGGGGTCACCGACAACGGCGCCTCCGCCGCCCCGCGAAGCACCGGCGCCCCGTGCCCGAGCAGCCACACCGCCGCCACCAGCCGCAACGTCCCGTCCGCACCCCCGTCGGCGTACGGCGTCACCACCCAGAGCCCGAGCACCGGGACGGTGACCACGCAGAGCCCGATCAGTGCCGTCCGGACCCCGGCCAGCAGGGCGGACAGGACGGGCCTGGCCCCCAGTTCGCCCGGCGCTCCCAGAATCGGACGACCCGTCAGCTGCGTCATGGGCCACATCGTGCCAAGGCGACTCGCCATGCTCCGTGAAGCGGCAAACGGCCGGGGTGTCCCAGATTATTGGCTTATGCGCATTTTCAGACCATGCCTGCTCGCCACCGCGACCGACCCGGCCCGGAGTGTCTGATGACCAGGCCCCCGACCGCCGAGCACCCCGGCAACCAGCCCGCGCCCGCGACGCAGCGCCGCAACGGGAAGGGGCGCCGCGCCAAGGCCGCACCGACCGCGCCGACCTCCGGGAACGAAGCCGGGAAGGACGAGGCCGCCGGGCTGCTGCGCCGGCTGACGGCACGTGAGGCGCAGGCCTTCGCCCACCTCGCGGCCGGCCGGGACCTCGCCGAGACCGCCGTCGCCCTCGGCGTCACCCCCACCACCGCCCGCAGCTACCAGCACCGGGCCCTGCGCAAACTCGGCACCCGCACCCAGGAGGAGATCACCGCACTCGCCGCCCTGCTCCCCACCCCGGACGCCACCCCCACCTCCGCGCCCAACCGCCGCCCGAAGCCCGCCGGCGGAAAACCACGACGCGGCCCGAAGCCCGACCGCACCGGGACCACCCCGGCGACACCCCCCGCACCCCACCGGGCCGACGACCGGCCGCCACGGCCCGACTCGCCCGGCGGCGGGTCGGGGCAGGGTGCCCCGGCCGACAGCGGCGAGCACAGGCGGAACACCACGGAGGCCGCGTCGACCCTCCAGGCCGACAACCGGCAGACCCCTGCCGAGACACCCCCGGCCGAGAGGCAGCGCACCAACCACACACGGAACATCACGGAAACCCCGCCGCCCCTCCAAGGCGGCGACGGGCAGACCCTCACTGATCACGTCGATGCGTCCCCGGCCGACAGGCAGCAGCGCCCCACGCGCGCCGAAGCGGCAGCCCCGCTCGACACGCGCGCCCCGCACCCAGTGGCGGACGCCACCGACACGAACCGCCCGCAGGGCGTACGCGCCGGCCGAGCGGCCGCGCAGGCCGGGCGCAACGCCGGCCGGTCGGCGGCGGAGCAGGCTGTCGCAGCCGACGTCGATGCCCCGCCGGCGGGAGAAGGACAGCCCGCGAGGAGCGCCGGTCCGCCGACAGCGGGGGGCCGAGCGGTCGAGGCCGGCGGCGGCTGGGCGGCGGACGCCGGGCAGGACGGCAGCCGGGCGGCGGCGATGGAGGCGGCCGGACGCGGCGCCGGCCGGCCCGAGGCGGAAGCCGACCGGCGGCAGCCCACCCGGGGCCGGGCGACGGAGGGGGCCGGGGGGCGTGCCGAGTGGGTGGGGGCGGTGGGGTTCGAGGAGGTGTACGCGGGGGCGCACACGCGCTTGGTGCAGCAGGTGTTCCTGCTCACCGCCTGCAAGTACCGGGCCGTGCGCTGTGTGGGGCGGGCGTTCGACGAGGCGCGGCGGAGGTGGGCGGAGGTGGTCGCGGGGGGCGAGCCGGAGGCGTGGGTGCGGGCGCGGGCGTTCGAGTCGGCGCTGTCGCCCTGGCACCGGGGTGGCCCGCGCCGTGCCCACGCGTGGCGGCTGCCGCACCGGCGGATCAAGGTGCGTCCGGCGGACGAGGCCCAGGCGGTCCTGCCGGACCACGACCGGCTGACCGACCGGGACCGCGCGCTACTCAAGGCGCTCCGACGGCTGTCGCGTCCGCAGCGCCGGGCGCTGGTGCTGCACGACGGCCTGGGGATGCCGGCCGCCGCGGTGGCGGTGGAGGTGGAGTCGACGGTGACGGCCGCCGAGGCGCGGGTGTGGGCGGCGCGGGTGGCGCTGGCGCACTGGGTGCCGGAGCTGGTCGGGCCGGATCCGGCGGCGGACGGGTTCGCCGACCGGCTGTGCGAGCTGATGCACCGGGCGGCGGTGCGCGGGGCGCCGGAGCCGTCCCGGCCGCCGGTGCCGCTGCTGCGGGCCCGGCACGGGCTGGCGAACGCGGGCCGGACGGGGGCGGCGGCGCTGCTGACGGCGGCGGTCGGCGGTGCGGTGCTGGCGACGCTGGCGGGTGGCGGGCCGGGCGAGCTGTTCCGGCTGCCGGATCCGCCGCCGCCCTCGCTCTGCGCGGCGTTCCCGACCTCGGCGAGCGATCCGGACGCACCGCTGCCGCTGCTGCCGGACGGGCCGCCGTCGGGGATCCAGAGCCTCTGGTGCTCGCCGACGCCGGGGCTGGAGCCGGTCGTACTGGACCCTCCGCCGCCCCGCGAGGACGGGCCGTACCGGCCGCCGGCGGGCGGGCGGGCCGCCGAGGCGCTGCCTCCGCCGGGCGCGGTGGCCGCCGAACCCCCGCGCGGCTGCGCCCCCTGGGCGCTGCACCAGTGCGCACCGGTCCGCTGAACAGCGCAACAGCGCAACAGCCGGGGCGGCGAACAGCACGGCGCCCCCGCCCGGAGGTCCGGGCGGGGGCGCCGTGCTGCGAGCGGTGGGCGTCAGCCCTTGAACAGCTCACGGGCCAGGCGGGCGGTCTCGGACGGCGTCTTGCCGACCTTGACACCGGCGGCCTCAAGGGCCTCCTTCTTGGCCTGCGCGGTGCCCGAGGAGCCGGAGACGATGGCGCCGGCGTGGCCCATGGTCTTGCCCTCGGGGGCGGTGAAGCCCGCGACGTAGCCGACGACCGGCTTGGTCACGTTCTCCTTGATGAAGGCCGCGGCCCGCTCCTCGGCGTCGCCGCCGATCTCACCGATCATGACGATGAGCTCGGTCTCCGGGTCCTCCTGGAACGCCTTGAGGGCGTCGATGTGGGTGGTGCCGATGACCGGGTCACCGCCGATGCCCACGGCCGAGGTGAAGCCGATGTCCCGCAGCTCGTACATGAGCTGGTAGGTCAGGGTGCCGGACTTCGAGACCAGGCCGATCTTGCCGGCCTTGGTGATGTCGGCCGGGATGATGCCGGCGTTCGACTGTCCGGGGCTGATCAGGCCGGGGCAGTTCGGGCCGATGATCCGGGTCTTGTTGCCCTTGGCGCCGGCGTGGGCCCAGAAGGCGGCGGTGTCGTGCACCGGGACGCCCTCGGTGATGACGACGGCCAGGCCGATCTCGGCGTCGATGGCCTCGACGACGGCGCTCTTGGTGTGCGCCGGCGGGACGAAGATGACGGTGACATCGGCACCGGTCTTCTCGATGGCCTCGGCGACGGTGCCGAAGACGGGCACCTCGGTGCCGTCGACGTCCACGGTGGTGCCGGCCTTGCGCGGGTTGACACCGCCGACGATCTGGGTGCCGGAGGCGAGCATGCGGCGAGTGTGCTTCATGCCCTCGGAGCCGGTCATGCCCTGGACGATGACCTTGCTGTCCTTGGTAAGGAAGATAGCCATGGTGTGAAAGTCCCCTTCCTTACTTGTTGGCCAGCTCGGCGGCGCGGTCGGCCGCACCGTCCATGGTGTCCACCTGCTCGACGAGCGGGTGGTTGGCGTCGGTCAGGATCTGACGACCCAGCTCGGCGTTGTTGCCGTCGAGGCGGACGACCAGCGGCTTGGTGACCGCCTCGCCCTTCCCCGCCAGCAGGGCGAGCGCCTGCACGATGCCGTTGGCGACCGCGTCGCACGCGGTGATGCCGCCGAAGACGTTGACGAAGACCGACTTGACGTCGGTGTCGCCGAGGATGATCTCCAGGCCGTTCGCCATGACCTCGGCGGAGGCGCCGCCACCGATGTCGAGGAAGTTGGCGGGCTTGACGTTGCCGTGCTTCTCACCGGCGTACGCGACCACGTCGAGGGTGCTCATGACGAGACCCGCGCCGTTGCCGATGATGCCGACCTCGCCGTCGAGCTTGACGTAGTTGAGGCCCTTGGCCTTGGCGGCGGCCTCCAGCGGGTTGGCGGCGGCCTTGTCCTCAAGGGCCTCGTGCTCCGGCTGGCGGAACTCGGCGTTCTCGTCCAGGGAGACCTTGCCGTCGAGCGCGATGATCTTGCCCTCACCGGACTTGATCAGCGGGTTGACCTCGACGAGGAGGGCGTCCTCCTTGATGAAGACGGTCCACAGCTTCTGCAGGACCTCGGCGACCTGGTCGGCGACCTCGGCCGGGAACTTCGCGGCGGCGACGATCTCGGCGGCCTTCTCCGGGGTCACACCCTCGTTGGCGTCGACCGGGATCTTGGCGAGCGCGTCGGGGTTCTCCTCCGCGACGACCTCGATCTCCACACCGCCCTCGACGCTGGCCATGGCCAGGAAGGTGCGGTTGGTGCGGTCCAGCAGGAACGAGACGTAGTACTCGTCCTTGATGTCCGCGGTCTGGGCCAGCATCACCTTGTGCACGGTGTGGCCCTTGATGTCCATGCCGAGGATCTGCTCGGCCTTGGCGACGGCGTCCGCCGGGTCGGCGGCGAGCTTGACGCCGCCGGCCTTGCCTCGGCCGCCCACCTTCACCTGAGCCTTGACGACGGCGCGGCCGCCGAAGCGCTCCGCGATGGCGGCAGCGTCTGCGGCGGTCTCGATGACATCGCCGTCAAGCACGGGCACCCCGTGCTTGGCGAAGAGGTCCCTCGCCTGGTACTCGAACAGGTCCACGTGTTTGTCCTTGTTCGTGGTCGCGGATTGTGTCTCTACGAGCGTGCCACGGCAGGATCTTCGCTGCGGGTCGTCGGGGCGGTGCGGGTACGCAGAAGTACGGCCTTGCGGCCCACACAGCCACGGGCGCACACGTCAATCAACACGCGCGTCACGTCCGTCTGGCAGGTTATCCCCGGACGACGGGCGTGTTTCGCCCGGGGCCTGCCCGTCTTTGGTGAGAACCGTCACAGAAAGCCCAGGGGGCGTACGCCGGGCGCCCGGACCGGCAGCCCAGGTCGGACCCGCCACGGGTTCCGCCGTTCGAGTGAACCCCGGCGCCGGCACCTTGACGACCGGGCCGGCGGATCCGTTCACACCCCCTGCTCCGGCACCGGGATCGGGCGCTTCTCGATCGCCGCCGCCATGATCTCCGGGAAGGCGTCGGGGGTGCAGGCGAAGGCCGGGGCGCCGAGCGCGGCCAGCGCGGCGGCGTGCGCGTGGTCGTAGGCGGGCGCGCCCTCGTCGGAGAGCGCCAGCAGGGCGATGAACTGCACGCCGGCCGCCTTCATCGCGGCCACCCGCTTGAGCATCTCGTCACGGATGCCGCCCTCGTAGAGGTCGCTGATCAGGACGACGATCGTCTCGGCCGGCCGGGTGATCCGGGACTGGCAGTAGGCGAGCGCCCGGTTGATGTCGGTGCCGCCGCCGAGCTGGGTCGCGAAGAGCACGTCGACCGGATCGGTGAGCTGCTCGGTGAGGTCGACCACCGAGGTGTCGAAGACGACCAGCCGGGTGTCCAGGCTCTTCATCGAGGCGAGCACCGCGCCGAACACCGCCGAGTGCACCACCGACGGCGCCATCGAGCCGGACTGGTCGATGCAGAGGATGACGTCCTTCTTCACCGCGCGCTGGGCGCGGGCGTAGCCGACCAGCCGCTCGGGGACGACCGTGCCGTGCTCGGGCAGGAAGTTCTTCAGGTTGGCCCGGATGGTGCGGTCCCAGTCGATGTCGCGGTGGCGCGGGCGGTTGACCCGGGCGCTGCGGTCCAGCGCGCCGCCCAGGGTGGCCCGGGTGCGGTCGGCGAGCCGGCGCTCCAGGTCGGCGACCACCCGGCCGACGACCGCGCGGGCGCTCTCCCGGGTGGTCTCGGGCAGCGCGTGCTTGAGCGAGAGCAGGGTGCCGACCAGGTGGACGTCCGGCTCGACGGCCTCCAGCATCTCCGGCTCCAGCAGCAGCTGCTCCAGCCCGAGCCGGGTGATGGCGTCCTGCTGCATCAGCTGGACCACGGTGGACGGGAAGTAGCTGCGGATGTCGCCCAGCCAGCGGGCCACCTGCGGGGCCGAGCCGCCGAGGCCGGCGCTGCGGCGCCCGGAGCGCGGCTGCCCGGCCCGGCCGTCCTCGGCGGCCCCCCGGTAGAGCGCGGCGAGCGCGCCGTCCATCGCGGCGTCCCGGCCGTGCAGGGTGCGGCCGGTGCCGTCCGCCTCACCGCCGAGGACCAGCCGCCAGCGGCGCAGCCGCTCGTCGGCGGGGGCGCCGGGATCGGCGGCGGACGCGGTGGCGGGGGTGGTGACTGCCATCGGGGGCTCCTCTGCGGGTGGTCGGCGGTCTGGGGGGACGGCGGGGCCGTCAGGTGTCGCGGGCCTCGGCCTGCCGGGGGATCCGCGGGCGGTCTCCGGGCTCCTCGTCACCGGTCGGCAGTCCGAGCAGCAGGGCCACCACGGGCAGCGCGGCCTCGGCCCGGGCCCGGTCCAACTCGGCCTCCTCCCCGGCGGGTTCGGCGTTCCCCGGGCCCAGCGGACCGGCCGCCACCCGGCCGCCGACGGTGTGCCGGACCCCGGCCTCCAGGGTGGCGAAGGTCCGCCGCAGCAGCGGCAGCACATCGGTGAAGACCTCCGCCGGGACGCCGGTCAGCCAGCCGTCGAGCAGGCCGAGCAACCGGGGGTCGTGGAGCAGCAGCGCGCCGCCCCCGGTCAGGAACCCCTCGATCCAACCGGCCGCGTCCGCCGGGCTGTTGGCGGCGGACAGCACCAGGCCGAGCCGCCGCCCGGCCTCCGCGGAGTCGAGCCGGCCGTCGTCCAGCAGCAGCCGCACGGCGCGCCCGCGCAGCAGGCCGGGCACGCCGGTGGCCGGGCCGCCGGACGGCTCGCGCCGGGCGAGCGCCCGCAGGGTGGCGGCCCAGCGGTCGGCGAGTCCGGCGGCGGGGCCGTCCGCCTGGTCCAGCAGGCCGATCGCGCCGTGCACCTCGTCGAGGTGACCGCGCATCACGGCGGCGCCGGCGGCGTCCAGACCGGTGCAGGCGGGCGGCAGGCCGACGCAGATCCGGTCGGCGAGGCCCGCGGCGACCTCGCCGAGGGCGCCGTGGTCGGTGCCCCGGACGTCGCCGTAGCGCAGCGCGCGCACCAGGGCGGGCAGCGCGCCGGCCAGGTGGGCGACGTCGGTGTCCAGGGCGGCGCAGTCGGCGAGCACCCGCATCACGGCGGGCAGTGCCTCGGCCAGCCCGGCCACCAGGCAGGTCTCCACCAGCCCGGTGAGCTCGGCGAGTTCGACGGCGGCCCGGGCGGTGCCGACCGCCTTGCCGACGGCGGCCCGCTCGACCGTGGTGCCCCACTGGGCGGCCTCGGCGATCCGGACGGCGAACTCGGGCTGCCAGCACAGCCGCCAGCTCTCCCGGAAGGTGCCGGTGGAGGCGACCGAGGAGCGGACCGGCACGCCCCAGTCGACGCCGAGCAGGCGCAGCCGGTGCAGCAGTCGGGAGCGGGCCGCGTCGGTGTCCTTGCGCAGGTCGAGGTCCAGCTCGCGCGGGGCGGGGTCGGGCTTGAGCCGCAGGGCGCGCTGGAGCCGGGCGAGGTCGCGCTGCAGCGGGACGGCGGGCGCGGCCTCGGGCGCCTCGCCGAGCGCGTCGCCGATCACCAGCCGGTCCTGGACGAGCGCGAGGGCGACGTCCGAGCCGTCGCACATCACCGCGCGGACGGCGTCCAGCGTCTCGGTGAGTCCGGCCAGCGGGCGGCCGCGCATGACGGCGAGGGTGCGGGCGAGCCGGACGGCCTCGATGACGTGCGCGGAGGAGACCGGGTGGTCCTCGGCGCGCAGCAGGTCGGCGGCCCGGGTGAGCCAGCCGGGCAGCGGGTCGCCGTCCGTGCGGTGCAGGTGGTGGTACCAGCCCGGGGAGACGATCCCGGCGCCGTAGCCGGTGAGCTGGGAGAGCCGGCGGTGCGTCCAGGGCACCCAGGTGATCTCGGTGCGCACCTTCCTGGGCAGTTCGGCGAGCAGCGCGCGGTCGTGCGCGACGGTCGGCATGGCGGCCAGGGCGGGGACGTGGAAGGCGCCGCAGACCACGGCGATCCGCCGGTGGCCGGCCCGGCGGGCGGCGCGGATCTGCTGGCGCATGTACGCCTCGCGCCGCTCGTCGCGCCGGCCGGCGGCGCCGTCCTCGCGCAGTGCCGTCATCGCCTCGGCGACGGCCGCGAAGGGCGCGAGCGCGTCCTCGTCGTCGCCGGGGCGGCGGTGCTCGACGACGTCCTCCCACCAGCGTTCCGGGTCGTCGTGGCCGGCCGCCTCGGCGAGCCGGGCGATCGGGTCGCGCGGCAGGTCCGCGTCCTCCTCGTCGCCGTCGTCGCCGCCCGGCTCCTCCGCCTCCCCGGCGTCGGCGAAGGCGTAGCCGGCCGGCAGGTCGATGAAGCGGAGCGGGAGGCCGAGTCCGGTGGCGTAGCGGATCGCCACCCACTCCGGCGAGAACTCGGCGTACGGCCAGAACGCGGCGCGGGCCGGGTCGTCGGCCGCGTGGGCCAGCAGGGCGACCGGCGGCACCATGTCCTTCTCCGCGGCCAGTGCGAGGATCGGGTCCGCCTCCGGCGGGCCCTCCACCAGGACGGCGTCCGGTCGCAGCTGCTCCAGCGCGGCGGCCACCGAGCGGGCCGAGCCGGGGCCGTGGTGCCGGACGCCGAGCAGCGTCACCTCTGCGCTCATCGCGCCGTCCCTCCCGAGTGTTGCGAGCTTGTGGTCATGTGGCGCGGCGTCGTGCGGCGCACGGCCGTGCCGTTCAGCGGGCGTTCTCACGGGCGGCGCGGTAGAAGTCCTTCCAGCCGTCGCGCTCGCGCACCACGCCCTCGACGTACTCGCGCCACACCTGCTGGTCGGCGGCCGGGTCGCGGACCACCGCGCCGATCACGCCGGCCGCGACGTCGCCGGCCCGCAGCACGCCGTCGCCGAAGTGGGCGGCGAGCGCCAGGCCGTTGGTGACCACCGAGATGGCCTCGGCGGTGGACAGGGTGCCGCTGGGGCTCTTCACCTTGGTCCGGCCGTCGGTGGTGATGCCGGCCCGCAGCTCCCGGAAGACGGTCACCACGCGCCTGATCTCCTCGGCGCCGCCGGGCAGTTCGGGCAGCTGGAGGGAGCGGCCGAGCTGTTCGACCCGACGGCTGACGATCTCGACCTCCTCCTCCAGCGAGCCGGGCAGCGGCAGCACCACGGTGTTGAAGCGGCGGCGCAGCGCGCTGGACAGCTCGTTGACTCCGCGGTCGCGGTCGTTGGCGGTGGCGATGAGGTTGAAGCCGCGCACGGCCTGGGTCTCGGTGCCCAGCTCCGGGATCGGAAGGGTCTTCTCGGACAGGATGGTGATCAGACTGTCCTGCACGTCCGCCGGGATGCGGGTCAGTTCCTCGACCCGGGCGATCCGGCCGTCCGCCATCGCCCGCATCAGCGGCGAGGGGACCAGCGCCTCCCGGCTCGGCCCGTTGGTGAGCAGCTGCGCGTAGTTCCAGCCGTACCGGACGGCCTCCTCCGGGGTGCCGGCGGTGCCCTGCACCAGCAGCGTGGAGTCGCCGCTGATCGCCGCGGCGAGGTGCTCGGAGACCCAGGTCTTGGCGGTGCCGGGCACGCCGAGCAGCAGCAGCGCCCGGTCGGTGGCGAGCGTGGTGACGGCGACCTCCACCACCCGGCGCGGGCCGATGTACTTGGGGGTGATCACGGTGCCGTCGGGCAGCTCGCCGCCCAGCAGGTAGGTGGCGACGGCCCACGGGGAGAGCTTCCAGCGCTCCGGGCGCGGGCGGTCGTCCTGGGCGGCCAGCGCGGACAGCTCGGCGGCGAACGCCTCCTCGGCGTGCTGCCGCAGGACCTCGGTCGCGACGTCGGTCATCGGGGCTCCTTCGGGTCGGCCGCCGGGCACACGGATGCCCGGGCGACGGGGTGATCGGGGGGAGCCAGGTCGGCGTCCCGGCCTGCGGAAACCACCATGCACCGGAGCACTGACAATCCTGACCGGCGCTCAGTTCGGGCCGTCCGGGCGCCGGGTCGAATGTCAGTGCCGCCGCCTACCGTCGTGGTCATGGAGGAACGCTGGAGCACCGAACACATCCTGTCCCTGGCGCCCGACGCCGCCTCGCAGAAGGCCGCGGGCAAGCTCTCCGCGCCCGCCCCCTGGTCCGCCGCGGGCACCGACGGCGCGGCGGTCTGGGGCGAGTGCAGGGGCAGCGGCAGCACGCCGTACCGCACGGTCGTCGAGCTCGCCACGCCCGCCTACCAGTGCAGCTGCCCGAGCCGGAAGTTCCCCTGCAAGCACGCCCTGGGGCTGCTGCTGCTCTGGAGCGGCTCGCCCGCCTCGGTGCCCGACGGCGCCGAACCCGTCGACTGGGCCGCCGAGTGGCTGAAGGGCCGCCAGGAGCGGGCCGAGCAGAGGGCGGTGCGGGCGGAGGCGCCGGCCGATCCGGCCGCCGCCCGACGCCGCGCCGAGAAGCGCTCCGCCCGGGTCGCGGCCGGCGCCGCCGAGCTGCGGCTGCGGCTCGCCGACCGGGTCCGGCACGGCCTCGCCGACCAGTCCACCGCCGGCCCCTGGGAGGACGTCGCGGCCCGCATGGTCGACGCCCAGGCCCCAGGTCTGGCCACCCGGGTCCGCGAGCTCGACGCGGTGCCGCAGCAGGGCCTGCTGGCGGAGTACGCGATGCTCCACCTGCTCGCCACCGCCGCGACCCGGCTCGACGAGCTGCCCGCACCGCTCGCCGCGACCGTCCGCGCCCGGGTCGGCTACACCACCGAGACCGCCGAGCTGCTGGCCGGCCCGACCGTCCGGGACCGCTGGCAGGTGCTCGGCAGCCGGATCTCGCCCATGGACGGCGGCGGCGACGAGCGGCTGACCACCCGTCGGCTCTGGCTGCGCGGCGCCAAGACCGGCCGGCCGGCCCTGCTGATCGCCTTCGGCCGGCCCGGGCAGGCTCCCGAACTCGCCCTGCCCACCGGCCAAGTGGTCGAGGCCGAGCTGGCCTACCACCCCGGCGCCCGCCCGCTGCGGGCCGTGCTCGGCACCCGCTACGGCGCCCCCGCGGCCGCGCCCGACGGCCCGCCGCCCGGCCTGGCCGTCGCCGAGGCGGTGGCCGGCTACGGCACCGCGGTGGCCGACGACCCGTGGCTGGACGCCTGGCCGACGGTGCTCACCGAGGTCGTCCCGGTGCTCTCCGAGGAGGGCTGGCACCTCACCGACGGCCGGCACACCGTCCCGGTGCACCGCGCCGCCGTCCCGGAGACCGCGCTCTGGCGGCTCACCGCCGTCTCCACCGGCCGCCCGCTCACCGTCTTCGGCGAGTACGGCCACCGCGGCTTCGCGCCGGTCACCGCCTGGGGGCGGGACGGCCGCCCGATCGGCCTCACCACGGCCTGAGCGGGCCCGCCGAACCACGCCCCGGGCGGGCCGCGGCGAGCCCCTGACGAGCCCCGCGCGCCCGCCACCCCGACATCCACCCGCACCCGTTCCACCGGAGGAGGAGGCCCCCGTGCCCGACCCCTGGGAGTCCCTGCAGACCACCGCCCTGCTGGGCACCGACCGCCGCCCGCTCCCCGCGCCCGGCCCGGCCGCCCCGTACGACGGCGCCGTCGACCGCGCCGACCCGGCCACCGCGCTGCTCGAACTCGCCGCGCTGGAGACGGTCCGCCGCCGGGCCGGCGCGCTGCCCGCCCCGGCCCCCGCCGCGGCCGGCCGACCGGCCGCCGAGGACCCCCGCCCCGAGCTGCCGGCCGCCGCCGCCCGCCGGCTCTCGCTGCTGCTCTCCACCCGCGGCGGCGGCAGCGGCACGCTCGCCAACGTCGCCGAACTGCTCCCGCAGTGGCTCGCGACCGCCCGCGAGCGCGGCTACCGCGCACCCGCCGCCAGCGTCCCGGCCCTGCTGGACGCCGCCCGCGCCCGCAGCGAGCTGCGCCCCGACGCGGTCGCGCTGGCCGGCCCGCTCGGCCGCTGGCTCGCCGAGCGCAACGCGGACTGGCGGTTCGTGCAGCGCGCCGCCCCGGAGCCGTCGGCCGTGCCCGAGCCGCCGACCGTTCCGGAGGCACCGACCGCCCCCGGCAGCGCGCCCGCCGAGGGCGACCACCTGTGGCACGAGGGCCTGTTCGCCGAACGGGTCACCCATCTCACCCTGCTCCGCCGCCGCGACCCGGCGGCCGGCCTGGCCCTGCTGCGCGGCACCTGGCCCACCGAGCGCGCCGAGGACCGGCTGCTGTTCCTGGACGCCCTCCAGGAGGGCCTCTCGCTCGCCGACGAACCCTTCCTGGAAGCGGCGCTCGGCGACCGCAGCAAGAACGTCCGGACCACCGCCGCCGAACTGCTCTCCACCCTGCCCGGCTCCGCGCTCGCCACTCGAATGGCCGAGCGCGCCCGCGCGGCCGTACGCCTCTCCACCCATGGCACGCATCTGCTGGTCACCCCGCCCACCGCCTGCGACCCCGCGATGCAGCGCGACGGCATACCGCCCAAGTCGCCCACCGGGCGCGGCGAGCGGGCCTGGTGGTTCGGCGAGGTGATCGCCGCCGCCCCGCTCCCGCTCTGGTCCGAGCACACCGGCCTGACGCCCGAACAGCTGCTCGCCCTGCGGGTCGGCGACGCCATCGACGAGACCAGCAGCACCTGGGCCGACGATCTGCGCGAGGCCTGGGCCCGGGCCGCCGTCCGCCAGCACGACGCCGCCTGGGCGCGCGCCCTGCTCGGCCCCGCGCCCGTCCCCGGCCCCGGGCGCGCCGCCCGCGCCACGGGCGCCCCCGCCAAGCTGCTCGCGGTGCTCCCGCCCGCCGAACGGGCCGCCTGGACGGCCGCCTTCATCGAGGCGCACGGCCTCGGCGACGCCTTCCAACTGCTCGGCGCCTGCGCCAACCCGTGGACGCCGCCGCTGTCCACCGCGGTGGTCGAGGCCCTGGCCCGGGCCGCCTCCTCCGGTGCCTACCCGTGGAGCCACAGCGGGGTGCTCGGCATGACCGAGCGCGCGCTCTCCCCGGACAGCGCCGGGGCGGTCGAGGAGCTGGCCGCCGGGGCCGCGACCGCCACCGCCTGGGGCGAGACCTTCACCCGGCTGGCCGGGACGCTGCGCTTCCGTGCGGCGATGCTCGCCGAACTGGCGGCCTGAGCGGCGGCCCGGAACGCCGACGGGGCCGGTGCCGGACACGTCGTCCGGCACCGGCCCCGTCGGCGGCCGTGCGTTCGGCGGCCGTGCGTTCGGCAGCCGTCAGCCGGCGGCCCGCAGGTTGGCCTCGACCCAGGCGACCACCTCGGTGGTCGGCGTGCCCGGGGTGAAGATGTCGGCGACGCCCATCGCCTTCAGCTCGACGATGTCCTCGTCCGGGATGATCCCGCCGCAGAAGACCTTGATGTCCTCGGCGTCACGCTCCTTCAGCAGCTCCAGCACCCGCGCGCAGAGCGTCATGTGCGCCCCGGACAGGATCGACAGCCCGATGCCGTCCGCGTCCTCCTGGATCGCGGTGTCGACCACCTGCTCCGGCGTCTGGTGCAGGCCGGTGTAGATGACCTCCATACCGGCGTCGCGCAGGGCGCGCGCGATGACCTTGGCGCCGCGGTCGTGACCGTCCAGCCCCGGCTTGGCGACCACCACGCGGATCGGCCCTGACACACCCATCACTGCCTCCCGGACCTCGTCGTCCATCCCCCACCGGACCTTGTGGGCACGGGCGAGGTTAACGAGCAATAACCAATTGAGGGGAGGGTAGCGCCACCCGCCCTGGTTGGCGGCCCCACCCCTCAAGACGAGGGCAAAATCACAGACCGCCCGTCGCCCCTCCCCTGTTCTACCCCGCAACCGCACGCCCCCAGCCCCTTGACATACGGACTTTTGTCCGGACGTCCGGCTTCCGGCTACAGTCTCGTTCGTTTAGCCCCCGCCCGACGACGCGCCCGAGGCCACCTGAGGAGGCAGCCGCGATGGCTCCCGAAGCAGCCGCCCGTCCGACCCGTGCGGAACTGCGCCTCGCCGCCCGCGAGCAGTCCCGGTCCCAGCGCCGCGACGCCGCCAAGGCCGCCACCCGCACGGCGCTGCTGCGGGTCGCGCTGCCCTCGGTGGCCGCGCTCGGCGTCGCCGCCGCGGCGGCCGTCACCGTCCAGGGCGAGGCGGACCAGCAGCGCGCCCAGGCCGCCGGGCGGGTCCCCGAGCAGGCCACCGCCGCCGACTCCCCCGACGCCGCACACAGCGAGGCCGCCCAGGCCGCCCAGCAGGCACTGGCCGCCGGGGAGACCGCCCAGGCCTCCCGCGGCGACGCCCGTCAGCCGCTCGCCGGCACCCAGGGCACACCCGACGCCGGGCAGAACGGGCAGAACGGGCAGGGCGGCCAGACCGGCCAGCCGGTCGCGCAGGCGAACACCACGACCCCCGACCAGGCCCCGGCGCCGGCGCGCCCCGCGATCGCGATGCCGGTCGCCCAGCACGGCCTCGGCGAGGTGTTCGGCGCGGCCGGCACCCACTGGGCCAAGCGCCACACCGGCGTCGACTTCCCGGTGGACGGCGGTACCCAGGTGATGGCCGTGGCCGACGGCACCATCCGCACCCAGTGGAACCCGTCGTACGGCTACATGACCATCCTCAAGACCGCCGACGGCACCGAGGTCTGGTACTGCCACCTGCGCTCGTACAAGATCCGCAAGGGCACGGTGAAGGCCGGCGACCTCATCGCCTTCGTGGGCAGCAGCGGCAACAGCACCGGCCCGCACCTGCACCTGGAGATCCGCCCGGCCGACGGCGGCGCCCCGGTCGACCCGCTGCCCTGGTTCCTCGCCCAGGGGCTCGACCCGCGCTGACACAGCCGGCGCGGGCCGAACCACCACGAGACACGCCCCTACAGCTTCTCCACCGGCGCGTAGCGCAGCAGCAGCTGCTTGCGCCCCTCCGAGCCGAAGTCCACCGTGGCCTGCGCCTTGTCGCCGGCCCCCGTGGTGGCCACCACGGTGCCCAGCCCGAAGGTGTCGTGGGTGACCCGGTCACCGACCGCCAGCGCGACCACCTCGCGCTCCACCGCCGCGCCCGAGCGCCGCGCCGACTGCCCCCAGCCCGCCTTCGGCGAGGCCGCGGCCGACGAACCGCGCGAGGATCCGCCCCGCGAGGACCCGCCGCCGAACGACGAGCCGCCGGAGCCGCCCGAACCGCCCGAGGACCGTCCGCCCCAGGAGGACCCCGAGCCGAACCCGCGCGAGGCCGGCGCCGAAGCCGCCCCCGTGCGCTTCCACTCCACCAGCGGCTCCGGGATCTCCTCCAGGAACCGCGAGGCCGGGTTGTACGACGGCTGACCCCAGGCACTGCGCAGCACCGACCTGGTCAGGTAGAGCCGCTGCCGCGCCCGGGTCAGCCCGACGTACGCGAGGCGCCGCTCCTCCTCCAGCTCCTTGACCTGGTTGAGCGCCCGCATGTGCGGGAAGATGCCGTCCTCCATGCCGGTCAGGAAGACCACCGGGAACTCCAGGCCCTTGGCGGTGTGCAGGGTCATCATCGTGATGACGCCCTGCCCCTCCTCGTCCTCGTCCGGGCTTCCTCCCTCGGTCCCGTACTGCTTCGCATCCGGGAGCTGGTCGGAGTCGGCGACCAGCGCCACCCGCTCCAGGAAGTCGGCCAGCGAGCCGACCGGCGGCGCGCCGTCCTCGCCCGCGTCCGGCCGCTCGCCCGGGTCCTGCTCGTACTCCAGGGCGACCGAGGCCAGCTCCTGGAGGTTCTCCACCCGGGTCTCGTCCTGCGGGTCGGTCGACGCCTGGAGCTCGCCCAGGTAGCCGGTCTCCTCCAGCACCGCCTCCAGCACCGCGGCCGGGCCCGCGCCGGACTCGACGACCTGGCGCAGCCCGGCCATCAGCGCGTTGAACTTCTTCACCGCGTTCGCCGAGCGCGCGGCCATACCGTACGCCTCGTCGACCCGCCGCAGCGCCTGCGCGAAGGAGATCCGCTCGCGCGCGGCCAGCGCGTCGATCATCGCCTCGGCCCGCTCGCCGATGCCGCGCTTGGGCACGTTGAGGATCCGGCGCAGCGGCACGGTGTCCTCCGGGTTGGACAGCACCCGCAGGTAGGCCAGGACGTCCTTGACCTCCTTGCGCTCGTAGAAGCGCACCCCGCCGACCACCTTGTACGGCAGGCCGACCCGGATGAACACCTCCTCGAAGACACGGGACTGCGCGTTGGTGCGGTAGAAGATCGCGACGTCGCCGGGCCTGGCCGCACCCGCGTCGGTGAGCCGGTCGATCTCGTCGGCGATGAACTGGGCCTCGCCGTGCTCGTCGTCCGCGACGTAGCCGACGACCTTCTCGCCGTCCTCGCCGGCCGTCCAGAGCTTCTTCTCGCGCCGGTTGGCGTTGCGCTCGATGACGGCGTTGGCCGCGCTCAGGATGGTCTGGGTGGAGCGGTAGTTCTGCTCCAGCAGGATCGTGGTGGCGTTCGGGTAGTCCTCCTCGAACTGGAGGATGTTGCGGATCGTCGCGCCGCGGAAGGCGTAGATCGACTGGTCCGCGTCACCGACCACGCACAGCTCGGCGGGCGGCACCTCGGCGAGCCGGCCGGCCGCCGGGTCGACGTAGTCGCCGTCGACGGTGCGCTTCGGGGCGTGCGCCGCCGCGCCGCCGCTCAGCTCGCGGACCAGCGTGTACTGGGCGTGGTTGGTGTCCTGGTACTCGTCGACCAGGATGTGCCGGAACCGCCGCCGGTAGTGCTCCGCGACGTCGGGGAAGGCCTGGAGCAGGTTCACCGTCGTCATGATGATGTCGTCGAAGTCGAGGGCGTTGGCCTCGCGCAGCCGCCGCTGGTAGAGGAAGTACGCCTCGGCGAGCTTCTTCTCCGTCGGGTTGGCCGCCTGGTCGGCGTAGGTCTCCTCGTCGATCAGCTCGTTCTTGAGGTTGCTGACCTTTGCGGTGAAGGACTTCGGCGGGAACTGCTTCGGGTCCAGGTCGAGGTCGCGGCAGACCAGCGCCATCAGCCGCTGCGAGTCGGCCGAGTCGTAGATCGAGAACGACGAGGTGAAGCCGAGCAGCTTGGACTCGCGCCGCAGGATCCGCACGCAGGCGCTGTGGAAGGTGGAGACCCACATCGCCCGGGCGCGCGGGCCGACCAGCTGCTCGACGCGCTCGCGCATCTCGCCGGCGGCCTTGTTGGTGAAGGTGATCGCCAGGATCTCGCCCGGCTGCACCCCGCGCGCGCCCAGCAGATGGGCGATCCGGTGGGTCAGCACCCTGGTCTTGCCGGAGCCGGCGCCGGCCACGATCAGCAGCGGCGAGCCGGCGTGCAGCACGGCCTCGCGCTGCGGGTCGTTCATGCCCTCCAGCAGCGCGGCCGGGTCGATCACCGGGCGGGCGGCGCCGTTGCGGTACCAGGCGTCCCGCGCGGCCTCGGCCGCGTGGTCGGTCTGGAAGAGCCCGTCCGGGATCGCCTCCTCGTAGGCGTCGTACGGGACGTCGTCGTCCCCGTACGGCGGCGGCTCCTCGTCGATCGGCGGCGCGGGCTGCTTCGACCCGGCGGCGGGGGCCTCGAAACCGGGGAGCGGGAGGTCGTCAAAGAGGCTACTCATGGCACTGACGAGTCTATGGCCACCCGCCGACAAGCCCGCCCGGCCCTTGACGGAACCGGGCGGACCCGCGGGACACCCGGGTCAGACCAGCCGGCGTGCGGTGGCCCACCTGGTCAGCTCGTGCCGGTTGCTCAGCTGGAGCTTGCGCAGCACCGCCGAGACGTGGCTCTCCACCGTCTTGACCGAGATGAACAGCTGCTTGGCGATCTCCTTGTACGCGTAGCCGCGGGCGATCAGCCGCAGCACCTCGCGCTCGCGCTGGGTGAGCCGGTCCAGGTCCTCGTCCACCGGCGGGGTGTCGGTGGCCGCGAAGGCGTCCAGCACGAAGCCGGCCAGCCGGGGCGAGAAGACGGCGTCCCCGTCGGAGATCCGGAAGATCGCGTCGACCAGGTCGGTCCCGGTGATCGTCTTGGTGACGTAGCCGCGGGCACCGCCGCGGATCACGCCGATCACGTCCTCCGCCGCGTCGGACACCGAGAGCGCCAGGAAGCGCACTCCCCCGGGGTCGCCCATCAGCCCGGCCGAGCGGCGCAGCACCTCGACGCCACCGCCACCGGGCAGGTGGACGTCCAGCAACACCACGTCGGGCCGCGTCTCGGCGACCACCCGGACCGCCGACTCCACGTCGTCGGCCTCGCCGACCACGTCGATGCCGGTCGCCTCGGTGCGCCCGATCTCCGCCCGTACCCCCGTCCGGAACATCCGGTGGTCGTCGACCAGGACGACCCGCGCGCGGCGCTCCGGCGCTGCCTCAGTCATTCGCTCTCTCCATCTCCAGCTCGACCTCGGTCCCGCCGTCCGGCGCGGGCCGCACCCGTGCGGTGCCGCCGTTGCGCTTCATGCGGCCGAGGATCGACTCGCGTACGCCCATCCGGTCCTCGGGCACCGTGTCCGGGTCGAAGCCCGGGCCGTGGTCGCGGACGAACACCATCACGGTCCTCCCCTCGACCTCGGCGTAGACCTGGACCGGTCCCCCGCCACCGTACTTGGCCGCGTTGACGGTCGCCTCCCTCGCGGCCTGCATCTGGGCCGCGATCCGCTCGTCCATCGGGCAGTCGCCGACGATCACCACCTCGACCGGGACGCCGTGCCGGTCCTCGACCTCGGCGACCACCGCGCGCAGGCTCTCCGCCATGGTGTCCGGCGCCTGCTCGGCGACCGCCTCCGGGCGGTAGAGCCACAGCCGCAGTTCGCGCTCCTGGGCCCGGGCGAGGCGCAGCACCTCCTTGGGGTCCTCGGCTCGGCGCTGAATGAGGGTCAGCGTGTGCAGCACCGAGTCGTGCACGTGGGCGGCGATCTCGGCGCGCTCCTGGGCGCGGATGCGGGCGGTGCGCTCGGCGCCGAGGTCCTGCCACATCCGCAGCGCGTACGGCCCGACCAGCACCAGCACACCGGCGAGCACCGCGAGCGAGGCCTCGATCACCGAGCCGATCGTCGAGCCGCCGCCCTGGGTGGCGAGGAAGGCGATGATGCCCGCCACCACCAGCAGCACGCCCGCGCCGACCCGGGTGTAGGCGCCGCGCCGCTTCTCGCCCTCCTCCAGGCCGAACCAGCGCTGCCAGCGCGAGTCGTCGGCCTGCCGCCAGACCAGCGCCACGCCGACGCCGATCGCCAGCAGCGGCCAGCTGTACGGCTTGGCGGTCTGCACGTTGAACGCGTTGAGCAGGGCGATCACGCCGATCACCAGCATCACCAGCGCGGCCAGCTGGCCCAGCCCGCCCGGCCGCTGGCCGGAGGCCGCGGTGCCCGACGCGCCGGCCCCCTCACCGGCCTCGACCGGCTCGCCCCGCAGGGCGTGCTGCAGCACCTCGCGCAGCCGGCCGATCCACCCGCCGCGCCGGCCTGCGCCCTTGCTCAGCTCCCCGCCGCCGCCCACCTGCCAGGAGCCGACCGGGACGAAGGAGCCGTTGACGTACACCCAGTGCGCGCCGACCCGCGGCTCGCCGATGCCGATCGGCACCACGAACCAGAAGGCCGCGTAGAGCAGCCCGCCGAGCCCCTGCGCGAAGAACAGCACCACGAAGGCGATCCGCACCCAGCTGACGGGCAGTCCGAGGTGCACGGCGAGCCCGTGCGCCACACCGCCGAGCATCCGCCCCTGCGGGCTGCGGTACAGCCGGCGGTAGGGCGGCTTCGCGCCGCCGGGCGCGGACGGGTCGCCGCCCCCGGGCGGTGCGGGCTCGGGGGCGAGGGGACGGGAGTCGGAACCGGGTGCTGCCACGGCACCGATGGTTCCACGCGGGCGGGCCCGGACGCATCAGGGTGTGGCCCCGCAGGGACCCTGACGCTTATCAGGGACAAGTCAGGGTCCGAGCAGGGGCGGGACCGGTTGGGCGGGGGGTCCGACAGCCACCAGGATGGTGGGCATGACCGAAGACCACCGCGCAGAGGAGCTCCACGAGGCCGGGACGAGCGCCCCGCCTGCGCCGGACCGACCGCCGCTGACCCGGGCCGAGCACCACCGCGTGGTGGCCGGCGTCTGCGGCGGCCTCGGCCGGCACCTGGACATCGACCCGGTGGTGTTCCGCGTCGTGACGGTGGTGCTCTGCCTCTCCGGCGGCCTCGGACTGTTCCTGTACGGCCTCGCCTGGCTGATCGTGCCGACCGAGCCGGGCGCGGACGGCAAGGGCGGCACCCGCTCCGGCCGCACCGAGCTCCAGCGGGTGCTCACCGGCCGGGTCGACGGCCAGTCGGTCGGCGCGGTGCTGCTGACGGTGATCGGCACGGGCGTCTTCTTCTCCTCGATGGGCGACGGCGGCCAGCTGTTCCCGCTGCTGCTGCTCGCCGGGCTGGTCTTCCTGGCCGTCCGCTACGACCCGGAGCGCCGGCGCGGCGGCCGGATCCGCGGCCGCCGCCGGCACCACGGCCACGGTCACGGCCACGGCTACGGGGACGGCGGGCGGCCGGGCGGCCCGTACGACCGCTACTTCCCGGAGGCCGGACCCGCCGCCGACCCCGCCACGGCCGCCACGAGCGGCTACCGCTGGCCGCCCGAGGAGCCGGCCGCGGCCGAGGAGGCGCGCGCCCGGCACGCCGCCGCGCGCGAGGCCGGCACCGTCCCCGCCGACACCCCGCACGCCGGCCCGTCCGGCTACCTGTGGGACCCGCGCCACCCCGAGCGCAACCCGTACGGCGGCACCGCGCCGACCCCGCCCTACGGCACCCCGACCCCGCCGCCCGGCGCCCCGGCCCAGCCGTGGTGGCAGCGGACCGACCTGCCGCAGGGCGACCCGCTGCGCAAGGAGGCCGGCCCGGTCCCGCCGGCCCCGCCGCGCCCGCCCGTGGTGGTGCACCGGCGCGAGCGCTCCCCGCTCGGCCTGATCGGCCTGCTGCTGGCGGTGGGCGCGGCCAGCGCCGTCTGGTCGGCCTCGAACAACGGCGGGGCCACCGTACGGGCCGGCAGCGTGCTGGCCACCGCGCTGCTGGTGATCGGGCTGACCCTGGTGCTCGGCGCCAAGTTCGGCCGGGCCCGCCGGCTGGTCGTCCCCGGTCTGCTGCTCACCGTCGCGCTGACGGCGATCGGCGGCTCCTCGGTCACCACCCGGAACGTGGCCGGCGACCGCACCTGGACCGTCGCCACGGCCGCCGAGCTGCAGCCGAAGTACACGCTGGGGGTCGGCACGCTGCGCCTGAACCTCAGCGGGGTCGACCCGGCCGGCACGACCCTGGCCACCACGGCCGAGCTGGGCGCCGGCGATCTGACCGTGACGGTGCCGACGGACGTGACGGTCAACGTGCGCAGCGAGATCGGCCTGGTCGAGGTCCGCGTCACGGGCCGCGAGGGCTACGACGACGGCCCGGGGAACCGCACCTACCAGCTGCTCCCGGTGAACGGACAGGAATCCAAGGGCACGCTCGACCTCACGCTGAGGGTCGGGCTCGGCAACATCAAGGTGGTCCAGCAGTGAGGAAGCACCAGCTCGACCTGTTCTCGCTGATCGCCGGGGGGCTGTTCACCGCGATCGCGGTGCTCTACCTGGTGGCGGCGGTGAACGACGTCTCGGTCAACGGCCGGATCATCATCCCGGTGACCTTCATCGTGCTGGGCCTGGGCGGCCTGGCCGGGGCGGTGGCGGCGGCGGTACGCCGCTCCCGGCCGGAGGAACCCGGGCAGGACCCGGGACACCAGCTCCACTCAGGACGCTAGCTCTCCAGCGGGCCCAGGTGCAGCTTGTCGCCCTCCTTGGTGACCCGGTACTTCGGCAGCGGCTTGGTGGCCGGGCCGTTCACCACCGCGCCGGTGGCCGCGTCGAACCGGGAGCCGTGGCAGGGGCAGTACAGCTGACCGTTCTTCGGCGCGTCGACCGCGCAGCCGGAGTGCGTGCAGACCGAGGAGAATCCGCAGTACTGACCGGCCTTGGGCTGCACCAGGTAGACCGCGTCGCCGCTGGCCGGGTCCTTGACCTGGGCCGAGCCGCCGACCGGGACGCTCGCCGCGTCCACCGTCACCGGTGCGCCGGCCGGTGCCGGGGCGGTCGGCCGCTGGGCCTTCGCGGTGGGCTTGTCCCGCCCGAAGGTGGCGGTCAGCGAGCCGGTGAGCAGTCCGGCGCCGCCCAGGGCGACGGCCGCGAGGCCGCCGTCCATCAGGGCCCGGCGCCGGACGTGGTCCTCGTGCAGGCCGCGCAGGCGGTCCCGGGCGGAGCGCCGGGCGAGGTAGCCGTCCACCGAGAGGTACGGGGTGCCGGCCAGCACCAGTGGCGTCCAGGCCATCAGGTAGGCGAGGTCGTTGCCGAGGTAGTACGGCGTGACGCTCCAGCTGACGGTGAGCCAGAGGGTGAGGCTGATCAGCGCCCCGCCGGCGGCGGCGAGCCGGCCCCAGAGGCCGATCAGGGTGCCCAGGCCCACCGCGAGTTCGCCGAAGGCGACCAGCAGGGCGAACGGGGTGGGGTGGGACAGCGCCGGGCCGAGCAGGAAGTCGATCGGGCTGGAGCCCTTGACGGCCCGGGTCTGCGAGACGAACGAGGCGGGGTCGCCGGCCCCGGCCAGGTAGTGGCTGTCGGAGAGCTTGTCGAGCGAGGCGTGGACGAAGGTGACGCCGAGGAAGATCCGCAGCGGCAGCAGCGCCAGGCGTGAGCCGGCCGCCTTCCACCCGGCGATCCGTCCGGTGGTGCCCGTCGGGCCCGGTCCGTCCTGGGTGCCCGGAGGCGGTCCTGCCGTGCCGTCGCCGACGGTCCCGGCCGCCACGGAGCTGCTGGCCTCCGCCATTCCCCACACCTTCCCTCACCGGCCCGTCACCGCCTGACAGGTCCGGACGCATTCTGCCCGCTCGTGGCCGCTTTCGGTGGGAGGGCCCACCCGGGGGCGCGGAGTCCGCTGGTGGGCCGACGGCGAACACCCGCGCCGCCGACCCCTGGTACGGGGGCGGCGGCGCGGGTGTTCGGAACCGGTCAGGGCCGGCCGGGGCGGGGAGTGCTCACTCCCACTCGATGGTGCCCGGCGGCTTGCTGGTGCAGTCCAGCACGACGCGGTTGACGTCGCGGACCTCGTTGGTGATGCGGGTGGAGATGCGGGCCAGCACGTCGTACGGCAGGCGCGACCAGTCGGCGGTCATGGCGTCCTCGGAGGACACCGGGCGCAGCACGATCGGGTGACCGTAGGTGCGGCCGTCGCCCTGGACACCGACGCTGCGGACGTCCGCGAGCAGGACCACCGGGCACTGCCAGATCTCACGGTCCAGGCCGGCCGCGGTCAGCTCCTCGCGGGCGATCGCGTCGGCGTCGCGCAGCAGGTCCAGGCGCTCCTTGGTGACCTCGCCGACGATCCGGATGCCCAGGCCCGGGCCCGGGAACGGCTGGCGCTGGACGATCTCCTCCGGCAGGCCGAGCTCCTGGCCGACCATCCGGACCTCGTCCTTGAACAGCTTGCGCAGCGGCTCGACCAGCGCGAACTGGAGGTCCTCGGGCAGGCCGCCGACGTTGTGGTGGGACTTGATGTTGGCGGTGCCCTCACCGCCGCCGGACTCCACCACGTCCGGGTACAGGGTGCCCTGGACGAGGAAGTCGACCGACTCGCCGTGCTCGCCGGCCTCGGCGATGATCTCGGCCTGCGCCTGCTCGAAGACCCGGATGAACTCCCGGCCGATGATCTTGCGCTTCTCCTCCGGGTCGCTGACGCCCTTCAGCGCGTCGAGGAAGCGCTCCTGCGCGTCGACGACCTTCAGCTGCACGCCGGTGGCGGCCACGAAGTCCTTCTCGACCTGCTCGGTCTCGCCCTTGCGCATCAGGCCGTGGTCGACGTAGACGCAGGTGAGCCGGTCGCCGATGGCCTTGTTGACCAGGGCGGCGGCGACCGCCGAGTCCACGCCGCCGGACAGGCCGCAGATGGCGCGCTTGTTGCCGACCTGGGCGCGGATCGCCGCGACCTGCTCCTCGACCACGCTGCCGGTGGTCCAGGTGGGGGCCAGGCCGGCGCCGCGGTAGAGGAAGTGCTCCAGGACCTGCTGGCCGTGGTCGGAGTGCAGCACCTCGGGGTGGTACTGGACGCCGTAGAGGCGGGCCTCGTCGTTCTCGAAGGCCGCGACCGGCACCACGTCGGTGGAGGCGGTGACGGTGAAGCCCTCGGGGGCCGCGGAGCAGGCGTCGCCGTGCGACATCCACACCGAGTGCTGCGCCGGGACGCCCTCGAACAGGGTCGAGCCGGTGCGCGAGACGGTCAGCGGGGTGCGGCCGTACTCCCGGGCGCCGGTGTTGTCGACGGTGCCGCCGAGCACGGTGGCCATCAGCTGGAAGCCGTAGCACATGCCGAAGACCGGCACGCCGGCCTCGAAGATCGCACGGTCGAGCTGCGGCGCGCCCTCCTCGTAGACCGACGAGGGACCGCCGGAGAGGATGATCGCCTTCGGGTTCTTGGCGAGCATCTCGGCGACCGGCATGCTGCTCGGCACGATCTCGCTGTAGACCCGGGCCTCACGCACCCGACGGGCGATGAGCTGGGCGTACTGGGCACCGAAGTCGACGACCAGGACGGTGTCGGTCTCAGGTACGGACTGGACGGGAGTAGCAGAGGACACAGACGGCCTTCCGGCAGCGGTACGAAAGGTGTCGCGCGTGGCACGCCCTACGGAGGGTGCGCGGAGTGCGACGGGCGGGGGTCTGCCATCGAGTCTACCGGGCTGGCCGGTTTCACTCGTCTGCCCGCCCCGGGGACCGTGACCGGCACGGGCGCCGGTTCGTTGCTCCGGGCGGACCGTACGACCGCGCCGCGCCCACCAGACGCGTCGCCCCGCCCCGGCCAGGGCGCCTCCGTACGGGCACTGCAGGACCACGCGTGGAGCTCACCCCCAGTCCACCGGCGCGCGTGGCGCCGTCGCGGAGAACCGGCCCCGGCCGGGGAGCGGCGCGCCGTGGGACCGCGCGCGGGTGCTGCGGCCGGCCAGCAGGGGACAGCGAACCCGGCCGCGACCGGGGCAGGAGGTGGGCGGCCGGCCGCCGGGGACGCCCGGGGCCGGCCGCCGCACCCGCCGCGGGACCGGCGCACCCCGCCCGCCGTCCCCGCGCCGCTGCGCACGTCCTTGTGCGCTCCGGCCAGCATCATTACGCACCGTGATCATCGTCGCCGTCCCAGCGCCGCCCCGGCGCCGACCCCCGCGGCACCCCCGCACGGCGGGCCCGACCCGGGCCGGCCATCGGCCCGGCCGGAAACGCCCTGTACCGAATCATGCCGAATCGGTTGCAGAGCAAGCCCTTCGTCCAGGACGATGCTGCATGGAAGAGGTTCTCCCGGTGGCCGACGGGCTACCTGTGGAGTCCCGTCCCGGTGCCGCCGAGACCCACGGTGGCAACGATTATCACCTCACGCTCCGTGAGCGATGGTCCGATGCCGGCCTGCGCGCCGGACCGCCGCCGCGGCACTGTGCGCCCGCGCGCGCCGGCCCATCCCCGCCGGAGCGGTGGCGTACGGCACGTCGAGCCAACCGTCCGGACGGCGCTCCTCCCCCGGCGCCGTCATCCAGCACCGGCGCGGCCCTGACGCCGAGTGCTGAGCGACAAAGGGCCCCGTTCCCCCGCGGGGCCCTTTGCCCTGTCCGGGGCCGGACGGCTGATCCGGACCGCTACTCCGGCCGACGGCTCCAGACGCTGGGGTCCACCGGCCCGTCGTCCTCCGGGCGCCGCGCGGCGGCCCACTGGGTGTCGCCCGAGCCGATCACCTCCGAGACGACCGGTGCGCCGTCGGGGAAGTCGGGCAGGTCCCGCTCGGACTGCGCCGGCACCTTCGCCGACGCCCCCTCCGTCCGGCCGTCGCGGGCCGCCAGCAGCCGCGGCACCGCCAGCGCGCCGACCGCCGCCCAGACCAGATTGGCCACCAGCAGCGTCCAGGGCACCAGGGAGATCGCGGTCTCGAACTCGGCGCCCTCGCCGAGGCCGAGGTCGCGGGCGGTGGCCCTCGACGAGCTCAGCATCCCGGACACCACCATCAGCAGGCTGAGCCCCACCCCGTACACCAGCGCCAGCCGGAGCCGGTCCGCGGCGTCCAGCCGCCGCCGGTACGCCGTCCAGCCGAGCACCGCGGCGGCGGCCAGCGCGAGCAGCCCGGTCCAGCGCCAGTCGCCGCTCGCGCCGTGCAGGTCGAAGAAGGAGTACTCGTCGACGTCACTGCGGTCCGGGTACCAGTCCGAATCGCCGGCGTCCGGCACCTCGCTGCTGGTCCGGAAGGTCGCCCCGGAGCCCAGCCCGAGCAGCATCAGGCCGACGTTGGGCAGGAAGGCCGTCGCGGTGGCGGTCGGTTCGCCGCCGACGCCCTCGTCGCCGCTCAGCACCGCGACCACCACGAGACCGGCCACCGACGCCAGGCCGACCGAGACCGCCAGCGCACGGCCGGCCGCCAGCCCGGCGACCGCCCAGCCGCGCACCGCCCGGTTGCGCCAGGCCGCCCAGCGCAGCGCGTCCGTGCCGTACACCGCGAAGGCGAGCAGCCCGGCGAGCAGCGCCGTCCAGCCGGCCGCCTCGACCCAGCCGGCCGAGGACTCGTAGCTGACTTGCCTGAGCGTCCCGAAGTCCGCGTCCACGTCGAAGCGACCGCCCGGTTGCCAGCCGGCGCCGCCGACCAGGCCGAGCAGCACGGTCACCGCGGCCGCGACCACGGCGGTGCGCACGGCCTCGCCGGTCGCCTGCCGGCGGGTCTGCTGCTCGCCGGTGAGCTCCTGCCCGCGGCGCGCCCCGATCCGCAGGCCGAGCCAGAGCGCGAGCAGCCACAGCCCGGTGACGGTCAGCGGGACGGCACGCACCAGTACCGCGCTGCCCCGCACGAGTTCGACCGGGCCGCCGGGGCTCGCGTCCAGGCGGAACGGCGCGCCGAGCGCGCCGAGGACGATCGCCAGCGCGGTGCCGAAGCGCGTGCCGTAGGAGGGGTGGTCGAGGACGGAGGTGTAGGGGAAGAACTCCCCCGGGATCGCGACCACCAGCGCGGCCAGCAGCAGCACGGCGGTGGGCGCGACCACCGCGCGCAGCGCCGGGCGCCAGTCGGCACCGGTCAGCCAGAGGAGCACGGCAGGCCGGTGCGCGGCCGGGTCGTACCGCCGGCCGGCGCCCCAGGGGCCCGCGGGTCCCGTCCCCGGCGTCCCCGGGAACGGTGGCACCGCGGGCGGCACGGACGGCGGGGGCGGCGGCGCCGACGACGGCGGAGGCGGCGGCAGGGCGGGTGGCGGCACCAACGGCCGCCCGCAGGACGCGCAGCCGAGCGCTCCCTGTGCCGACGCCGCGCCGCAGGATGCGCAGATGGCCATGGACCGCGTCCCCCCGTCCGAACGAACGATCTCCTGGTCCCCCAGGGCGCCCCTTTCTCCCACCGGGTACGGACGGCTGTCAACCGCTCACGCGCCGCCGGGCGTTCTCGGGACACACCCGGGACATTCCCGGATCCGGGCGGCGCCCCGGCGGCGCGGGGTCAGGCCTGCTTCTTCGGCACCTCCGGCACCGCCAGCAGCGGCAGCCGCAGCGCGCCGAACGCGTCGGCCGGCACCGCCGGGGCGGCGGGCCGGACCGGGGCGACCCGGCGGTACTGCTCGCCGGGCACCGGGCGGGTGTCCGGCTCGCCCTTGTTGGGCCACATCGACATGGCCCGTTCGGCCTGCGCCGTGATGGTCAGCGAGGGGTTGACGCCGAGGTTGGCGGAGACCGCCGCACCGTCCACCACACTGATCCCGGGGTGCCCGTGGAGCCGGTGGTAGGGGTCGACCACGCCGGTCAGCGGGGAGTCGCCGATCGGGCAGCCGCCGAGGAAGTGCGCGGTCATCGGGATGTCGAAGATCTCGCCGACGCTGCCGCCGGGGAAGCCGTTGATCTCGTCGGCGAGCGCCTGGGCCCCGCGCTCGGCGGCCGGGATCCAGGTCGGGTTGGGGGTGCCGTGGCCCTGGCTGGAGGTCAGCGCTCCCTTCCCGAGGCCCTTCTCCTTCAGCGAGACGGTGATCGAGTTGTCCAGCGACTGCATCACCAGGCCGATGATCGTCTTCTCGGACCAGCGGTGCTGGTTCATCGAGCGGGCGAAGTTCACCGGGTGCTTGACCGAGTTGCCGAGGTAGCGCAGCCAGCGCGGGACCCGTCCGCCGCCCCGGACCTGGGCGATCGACAGCGCGCCCATCGCGTTGGAGCCCTTGCCGTAGCGGACCGGCTCGATGTGGGTGTTCTCGTCCGGGTGGATCGAGGAGGTGATCGCCACGCCCTTGGTGAAGTCCGCGCGGGCGCCGTACCGCCGGTCGGTGGTCTGCGCGCCCACCAGCGCCTCGGAGTTGGTCCGGGTCAGCTCGCCGAGCCGGGCGGAGATCCGGGGCAGGTGACCGGCCGCGCGCATCCGGTGCAGCAGGGTCTGGGTGCCGTAGGTGCCGGCCGCGACCACCACCCGGGCGGCGGTGATGGTCCGCGCCCCGGCCTTCACCGGGTCGGTGGTCGAGCGGCCGTCGGTGCGCCGGACGTCCACCGCGAAGCCGCCGTCCCGCTCGCGGATCCGGGCCACCGTGGTGAGCGGGTGGATCTCGGCGCCGCCCCGCTCGGCCAGGTACAGGTAGTTCTCGGTGAGCATGTTCTTGGCGCCGTGCCGGCAGCCGGTCATGCACTCGCCGCACTCGACGCAGGCCCGGCGGGCCGGGCCCGCGCCGCCGAAGTACGGGTCCGCCACCTCGGCGCCGGGCGCCGCCTTCGCCGTGCCGTCGCCGTCCTGGCCGTCGCCGAAGAAGACCCCGACCGGCGCCATGTGGAAGGTGTCGCCGACGCCCATCCGCTCGGCGGCGGCCCGCAGGTGGACGTCGGACGGGGTGACGGTCGGGTTGAGCCGCACCCCGAGCATCCGCCGCGCCTGGTCGTAGAACGGCGCCAGCTCCTCCTGCCAGTCGGTGATGTGGCGCCACTGACGGTCCTCGAAGAACGCCTTCGGCGGCACGTACAGGGTGTTGGCGTAGTTCAGCGAGCCGCCGCCGACCCCCGCACCGGCCAGGATCATCACATTGGCCAGCAGGTGGATGCGCTGGATGCCGTAGAGGCCGAGCTTCGGCGCCCACAGGTAGTTGGCCACGTCCCACGAGTTCCTGGGCAGCTCGTCGCGGTCGAAGCGGCGCCCGGCCTCCAGGACGGCGACCCGGTAGCCCTTCTCGGTCAGCCGCAGCGCCGAGACCGAGCCGCCGAAACCGGAGCCGACCACCACCACGTCGTAGTCGAACTCCCGGTCCTCAGCCGAACCCACCATCTGCCACTGCTCCTTCGGAAGTCGTCCACGAAACGGGGTAACCGGCTGCCGCCGGGCGGGCTACCTGACGCGCAGGGCCTTCAGCATCCGCAGCCCGGCGGTCATCATCGCCGCGTACTGCCGGTCGTCCTGGCCGAGCGCCGGCGCGAGCGGCAGCAGCCGCTGGCTCGCGATCGTCTGCGCCTCGGTGAACCGCAGGATGCCCTCGGCGCCGTGCCGCCGGCCGAGCCCGGAGTCGCCCATGCCGCCCATCGGCGAGCCGGCCGAGCCGTACGCCGCGCCGTAGGCCTCGTTGACGTTGACCGTGCCGGTGCGCAGCCGGGCCGCGACCGCCCGGCCGCGCCGGACGTCCCCGGTCCAGACGCTGGAGTTGAGGCCGTACGGGGTGGAGTTGGCGGCGGCGACCGCCTCCTCCTCGGTGTCGAAGCGGTAGACGGAGACCACCGGTCCGAAGGTCTCCTCGCCGCACACCGCCATGTCCGGGGTGACGCCGTCCAGGATGGTCGGCTCGAAGAAGAACGGGCCGAGGTCCGGCCGGGCCCGGCCGCCGGCCACCACGGTGGCACCGGCCTTGACCGCCTCCTCCACGTGCCGGGTGGTGGTCTCCAGCTGCCGGGAGGAGACCAGCGAGCCCATGTCGGCCCCGTACGCGAGGCCGCCGCCGAGCCGCAGCGCGCGGGTGCGGGCGGCGAACTTGGCGAGGAACTCGTCGGCCACCGAGCGGTGCACCAGCAGCCGCTCGATCGAGATGCAGAGCTGGCCGGCCGAGGAGAAGCAGGCCCGGACGGCGCCCTCGGCGGCCCGGTCGAGGTCGGCGTCGGCGAGCACCAGCATGGCGTTCTTGCCGCCGAGTTCGAGCGAGGCGCCGACCAGCCGCCCGGCGGCGCGCCGGGCGACGTCGCGGCCGGTGCGGGTGGAGCCGGTGAACGAGACGTAGTCGCCGTGCTCGACCACGGCCGGGCCGATCACCGGGCCGTCGCCGATCACGATCTGCCACAGGTCGGCCGGCAGCCCGGCCTCGATCAGCAGCTCGCGGGCCCAGAGCGCGGTCAGCGCGGTCTGCGTGTCCGGCTTGTTGACCACCGCGTTGCCGGCCACGAAGGCCGGCAGGGCGTCGCCGACCGACAGCTCCAGCGGGTAGTTCCACGGCGAGATGTGGCCGACCACGCCCTTGGGGCGGCGGGCCTCGACGGCCTGGGTGAGCAGCGGCACCGCGCCGAGGTGCCGCTTGTCGCGCAGGTACACGGGGGCGCGGCGGCCGTAGTGACGGGCGGCGATGGCGACGGCCATGACCTCCTCGAAGGCGTGCAGCCGGGCCTTGCCGGTCTCCGCCTGGACGAGGTCGAGCACCTCGTCCTGCCGCTTGAGCAGCAGGTCGTGGAAGCGCAGCAGGACGGCGGCGCGACGGCGGACCGGCAGCGCGGCCCAGGCCGGCTGGGCGCGCCGGGCCAGCTCGAAGGCGACCTCGACGTCCGCCGGGGTGGACTGCGGCAGGCCGGCCAGCCGCTCGCCGGTCAGCGGGGCGACCGTCTCCACCACGCTGGGCTCGCCGGTGGCGGTGATCCCGGCGGCGAGGCGGGCGACCAGGGACGGCGGCACGGCCGAGGCGACGGTGCGCCCGCCGCCGGGCGCGGCGGGATTGCGGCCCGGCGCGCCGGTGCCGGCGGGGTCGTTGGCCGTGGCAGCTGCTGTGAGGTCCGTCATAGGGCGCAGCCTAGGCGCTCGGCGCCCGGTTCGGTACCCGTCGGTAACAACAAAACGGACGGCCGGCGGCCCCGTCGGATCCGGCTGGTCGGCCGGTCAGCGGATCAGCGGATCAGCGGATCAGCGGGTCGGCGTGAAGTAGTGCAGCACCGCGTTGAAGCGCTGCTCGGCCTCGTTCCACTCGGTGCCCCGCTCCGGGCTGGACGAGTAGATCGCGTAGCTGGTGCCGTCCTTGTCGATGAACTCGGCCTCGATCGCCCGCCGGCGACCGCCCTCCTTGGCCAGGTAGCTGAACTCCCAGACCGCCGCCTCGTGGCCGTTCACCGCGACGCTGGTCAGCTTGTGCTGCTTGTAGTCCTTGAGCGAGGAGACGGTGCTCTCCATCTGCCGCATGTGCTCCAGCGGCCGGACCGACTGGCCCACGGTGACCGCGAACTGCAGGTAGTGCACCTTGTTGTCGGGGCTGTAGTAGATCTGGTTGTCGGACGTGCTGCTGCGCTGCCAGACCGGGGTGGTCGCGGGCAGCGGGAAGCGGAAGCCGGCCGGGTCGTCCACCCAGCGGTAGCCGACGGGCGGCGCGGGCGTGCCGTCGCCGGGTCCGGTCGGCTGAGGCTCGGCCACGGTCGGGGCCGGCTTGACCACGTCCGCGTCCGGCCCGCCGTGCCGTCCCCTCAGGTAGAACACCCCGGCGACGACCCCGGCGGCCAGCACCGCCAACGCGACCGCCAGGACCAGTAGCACTCGCCGGCGCCTGGCCGGCCCGCGCACCGGCGCATCGGGGTACACCACCGGCGCGACCGGGCCGGCAGGCGCCCCTTCGACGGGCTCCCGCACCGGGTCCACCCCGACGGACGGCACCGCGGGCGGCACCGCCGGCGACTCCTCGGCCACGGCGGCCGCCGTCCGCGGCACGGTGACCGCCTCCGGCCCCTCGGCGGGCCGCCCGGCCACCTCGCCCGACCCGTCCGGCCGCTCCGGCCCGCCCGGCCCGCCCGGCTCGCCCGGCTGGCCCGCTTCGCCCGACCGGTCCACCACCGGCACCGTCTGGGTGGGTATCCGCACCGGCGTGACCGGCTTGAACCCGATGGTGTGCCCGGCCTGCACCTCCGCCAGCATCCGGGCCGCCTCGTCCGCGGTCGGCCGGTCCTCCGGGTCCTTGGCCATCAGCGCGGCCAGCACCGGCCCCAGCGGCCCGGCCCGGCGCGGCTCCGGCAGCGGGTCCCCGACCACCGCGGCCAGCGTGGTCAGCGGCGAGGTGCGGCGGAACGGCGAGTCGCCCTCCACCGCCGCGTACAGCGTCGCGCCGAGCCCCCACAGGTCGGAGGCCGGGCCCGGCCGCTCGCCCTGCGCCCGCTCCGGCGCCAGGTAGTCCGGCGAGCCGACCAGGTCGCCCGGCCGGGTCAGCTCGGCCGAGCCCTCGTAGGTCGCGATGCCGAAGTCCAGCAGCACCGCCCGCCCGGTCCCGTGCTCCAGCAGCACGTTGGCCGGCTTCACGTCCCGGTGCAGCACGCCCAGCTGGTGGCCCCGGTGCAGCGCGGCCAGCACCTGGCCGCCCACCTCGGCGGCGGCGCGCGGCGGCAGCGTGCCGTCCTGGCTGATCACGTCGGCCAACGAGCGGCCGTCGACCAGCTCCATGACGATCCACGGCCGGCCGTCCTGCTCCAGCACGTCGTGCACGGTGATCACGCCGGGGTGCTTGATCCGGGCGGCCGCGGCGGCCTCCCGCTTCATCCGGGCGTGCAGGATCTGCAGCTCCTCCTCGGGGAGGTGGTTGACGGTCAGCTCCTTGACCGCGACCTCACGGTCCAGCATCCGGTCCCGGGCCCGCCACACCGTGCCCATCCCGCCGCGGCCCAGCCGCTCGCCCAACTCGTAGCGCCCGGCCAGCAGCCGCTCCGCCTCGGCCGACTCCGGCCGGTCCTGCGCGCCCATCCGCGACCGCTCCCCCTCATCCACCTGCCGTCACCGCGACGGAGGGCCCGGCGCAGACCACTCGGTGCAGACCGCTGAATCGAACAAATCCCACGGACACATTAAGCGCCCCGCTCCTCCCCCGGTAATCTCCCCCACCCGCCACCCCGGCGACCACCTTCCCACCGGCCCCGTCAGCCTGCGAACAGCACCACGGCCACCACGCCGAGCAGCAGCAACAGGAACACCCCGCCCACCAGGACCGGGCCCAGCAGCGCCGGCGGGATCCGCGGCGGCCGGTCCGGTCCGGACGCCTCCGCCCGCGGCCGCTCGGCACCCGCCGCACCGTCACGCTTCACCGCACCGTCACGCTTCACCGAGCCGCCGCTTTTCACCGAGCCGCCGCTTTTCACCGAGCCGCGCCGCCCGGGCGCGCGACGCCGCTCCGGCAGCGGCGGCGCCACCCGGTCGCCGGCCGCCGGCTCCGGCGCGCCCGCCAGCAGCTCCGCCAGCTCCAGCCGGACCTCCGCGGCCGTCGGCCGCCGCGCCGGATCGGGCTGCAGCAGCCGCTCGACCAGCGGCCCCAGCGGCCCGCACGCCTCCGACGGCACCCGCCGGCCCTCCCGCACCGCCGTCACCAGCTCCGGCACCCCGCTCTCCGGGTACGGCGCGCGGCCGGTCACCATCCGGTGCAGCAGCACCCCGAGCGCCCAGCAGTCACCGGCCGGACCACCGTCCAACGGCCAGCGCTCCGCCACCGACCCGACCAGCTCGGCCCGCACCTCGTAGCGGCGCCGCCCGCCCGGTCCGCCCAGCTCCTCGGCCAGCACCTCCTCGGCCACCCCCGGGAGCAGTCCGCCCAGCAGCGCCGCGCCGTCCTCGCAGACCAGCACCGAACCGGCGGTCAGGTTCCCGTGCGCCAGGCCCGCGTCGTGCAGCGCCCGCAGCGCCGCGGCGAGGTCCGCGGCGACCTCCGCCGCCCGGTACGGCGGCAGCGGGCCGTCCGCGAGCAGCGCGGCCAACGGCCGCCCGGCCTGCCGCTCCTCGACGGTCCAGAGCCGGTCGCCCTCGACGAACGCCCCGGCGCCCTGCAGCAACCGCGGATGCCGCGGCGCGGCGGAACCGACCGCCGCCACCCGGCGCACCAGCCGCTCGCCCTCGACCGACCCGGAGCCGTCCGGCTCCTGATCGCCGATCAGCGACGCGGGAAGCTCCCACGCGCGCAGCCGGACGACGTCGCCGCTCCCCTCGTCCACGGCGAACGCGCTCAGCGCCTCCGGCCGGTCCGTCAGCCGGTAACGCCCCGCCAGCACCTGCCCCGGGCCCGCTCGCATGCGTGTTCCTCTCCGCTCACCGCCAAGCCTAGGCCCAGTCCGGCCGCGGCAGGCACCGCGCGGGCACCCCGGATTACCCTCGGTCCATGGACTGGACCGATCTGATCGACGCGGCCTTCGACATGGCCGGCAGCAGCAACAACGGCACCCGGGCCGAGGCCCTGCGCACCGTCGAGGCGAACGTCGCCCCCGACGAGAAGCCGGTCGCCTCCACGGCCGGGCGCCACCCCGACCACTTCCGCAAGGGCGTCCTGGTCCTGACCACCCACCGGCTGCTCTTCCTCAAGGACGGCAAGCCCCCGGTCCCGGTTCCGCTGGAGGCGGTCACCGACGCGACCGTCACCAGGACCCGGATCAACGGCGAGGTGCTGCTGGTGGTCGCGCTGACCGGCTCGCACCGCTTCGAGGACGTGGTCAAGGCGGAGATCTTCGCCGAGCAGATCCGCACCACCGCCCTGAACGCCCGCCAGGCCTCCCGGAAGACCCTCGGTGCCCCGGCCCCCGCGGCCGCCGCCTCCGGCGCCGAGTTGCTGGAGCAGCTGGAACGACTGGCCGCCCTGCGCACCGCCGGCGCCCTCACCGAGGAGGAGTTCACGCGCGCGAAGCACCGCCTGATCGGCTGACCCACCGCCGCACGGCCGCCCCGGGTCGGAGCGCCGGGAGGCGAGCGGCGCGAATCACTGCGCCGGCTGGAAGGTGTCGAAGGCGGTCTGGCGGGCCTGCGCGTTCTGCGGGGCGGCCCAGTCCGCGTCCGGCGTCGTCCAGTAGATCGCGTAGCCGTACTTGGCCGGGGAGCCGGTGACGAAGCCGCGGTTCAGCGAGTGCGTGCGCGGGCTGCCGCTGGTCCACTCCCAGTCGGCCGCGTTGGTCCACTCCCGGTAGGCGACGGACTGCAGCTGCACCCGCTGGTAGTTGGTCACCTGGCCGCGCAGCCCCGGCTCGGCGTCCTGCCAGTCGGCGAGCGCGCTCGGCCCCGGGCTGGTCGTCCACTCGATCCGCAGGGTGCTCCCGTTGCCCTTGAAGGTGCGGCGGATCGACTCCGAGCCCGACGGCTGCAGCCAGTCGGGCAGCACGACGGAGAAGCCGGACGGGTCCTTGTACTCGTGGTACCCGGCCGGCACCGCCGCCCCGGTCGCCGTCGGAGTGGGCGTCGGCGTCGGAGTCGGAGTGGGCGTCGGGGTGGGCGTATCGCTCGGCGTCGGGTCCGCGCTCGGCGTGGGGGCGGGCTCGGGCACCGCGTCCTGCGCCGGACCGGAGCTCTCCGACACCGTCACCGGCGCCGCGCTGCCCGGCGTGACGTCCGCCGCCGCGGTGCCGCGCGCGCCGTTCGCCGAGCCGTCGTCGGAGCCGCCGAGCGCCTGCACCAGCGCGACCACGCCCGCGATCAGCAGCAGCACCACCACGACCGTCGCCACGGCCAGCCGCCGCCGGCCGGTGCGCGGGTCGGCCCCGGCCGCCTGGGTCGCGCCCAGCGTCCACTCACTGGTGACCGGCCGGACCGCATCCGTCTCCGAATCCGACGGACCCGACGAACCGGAAGGACCCGACGGCCCCGACCCGCCCGCCGCGCCCGAAGGCTCGCCGGACACCACAGGCACCACCGGCGCCGCCGACTCCCCCTTCCCGGCGTCCCCGGCCCGGCTGCCCACCCGCACCGTCCCGAGCAGCCCGCCGATCGGCCGCTTCGCGCCGCCGTCCGCGACCGGAACCGCCTGCTCGGTGGTCGACTCGGCCCGCGCGGTCGCCTCGGCGACCACCCGCTTGAGCATCGCCCGGGTCTGCGAGGCGGTCAGCCGCTTCGCCGGGTCCTTGGCCAGCAGCCCCTCGATCACCGGCAGCAGCGGCCCGGCGTTCGCCGGGGCGGCCAGCTCCTCCGTCATCACCGCGGTCAGGGTCGCCAGCGCCGAGCCCCGGTCGTACGGGGGCCGGCCCTCGACCATCGCGTACAACGTGCCGCCCAGCGACCACAGGTCGGCCGGCGGTCCGGGCTTCTGCCCCTGGGCCCGCTCCGGGGATATGTACGAGGGCGCGCCGACCAGCATCCCGGTGGAGGTCACCGAGCTGTCGCCCTCCACGCTGGCGATGCCGAAGTCGGTGAGCACCACCCGGCCGTCCTCGCCGATCAGCACGTTGGACGGCTTGACGTCCCGGTGCAGGATGCCGAGCGCGTGGGCGGCACTCAGCACGCCGAGCACGTCCAGCGCGATCTCCGCCGCCCGGGCCGGCGCCAGCGGACCGTCCTCCCGGACCACGTCCGCCAGCGAGCGGGACTCGACCAGCTCCATGACGATCCACGGCCGGTCGTCCTCCTCGACCACGTCGAAGACGGTGACCGCCGAGTTGTGCCGGATCCGCGCCGTCGCCTTGGCCTCGCGCAGGGTGCGGACGATCAGCCGGTGCTTCTCGTCCTCCTCCACGCTGGCGTTCATCCGCAGTTCCTTGACCGCGACCGTCCGGCCCAGCATTTCGTCCTCGGCGCGCCAGACGGTGCCCATGCCGCCACGCCCGAGGACGTCGTTCAGCCGGTAGCGTCCGGCCAGGAGGCGGCCGTTGGAACCCTGCGCCTGGGTCATTCGGAACGTTCCCCCATGTGCTGCCGGCGGTCGTGGTGACGGCGTGTCGGACCGGCGTCAGGCCCGAGCGCCCAAGCCTCCATCATCCCCTGTCACGCACGCCCCCGACCACCCGGCCCCCGGCCACCCTGGCGCGCGCCCGGGCCGGGGCGGCGCTCCGTGCCCGATCCGTGATCGAAAACTCTGTCGACCCCGCTCCGGGCCCTGCTACCGTTCGGCAGCTCACCGTCTTTCCGGGGGGAACACGACGTCCATGACCGCATCCGAACCGGGCGCTGACGGCCAGTCGGTCCGGCCGCCCACGGCCCCGCACTTCTCGGTCGCACCGGAACCGGAGACCCCCGAGGGCTACGTGGCCCCCGGGATGCCCGGTGCCCCGGTGGCCGGTTACCGCCCCGTCGAACCGGCCGACCCGGCCGGGACCGGTACGGCCGACGGCACCGGCGGCGCCCCGGAGCACCGTCGCCGCCGGCACCGGACGGGCCCGGCCGTGGCGCTGGCCGTCCTCGCGATGCTGGCCGGCGCCGCGGCGTTCGGCTGCGCCCCGGCCCGCGCGGAGGCCACCGTCGGCTGGCTGGCCATCGCCCCGGCGGCGGCGGTCGCCTGGCCGCTGGGCCGGCTCGGCGGCCCCGGCCGGTTACTGCCGCCGCTGGGCGCCCTGCTGGCGTCCGGCGCGCTGTTCCTCGGCCAGTTGCTCGGGCAGACCCGCCGGCTGCACGAGCTGGCGGGCACCGGCTACGGCGAGCTGCTGCACGACGCCCTCCCGCTCTGGCGCGACGGCCGCCGCCCGCTGGACCTGGTCTTCTTCGGCATCGCCGTGATCGGCGGCTTCCTGCTCACCCGCCGCGCCGCCACCCGCCAGTGAACCCGCGCCGACACGGCGCGGGGCCCCCGCCGCGGTGCGCGACGGAGGCCCCGGGAGAACGGGCTCAGCGGTGGTTGAGCGCCGGGTTGACGGTCACCTCGACCCGCTGGAACTCCTTGAGCTCGGTGTACCCGGTGGTCGCCATCGCCCGGCGCAGCGCGCCGAACAGGTTCATGGTGCCGTCCGGGGTGTGCGACGGGCCGGTGAGGATCTCCTCGGTGCTGCCGACCGTGCCGAGGTCGACCCGCTTGCCGCGCGGCAGCTCCTCGTGGACGGCCTCCATGCCCCAGTGGTAGCCCTTGCCGGGCGCGTCGGTGGCGCGGGCCAGCGCGGCACCGATCATCACCGCGTCGGCGCCGCAGGCGACCGCCTTCGGGATGTCGCCGCTGTAGCCGACGCCGCCGTCCGCGATGACGTGCACGTAGCGGCCGCCGGACTCGTCCATGTAGTCGCGGCGCGCGGCGGCGACGTCGGCGACGGCGGTGGCCATCGGCACCTGGATGCCGAGCACGTTGCGGGTGGTGTGCGCGGCGCCGCCGCCGAAGCCGACCAGCACGCCGGCCGCGCCGGTGCGCATCAGGTGCAGCGCGGCGGTGTAGGTGGCGCAGCCGCCGACGATGACCGGGACGTCCAGCTCGTAGATGAACTGCTTCAGGTTGAGCGGCTCGGCCGCGCCGGAGACGTGCTCGGCGGAGACGGTGGTGCCGCGGATGACGAAGACGTCGACCCCGGCGTCCACGACGGCCTTGGAGAACTCGGCGGTGCGCTGCGGCGAGAGCGCGGCGGCGGTGACCACGCCGGAGTCGCGGACCTCCTGGATCCGCTGCTTGATCAGCTCGGCCTTGATCGGCTCGGCGTAGATCTCCTGCAGGCGGCGGGTCGCGGCGGACTCGTCGGTGATCGCGGCGATCTCGTCGAGCAGCGGCTGCGGGTCCTCGTAGCGGGTCCAGAGGCCTTCCAGGTTCAGCACGCCGAGGCCGCCGAGGCGGCCGATGGCGATGGCCTGCTGCGGGGAGACCACGCTGTCCATGGGAGCGGCCAGGAACGGCAGCTCGAAGCGGTAGGCGTCGATCTGCCAGGCGATCGAGACCTCCTTCGGGTCACGCGTACGGCGGCTGGGGACGACGGCGATGTCGTCGAAGGAGTACGCCCGGCGGCCGCGCTTGCCTCGCCCGATCTCGATCTCAGTCACTTCGAGCCCTTCTGGTGGTGTTGCTCATGCCCGCCGGGTCACCCCGGCCGCCCCCCAGTATCCCGCACCCGTCCGCCCTCGCACGGCCCCGCCCGGCCCCCGGTCCCCCGGCAGGCGGTCCCCGGGACAGCCCGCGGGGCCCGCCACCCCTCGGTGGCGGGCCCCGCGGCCGGGTGCCCCGATCAGCGGCGGGCGCTGTAGTTCGGCGCCTCGACGGTCATCTGGATGTCGTGCGGGTGGCTCTCCTTGAGGCCCGCCGAGGTGATCCGGACGAACCGGCCCTTGCTCTCCATCTCGGCGACGTTGGCGGCGCCCACGTAGCCCATGGTCTGGCGCAGACCGCCGACCAGCTGGTGCAGCACCGCGCCGAGCGGGCCGCGGTAGGGCACCTGGCCCTCGATGCCCTCGGGGACGAGCTTGTCGTCCGAGGCCACCTCGGCCTGGAAGTAGCGGTCCTTGGAGTAGGAGCGGCCCTGGCCGCGGGACTGCATGGCGCCCAGCGAGCCCATGCCGCGGTAGGACTTGTACTGCTTGCCGTTGATGAACAGCAGCTCGCCCGGGGACTCCTCGCAGCCGGCCAGCAGCGAGCCCAGCATCACGGTGTCGGCGCCGGCGGCCAGCGCCTTGCCGATGTCGCCGGAGTACTGCAGACCGCCGTCGCCGATGACCGGCACGCCGGCCGCCTGGCAGGCCAGCGCGGCCTCGTAGATCGCGGTGACCTGCGGGACGCCGATGCCGGCGACCACGCGGGTGGTGCAGATGGAGCCCGGGCCGACGCCGACCTTGACGCCGTCCACGCCGGCGTCGATCAGCGCCTGGGCGCCGTCGCGGGTGGCGACGTTGCCGCCGACCACGTCGACCTTGACGGCCGACTTGATCTTCGCGATCCAGGCCAGCGCGTTGTGGCTGTGGCCGTGCGAGGTGTCGACGACCAGGAAGTCCACGCCCGCCTCGACCAGGGCCTGGGCCCGGTCGAAGGCCTCGGCGCTCGCGCCGACGGCGGCACCGACCAGCAGCCGGCCCTCGGAGTCCTTGGCGGCGTTGGGGTACTGCTCGGCCTTGACGAAGTCCTTGACCGTGATGAGGCCCTTGATCCGGCCGTCGTCGTCGACCAGCGGCAGCTTCTCGATCTTGTGGCGGCGCAGCAGCGCCATCGCGTCGACGCCGGAGATACCGACCTTGCCGGTGATCAGCGGCATCGGGGTCATGATCTCGCGGACCTGGCGGGTGCGGTCGGTCTCGAAGGCCATGTCGCGGTTGGTGACGATGCCGAGCAGCTTGCCGCTCCCGTCGGCGATCGGCACACCGGAGATCCGGAACTTGGCACAGAGCGCGTCGGCCTCGGCCAGCGTGGTCTCCGGGCCGACCGTGATCGGGTCGGTGACCATGCCCGACTCGGAGCGCTTCACCAGGTCGACCTGGTTGGCCTGGTCCTCGACCGACAGGTTGCGGTGCAGGACGCCGACGCCGCCCTGACGGGCCATCGCGATCGCCATCCGCGACTCGGTGACCTTGTCCATCGCCGCGGAGAGCAGCGGAATGTTGACGCGCACGTTGCGGGAGACCCGCGAGGAGGTGTCGACCTCGTTCGGCAGCACCTCGGACGCCCCCGGCAGCAGCAGGACGTCGTCGTACGTGAGTCCGAGCATCGCGAACTTCTCGGGTACGCCTGCGGCGTTGTAAGACATTTCGGGGGTACCTTCCGTGGCCGGCTCGATCAGCTCGCGCCCTGCAGGTGGGGGCGCTGTCATCAGCTCACTCGCTCGGACGCCGAAAGCCCGGTGGCCGTGACCGTTGGAGGATCCTCCAGGGAAACCCCGTGCACACCGTCGAAACTTTGGCGACCCGCCCAGGCGCCGATACCCCATGGTACTGGCACCGCGAATGCGCTCTCGTGTGCCCTTGACAACACAGCCCGGCCATGGGCCATTCCGCTTCTAGGAGGACTCCTCCGCGAGCGCCCGCAGCCGGCTGAGCGCACGGTGCTGGGCGACCCGGACGGCCCCCGGGGACATCCCGAGCACCTCCCCGGTCTCCTCCGCCGAGAGCCCGGCGGCCACCCGCAGCAGCACCAGCTCGCGCTGCCGGGCCGGCAGGTTGGAGAGCAGCTCCTTCGCCCAGGCCGCGTCGCTGCTGAGCAGCGCCCGCTCCTCCGGGCCGAGCGCGTCGTCCGGCACCTCCGGCAGGTCGTCCTGCGGGATCACCGTCGAGCCGGGCCCGCGCATCGCGGCCCGCTGCAGATCGGCGATCTTGTGCGCGGCGATCCCGTAGACGAAGGCCTCGAACGGGCGCCCCTGGTCCCGGTACCGGGGCAGCGCGCAGAGCACCGCGACGCAGACCTCCTGCGCGATGTCGTCCACGTGGTGCCGGGCACCGCCGGGCAGCCGCACCAGCCGGCCGCGGCAGTACCGCAGGGCCAACGGGTGGACGTGGGCGAGCAGCGCGTCGATCGCCGGACCCTCGCCGCGGACGGCGGCCGCGACCAGTGCGGAGAGCGCACCGGGACCGTCGCCCGGTTCCGCGTACGCCGGGCCGGGCCCGGGCGCGGAGGGCTCGGCCTCCACCGGGTCCGCCTCACCGGGAGCCCCGGTCACGTCGTCACGCATCGGTCCATGGTGCCTGGTCGCGCGGGAAAACGCGGCACCGCGTCCGGAGTTGTGCACCGGAACGTTATGCGGTGCCGCACCGGTCCGCACCACCGGCCCCTCCTGCACCGTCCCGCCTCCCGCCCCGCCGCCCCGGGCGCTCCCGTCCGCGGCGCCGTCCGCCGAGTCTCCCGCGGCCCTGTGGTTCGCCGCAGTTCCTGCCCGCTGGTCCCCGAGGTGCTCCACTCCTCCATGGTGCAACCTCGGGACCGTCACGTCACACGCCCCCGCGCGGACAATCGCGCGGAGCGTGCCGGACCCGGCGGCGCCGGCGGCGGTCAGCGGACCAGGCCCCAGCGGAAGCCCAGCGCCACCGCGTGCGCGCGGTCCGAGGCGCCGAGCTTCTTGAACAGCCGCCGGGCATGGGTCTTGACGGTGTCCTCGGAGAGGAACAGCTCGCGGCCGATCTCGGCGTTGCTGCGTCCGTGGCTCATGCCTTCGAGCACCTGGATCTCACGCGCCGTCAGGGTCGGCGCCGCGCCCATGTCCGGGCTGCGCAGCCGGCGGGGGGCGAGCCGCCAGGTCGGGTCGGCGAGCGCCTGGGTGACGGTGGCCCGCAGTTCGGCGCGCGAGGCGTCCTTGTGCAGGTACCCGCGGGCGCCGGCGGCGACCGCGAGGGCGACCCCGTCGAGGTCCTCGGCGACGGTGAGCATGATGATCCGGGCGCCCGGATCGGCGGACAGCAGCCGCCGGACCGTCTCCACCCCACCGAGGCCGGGCATCCGGACGTCCATCAGGACGAGGTCGGAGCGGTCGGCCACCCAGCGGCGGAGGACCTCCTCCCCGTTCGTCGCGGTGGTGACCCGGTCGACACCGGGTACGGTCGCGACCGCGCGGCGAAGCGCCTCGCGGGCGAGCGGGGAATCGTCGCAAACGAGAACGGAAGTCATGACCGTCGTCCTCCGCAGCTGATCCGCGTCACGTTGAGCCTCCTGGCTGGTACGAACCTCTTCGACACGGCCGATCGGCGTCAGACTCCGTGCTGATCGCCTGAGATTCCCCGCGATCGTTCCCGACGTCCGGCGCCCGCTAACCGCCTCCGCACTTCCAACGACCATCACTCGAATGAGTTACGGCCTTCGGGGCCACCTCCACCACTGTACGTGGCCGACCCGTTACCGATCAGCCGCATCGCGGTGCACACGCCGCACTTTTGCGCAGCTCGCGCGCGGTCGGCGTACAACCCGCACACCCGCGCGGGTCCTCGTGCGCCGGTCGGCCACCCGATTGCCACATTCGCGCCCGGCGGTCGCCGGCCCGGCAGGCCTGCCCACTTTGCCCGGTTTTATAGCTTTCGTATGGTCATTGACTGTTGTGCCACTCTGTGGGTGACTTGTCCATGGAGTTGCCGTAAGTCATATTTCCAGGTGTCCACACCGCGCCGGACGCCCGCCGTGCCGTCGCCGACGCAAGCCGCCGGCGACCGGCCCGCGGTCGACGACCTCTGAAGGGAATGAGCCATGGCAGATTTCTCCCGACTCCCCGGCCCCAACGCGGACCTCTGGGACTGGCAGCTCTCCGCGGCCTGCCGCGGCGTGGACAGCTCGCTCTTCTTCCACCCCGAGGGGGAGCGCGGCGCGGCCCGCAGCTCGCGCGAGGCGAGCGCCAAGGAGGTCTGCATGCGCTGCCCGGTGCGCACCGAGTGCGCCGCGCACGCGCTGGCGGTGCGCGAGCCGTACGGCGTCTGGGGAGGCCTGACCGAGGACGAGCGCGAGGAGATGATGGGCCGCTCGCGCAACCGGCTGGTGGAGGTACCGCTCGTGGCGCCGAGTGCGGCCCAGCAGTAGAAACGCCAGGCTCCGCCCGACCGGGAAGAAACGTTACTTCCCGGAGTGACACCTGTTCGGGGCCCGCCCGGTCGACACGGGCCCGGCACGCCGGCGGGTCAGCGCCCCGCCGTCGCCCCCGCCGCCGCCCCCGCCAGCCGCTCCAGCATCAGCGCCACCGCCGGCACCTCGGCGAGGTCCGGCAGGGTCAGCGCGACCACCTGCCGCACCGCCGGCGCCCCCGAGACGGCGTGCACCGCCACCGGCACCACCCCGTCCGGCCGTACCGACTCCAGCGCCAGTCCGGGCAGCACCGCCACCCCGAGTCCGGCCGCCACCAGCCCGACCACCGCCGGGTAGTCGTCGGTCGCGAAGTCGATCCGCGGCTCGAAGCCGGCGCCCGCGCACAGCTCCACCAGGTGCCCCCGGCACTGCGGACAGCCGGCGATCCACTGCTCCCCCGCCAGTTCGGCCAGCCCCACCGGCCCGCCGCGCCCGGCCAGCCGGTGCCCCGCGGGCAGCAGGCCCACCAGCGGGTCGTCCAGCAGCGGGGTGACCACCAGATCGGACCAGTCGGCCCCGGCGCTCAGCTGCTGGGCCTCCAGATTGGCCTCGGCGCGCGCCTCCCGGGGCGTTCCGTGCGCGGGCGCGGGCGCCGGCGCGAGGGTGGATCCGGGGGCCTGCGGGTAGCGGAAGGCGAGCGCGACCTCGCACTCGCCGCCGCGCAGCATCGCCAGCGACTCCGGCGGCTCGGCCTCGACCAGCGACACGCGCACGCCCGGATGGCTGTCCCGCAGCCGGGCGACGGCCGGCGGCACCAGGGTCGAGCTTGCGGTCGGGAAGGACACCAGCCGCACCCGTCCGGCCCGCAGCCCGGCGATCGCGGCGACCTCCTCCTCCGCGGCGGAGAGCCCGGCGAGGATCCCGGTGGCATGCTTGAGCAGGACCCGCCCGGCCTCGCTCAGCTGCATCCCTCGGCCCGAGCGGACCACCAGCGGGGTGTCCACGGACTTCTCCAGGGCCTTCATCTGCTGACTGATGGCGGGCTGGGTGCAGCCCAGCTCGCGGGCGGCGGCGGAGAAGGAGCCGGTGCGGGCTACGGCACGCAGGACGCGCAGGTGGCGGGCCTCGATCATGCCACCAAGATATAAGGGATTCTTTGCATTACGCAAAATTCAACTGATAGTTGAAGACTGAAGCAGCCCTGAACGGCCGCAGGCCCGGCCCGCCACCCCTCTCGGGGCGCGGACCGGGCCTGCGTCAGTGGCCGCGCTCAGCGGCTGCGGCCTCGGTGGCTACGGCCTCAGTGCGAGTGGCCGTGACCGCCGTGCGAGTGACCGTTGTCGGCCTCCTCCTCCTTCTTCTCCACCACGAGGGTCTCGGTGGTGAGCAGCAGGGAGGCGATCGAGGCGGCGTTCTCCAGGGCGGAGCGGGTGACCTTGACCGGGTCGATGACGCCGGCCTTGACCAGGTCGCCGTACTCGCCGGTGGCGGCGTTGTAGCCCTGGCCCTGCTCCAGCTCGGAGACCTTGGAGGTGATGACGTAGCCCTCCAGGCCGGCGTTCTGGGCGATCCAGCGCAGCGGCTCGTGCAGCGCCTTGCGGACGACCGCGACACCGGTGGCCTCGTCGCCGGACAGGCCCAGGCCGTCGTTCAGCACCTTGGCGGCGTGGACCAGGGAGGCGCCACCACCGGCGACGATGCCCTCCTCGACCGCGGCGCGGGTCGCCGAGATGGCGTCCTCCAGGCGGTGCTTGCGCTCCTTGAGCTCCACCTCGGTGGCGGCACCGACGCGGATGACGCAGACGCCGCCGGCCAGCTTGGCCAGGCGCTCCTGCAGCTTCTCGCGGTCCCAGTCCGAGTCGGTGTTGGCGATCTCGCCCTTGATCTGGGCGACGCGGCCGGCCACGGCCTCGCTCTCGCCGGCACCGTCGACGACGATCGTCTCGTCCTTGGTGACGGTCACGCGGCGGGCCGAGCCCAGCACGTCCAGACCGGCCTGGTCGAGCTTGAGGCCGACCTCCTCGGAGATCACGGTGCCACCGGTCAGGACGGCCAGGTCGCCGAGGATCGCCTTGCGGCGGTCGCCGAAGCCCGGGGCCTTGACGGCCACCGCGTTGAAGGTGCCGCGGATCTTGTTCACCACGAGGGTGGACAGCGCCTCGCCGTCGACGTCCTCGGCGATGATCAGCAGCGGGCGGGAGGAACCGCCCTGCAGGATCTTCTCCAGCAGCGGCAGCAGCTCCTGGATGGAGGAGATCTTGCCCTGGTTGATCAGGATGTACGGGTCCTCCAGGACCGCCTCCTGCCGCTCCGCGTCGGTGACGAAGTACGGCGACAGGTAGCCCTTGTCGAACTGCATGCCCTCGGTGAAGTCCAGCTCCACGCCGAAGGTGTTCGACTCCTCGACGGTGATGACACCGTCCTTGCCGACCTTGTCGATCGCCTCGGCGATCAGCTCGCCGACCTGGGCGTCCTGGGCGGACAGGGTGGCGACGGCGGCGACGTCGTCCTTGCCCTCGATCTCACGGGCGACCGACAGCAGGTGCTCGGAGACGGCGGCGACGGCCTTGTCGATGCCCTTCTTCAGGGCGGCCGGGCCGGCGCCGGCGGCGACGTTGCGCAGACCCTCGTTGACCAGGGCCTGGGCCAGCACGGTGGCGGTGGTGGTGCCGTCGCCCGCGACGTCGTTGGTCTTGGTGGCGACCTCCTTGACGAGCTGCGCGCCAAGGTTCTCGTACGGGTCGTCGAGCTCGACCTCACGGGCGATGGTGACGCCGTCGTTGGTGATGGTCGGGGCGCCGAACTTCTTGTCGATGACGACGTTGCGGCCCTTGGGGCCGATGGTCACCTTGACGGTGTCGGCCAGCTTGTTGACACCGCGCTCCAGCGAGCGGCGGGCGTCCTCGTCGAACTGCAGGATCTTCGCCATGTTCCCTATTCCCTCGGGGGTGCGGCCTTCACGGCGGCCGCTCGACTACGTGAACCAACAGCCACGCCCCGGTCCCCTGTCACTAGGGACACGGATCCGGGGCGTGGCTCTGACGTCTTACTTCTCGATGATGGCGAGAACGTCGCGGGCGGAGAGCACCAGGTACTCCTCGCCCTGGTACTTCACCTCGGTGCCGCCGTACTTCGAGTACAGGACGATGTCACCGACGGCGACGTCGAGCGGCAGACGCTGGCCGTCCTCGAAGCGGCCCGGGCCGACGGCCAGGACGACGCCCTCCTGGGGCTTCTCCTTGGCGGTGTCCGGGATAACCAGGCCGGAGGCCGTGGTGGTCTCGGCGTCGAGCGGCTGGACCACGATGCGGTCCTCGAGCGGCTTGATGGCAACCTTGCTGCTGGTGGTCACGTCCGAGCTCCCCTTCGGAGATTACGGGGTTTTCTAACGGGTAGGGGCGAACTCGCGCATCTGCCGTCGCGGGGGTCAGACACGCACTGTCGCGTTAGCACTCCCCCGGTGGGGAGTGCTAGTGATGACCATAGGCCGCGGTTAGCACTCAGTCAACCAGAGTGCCAACGACGCGCCCGGCGGTCCCACGATCCGAATGAGTGGGCGACGGGTGGCCGTACTCATGTGCGGGGCGGTCCCGGCCCGCACACCCGGCCGTCCTCCTGTCGCCTTCGGCCAGGTCCGACCGGCGAGAATGGCGGGGTGGAGAACGACGACCTGCGGCCCCTGCTGACCGACCGGGGCCAGGCCCTGCTCGCCGAACTGCGCGACTTCGCGCCCGGGGAGGAGCTGGCGCTGGCCACCCGGCTGCGCAAGGAGCACCCCGCCGAGCTGGTCTCGGCCGCCTTCGGGCAGGCCCGGCTGCGGCAACGGGCCCGGGCCAAGTTCGGCGCCGACGCCGACCTCATGTACTTCACGCCCAACGGCGTCGAGCAGTCCACCCGGCGCGAGGTCGCCGAGTGGCGGGCGCGCCGCTTCGCGGACCTCGGGGTGAAGCGGCTGGCCGACCTCTGCTGCGGGATCGGCGGCGACGTGCTGGCGCTGGCCCGGGCCGGTGTCGAGGTGCTCGCCGTCGACAAGGACCCGGCCGCCTGCGCCGCCACCGCCGCCAACGCGGCCGCGCTGGGCCTGGCCGACCGGGTCGAGGTGCGCTGCGCGGACGTCGCCGACGTCGACGTCACCGGCTTCGACGCGGTCTTCACCGACCCGGCCCGGCGCACCTCGCGCGGCCGGGTCTTCGACCCCGAGGCGTACGCGCCGCCGCTGTCCTGGGCGATCGAGGCCGGCCGGCGCACCCCGGTCGGGGCGCTCAAGGTGGCGCCCGGCATCCCGCACGAGGCGGTGCCGGCCGACGCGGAGGCCGAGTGGGTCTCCGACCACGGCGACGTCAAGGAGGCGGTGCTCTGGTTCGGCACCCGCGCCGAGCGCCCGCACCGCGCCACCCTGCTGCCGCAGCGGGCCAGCCTCACCGGCGGCGACCTGCCCGACCCGCCGGCCGGCCCGGTCGGCCGCTACCTCTACGAGCCGGACGGCGCGGTGATCCGGGCCCACCTGGTCGCGGAGGTGGCGCAGCGGGTGAACGGGCGGCTGATCGACCCGAAGATCGCCTACGTCACCTCGGACGAGCTGGTCGACACCCCGTACGCGCACGGCTTCGAGCTGACCGACGTGCTGCCGTTCCACATCAAGAGGCTCAAGGCGCTGCTGCGCGAGCGGGGCGTCGGCACCGTGGTGATCAAGAAGCGCGGCATGGCGATCACCCCGGAGGAGCTGCGCCGCCAGCTGAAGCCCGCCGGCCCGAACGAGGTCACGGTGATCCTCAGCCGCACCGACCACGGCCCGCTGATGATGCTCGGCCGGCCGGTGACCGGCCCGGCCGCGGCCGTTCAGCCGGCCGGCGCCGCGATGTAGTCCTCAAGACGGGCCACCGCGAAGCCCTGCTCCTGGATCCTGGCCAGCAGTTCCCCGAACATCTGCGTCATCGTCTCGCCCTTGAGGTCCTTCGGGCCCCGGAAGTGGGCGAGCACGATGTCGCCGGGCCGCAGCTTCTTGTCCGCCGCCTGGTACTGCATGTCGTGGATCTGCATCGACTCCCGCCACAGCACGATCGCCCGCGGCCCGCACTGCTGCACCGCGGTGTTGAGCGCCGGCGTGTTGGCGCCGTCGCCGTAGGGCGGGCGGAACAGCAGCGGCGGGGTGCCGTACTGCTGGGTGAGCGCGGCCTGGGCGTCGCAGACCTCGGACTTCTGCTTCTCCGGCGTCACCTTGCTCAGCTGCGCGTGGTCCACGGTGTGGTTGTGGACGTGGTTGCCGAGCGCCTGGAGCCGCTTGAAGTAGCCGTAGTCGTCCTTGACGATGTCGCGGGTCAGGAACATCGAGACCGGCACCTTGAGGTCGGTCAGCATCTCGACGAACTTCGGGTCCTTCTCGGCGCCGTCGTCGATGGTGACGAAGACGACCTTGTCGGCGGTCCGCACCTCGCTGAACACCGGGACCTGGCCGGTCCGCTGGAGCTTCACCGGCTTGTCGGCGGGGGCCGGGGGCGCGGGCGGCAGCGGGGTGAGGTGCCACTTCGCCCAGGCGGCGGCGTCCCCCTCGGCCGGGGCGGGGGAAGCGCTCGGCGGCGGGGTGGCCGCGCCCTGTTGCGGCGCGGCGGACCCGGCCGGGGCGGTGGTGCCGCCCGGCGCCACCAGCGCGGCGGACGCGGCGCCGCTGTCGTCCCCGCCCGAACACCCGGTGGCGGTGGCCAGCAGGGCCATGGCCCCCACCGCGTACACCGTCGTCCTGCTCCACCCGTGCCTGTTCACCGCGCCGTGCTCCCCGTTCCCGTTCAGCGATCCCACTCGCTAGCACGGTAACGCCACGGCGTTCGGTTCCCGATCGGACGTGCGAACGGGCGCCGGGATCAGCCTTGCACGGCCTACTCCACGTGCTCGCTGATGAAGGACCAGCGGTGCACCGGGCGGCCCAGCAGGCCGGCGGGCGGCTCGGCCACCGGGACCGGCTCGCCGGACCACCAGGTGATCAGCAGCACGCGCTCGCCGGGGGCGGCGAACAGCTCGGCGCGTTGCAGCCCGGCGCGGCCGCGCAGCGCGGGCAGCGCGGTCTCCCGGACCCAGGCGGAGAGCTCGGCGCCGCGTCCGTCGGCGGCCCGGGCCTCCCACATCGCGGCGGTGGTGCTCACGCCTGCCCGCCCAGGGCCTGATAGGCCTGGCCGTGGAAGTCCGTGTGCGGGACGTGGACCTCGGTGACGGGCAGCGAGGAGTCCGCCGACAGGTCGAAGGAGGACGGCGCGCGGTCCCGCCAGACCATCTCGGAGCCCAGCGCGGCGACCATCGCGCCGTTGTCGGTGCACAGGCCCGGGCGGGGCACCCGCAGCTGGATGCCGGCCTTGTCGCAGCGCTGCTGGGCCATCTCGCGCAGCCGCGAGTTGGCCGCGACGCCGCCGCCGATCATCAGGTGGTCGACGCCGTTGTCCTTGCAGGCCTTGACCGCCTTGCGGGTCAGCACGTCGGTGACCGCCTCCTGGAAGGACGCCGCGACGTCGGCGACCGGCACCTCCTCGCCGGCCCGGCGCTTCGCCTCCACCCAGCGGGCGACGGCGGTCTTCAGACCGGAGAAGGAGAAGTCGTACTCCGGGTCCCTGGGGCCGGTCAGGCCGCGCGGGAAGGCGATCGCCTTCCGGTCGCCCTCCCGGGCGGTGCGGTCCACCACCGGGCCCCCGGGGAAGCCGAGCCCGAGCACCCGGGCCACCTTGTCGAAGGCCTCGCCGGCCGCGTCGTCGATGGTCGCGCCGAGCGGGCGCACGTCGCTGGTGATGTCCTCGCTGAGCAGCAGCGAGGAGTGCCCGCCGGAGACCAGCAGGGCCATCGTCGGGGACGGCAGGCGGCCGTGCTCCAGCTGGTCCACGCAGATGTGCGAGGCGAGGTGGTTGACGCCGTACAGCGGCTTGTCGAGGGCCCACGCGTACGCCTTGGCGGCGCTCACGCCGACCAGCAGCGCGCCGGCCAGGCCCGGGCCCGCGGTGACGGCGATGCCGTCCAGGTCGCTCGCCTTGACGCCCGCGGTGTCCAGGGCGCGCTGGATGGTGGGGACCATCGCCTCCAGGTGCGCGCGGCTGGCGATCTCGGGGACGACGCCGCCGAACCGGGCGTGGTCGTTGACGCTGGAGGCCACCGCGTCGGCGAGCAGGGTGGTGCCGCGCACGATGCCGACGCCGGTCTCGTCGCAGGAGGTCTCGATGCCGAGGACGAGCGGTTCGTCAGCCATGGGGGGTGTCCTTCTTCACGTCCGGTCGCGGGTGGTCCGCGGGTTCGTCGAGGTCTTCGGGGCCGGCGGCGCCGTCGACGGCGACGGCCGCGAGGTCGAGGCGCATCACCAGCGCGTCGACGTTGGCGGGCTGGTAGTAGCCGCGCCGGATGCCGACCGGCTCGAAACCCGAGCGCTCGTAGAGCCGCTGCGCGCGGGTGTTGTCCACCCGCACCTCCAGCAGCAGGTCCGCGCAGCCGCGCCGGGCGGCCTCCCGGACCAGGTCGGCGAGCAGCGCCGCGCCGAGGCCGGCGCCCTGGTGGCGGCCGTCGACGGCGATGGTCTGCACGTCGCCCTCGTCGGCCACCGCCATCAGCCCGGCATAGCCGACGATCGTGCCGTCCGGGGCCTCGGCGACGGTGTAGTGGCGGGTGCCGCCGGGGCGGGCCTCGGCCAGCTCGGACCAGAACATGCCGGCGGACCAGGCGTCCTCGGGGAACAGCTCCAGCTCCAGCGCCAGCACCGGGGCGATGTCCCACCAGCGCATCGGGCGCAGCGTGGCGACGGGGGCGGCGGTGCGCACGGCCCCGTCGGTGCTCGGGCCGGTCACGCCGGGAGCACCGCCTTGTAGCCGGCCGGCACCTGGGCGTCCGGGCGGCGCAGGTAGAGCGGGGCGTTGGGCAGCAGGGCCCGGCCGGCGGCCAGCTCGGCGGCGGCGAAGTCGGCGAGCGCGCCGGCCGAGACGTGCTCGGGGCCGTGCGCGCCGGGGAAGGCGTCCGGGTAGAGCAGCGCGCCGGCGCCGACCGAGCGGGCGGGGGGCGTCAGCTCGCCGGGGCGGTCCACCGACGGGCCCTCGGTCCGGTTGCCCTCGGCGTCGTAGGAGGCCCAGTAGACCTCCTTGCGGCGGGCGTCGGTGGCCACCGTGAACGGCTCACCGGCCAGGCCCCGCGCGCGGGCCCGGTGGGCGATGGCGTCCAGGGTGCAGACACCGTGCACCGGCAGGCCCAGGGCGTGCCCCAGCGCGGCGGCGGTCACCAGGCCGACCCGCAGGCCGGTGTACGGTCCCGGGCCGACGCCCACGGCGATGTCGGTCAGCCGGTGCTTGTCGACACCGGCCGCCCGCAGCACCTGGTCGATCGCGGGCAGCAGGAGTTCGCCGTGGCGCCTGGCGTCGACCTGGTCGGTCTCGGCGAGGACGGCCGAACCGTCGTGGACGGCGGCGGTGACGGCGGGGGTAGCGGTGTCGAACGCGAGCAGCAGCACGGGTCAAGGTTAGACCGGTCGGGCGGTGACCCGTCGGGCCCCGGCTCCGTCCCGCCGCCGGGGGCGTGCGCCGCACCGGTGGGAGTGCGTCCGGCGGGAGTGCGCCGCACGATCGAAAACCCGCCCCACGGCGGAACACACGTCCGACGCGATGCGGACCGGACGGACGGACCTGGCACGATGGGGCCGACGGTTTTGGGACGGCGGTGGGAGCACACGTGGCGAAGATGGGTCCTGGAGTGGTGGTCACGGGGCTGACCCTGGGGGCCCTGGCGGTGGTGAGCCTGCTGGCCTTCCAGGCCAACGGCGCGCAGGACCGCGCGGTCGCCGCCAATCCCGGCACGAGCACCACCGCGGCGTCCAGCGGGCCGGCCGCCCCGGCCACCCCGAGCGCCACCCCGACGCCGACCGTCCCGGCGCTGCCCACCGCGGGCACCGGCACCGGTCTGCGGGTCGTCTACTCGGTCGGCACGCACTACGTCTGGCTGATCGACCCGAAGAAGACCCCGCAGGTGGTCGCCGCCTTCCCGGTCACCCCGGGCACGGTCGAGCCGGCCCCGGGCAGCTACCCGGTGTACAGCCGCACCCAGTCCGGCACGGGCACCGACGGCAAGGCGATCGAGCACGTGGTGCGGTTCGCCCAGCAGAACGGCGTGGTGTTCGGCTTCAGCGCGGCCGTCGACGGCGCCACCGGCACGCCCGCCGCCCCGGCGACCTCCGCGTCCGGGACGCCCTCCTCGATCGGGAGCGGCACCGGCGGTACGAGCAGCGCGAGCGGCAAGACCGGCGGCATCCGCAGCAGCCGGGCCGACGGCCAGCTGCTGTGGGACTTCGCGCCGAAGGACACCAAGGTGGTCGTGATCGCCTGACCGGGCGGTGGGCTACGCGGCGCGGCGGGCCTCGTGCGCACCGCCGTCGGCCGACGGCTCCTCGGCCCGCGGTTCCTCCGCCGGACGGCGTCCGGGCGGGGTGCAGACCGCTTCCGCCGCCGCGCAGGCGGCCAGCAGGGCCCGCATCGGCTCCCCCGCGGCACGGCGGTCGGGCCCCTCGGCCCCGGTCCCGCGCGGTGCGCGCTCCGGGGCGGGCGTGGTGCTCGGCATGGCGCCTCCTAGTTAGGCAGACCTAACCTCAAAACCCATCCCACCACGCCCGGGACCCCGACCGCAACATCTTCCCGACAGTCTGTCGGGAAACCGTGACGGGGGCGGACGGCGAGGTCAGGCCAGCACGGACAGGTCGACGCCGTCCCAGCGGGGGCCGATCCCGGTCAGCTCCACCCGGCGCGGGTCCAGGTCGCCGCCCGCCGCCTCGTCGCCGACAGCCCGCTCGATCCGGACCTCCAGGCGGTCCTCCGACAGCCGCTCCACCTTGCCCTCGCCCCACTCGACCACCACCACCGACTCGGGCAGCGAGACGTCCAGGTCGAGGTCCTCCATCTCGTCGAGGTCCCCGCCCAGCCGGTACGCGTCGACGTGCACCAGCGCCGGGCCGCCGGTCAGCGACGGGTGCACCCGGGCGATCACGAAGGTCGGCGAGGTGACGGCACCGCGCACCCCGAGCCCCTCGCCGAGGCCGCGGGTCAGCGTGGTCTTCCCCGCCCCCAGCTCGCCGGAGAGCAGCACCAGGTCCCCCGGCCGCAGCAGCGCGGCCAGCTCCCGGCCGAGCCGGCCCATCCGGTCGGGGGTGGCGGCGGTGAGAGTGGCGTGCGAGCCCATGCGCGAATCAAGCCCTTCGGTCCGTACGGCGGCGCACCGGCTCTCGGGCGCCCCCGCTACCGTGCCACATCGACAGCGGCGCCCGCGCCGGGCGTCCGCGGGACCCGGTCCGGCGAGGTCCGGCGAGGGTGCTCCCGGGCTCGCTACACGCGTTCGCCGACCGGGGGCGCCGGCGGGGCGGCGCCGCGGAAGCGGGCGGCCCGCTCGAACAGCGCGGCCAGCCGGCGGTCGACCGCGTCGGGCCGCTCCAGCATCACCAGGTGCCCGGCGTCCTCGACCAGGACCAGCTCGGCGCCCGGCAGTTGTTCGGCCATCACCTCGCCGTGGCCCGGCGGGGTCATCAGATCCTTGGTACCGGTCAGCACCAGGACGGGCATGCCGCGCAGGGCGGCGAGCGCCTCGGTCTTCTCGTGCGCGGAGAACACCGGGTAGAACTCGGCCACCACGTCGATCGGGGTGGCGTCCAGCATCTGCTCGGCGAACCGGGCCACACCCGGGTCGACGTCCTTCCCGCCGAAGGAGAACCGCCGGTAGAGGACGGCGCTGACGTCCGCGCCCAGCCGGCGGGTCGCCTCCACCAGGTCCACCTGACGGCCGAGCAGCTTCATCATGCCCGGCGCGACCCGGCGGAACAGCTTGGCGCCCGCCTGCGGCAGGCCGAAGGTGACGGCGTCCCAGTTCCCGGCCAGGGTGCCGATCAGCGCCACGCCGGCAACCCGCTCGCGGAACAGCTCGGGGTGCTGGTCGGCCAGCGCCATCACCGTCATGCCGCCCATCGAGTGACCGACCAGGACCAGCGGGCCGGTCGGCGCGACGGCGTCGATCACGGCCTTGAGGTCGCCGCCGAGCTGGTCGATGCTGGCGGGCTCGCCGGCCAGGAAGGAGCGGGAGCGCTCGGAGCGGCCGTGGCTGCGCTGGTCCCAGAAGACCAGGCGCAGGCTGTCGCGGAACGCTGCGCGCTGGAAGTGCCAGCTGTCCTGGTTGAGGCAGTAGCCGTGGCAGAAGACCACGGTCAGCGGCTCGGGCGACCCGTCCGGCTCACCGGTGCCGTCCAGCTCGACGTACAGCTCGGTGCCGTCGGCGGCGGCCACCGTGCGGGGGCGACCGCGCAGCGAGCCGTACGGGGCCTTGGCGTCCAGTTCGGCACGGGCCCGGCGGCGCATCGTCCGGCCGACCGTCAGCCGCTCGATCGCCACGCCCGCGGCGGCGCCGGCCGCGAGCACGCCGACCGAGATGCCGATCAGCCCGGCCCGGCTCACCCCGGTGGCCGCCTCGGCCGCCTTGACGGCGCGGGCCACGCCGCTGACCGCCCCGACCGGGTCGGCGCCGGGCTGCTCGCTCATCCGCGCGGGTCCTCGTCCAGGCCGCCGACGTAGCGGCGCGGCACCCGGGAGCCGATCCGGGTCACGATCTCGTAGGAGATGGTTCCGCAGGCGCGGCCCCAGTCCTCGGCGGTCGGCTCGCCGCGCTCGCCGTTGCCGAAGAGCAGCACCTCGTCGCCGATCGGCGGGGTGTCGCCGCCGAGGTCGACGACGAACTGGTCCATCGCCACCCGGCCGGCCACGGTGCGCCACTTGCCGTCGATCTGCACCGGGGCGATGCCGCTGGCGTGCCGCGGGATGCCGTCGCCGTAGCCGAGCGGGACCAGGCCCAGCGTGGTCGGGCCGGGAGTGGTGTAGTGGTGACCGTAGCTGACGCCGTGTCCGCCGGGGACGTGCTTGACCAGGGCCAGCCGGGCGGTCAGCGACATCACCGGGCGCAGGCCGAAGTCCTCCGGCGAGCCGACGTCCGGGACCGGCGAGAGCCCGTACATCGCGAGGCCCGTGCGGACCATGTCGAAGTGCGACTGCGGGAGCAGCAGGGCGGCCGGCGAGTTGGCCAGGTGCCGCACCTCGGGGCGCAGGCCGGCCGCCTCGGCGGTGGCCAGGGCGGCGCGGTAGGCGTCCAGCTGGGCCTGGATGGAGGGGTGGCCGGGCTCGTCGGCGGCGGCGAAGTGCGACCAGACGCCGACCACGGTCAGCAGGCCGTCCAGCTCGGCGCGGCGGGCGGCGGCGACCAGCTCGGGCCAGTCGTGCGGCTGGCAGCCGTTGCGGCCGAGGCCGGTGTCGGCCTTGAGGTGGACCCGGGCCGGGATGCCGGTGGCGCGGACGGCGGCGAGCAGTTCGGTGAGCGCCCACTGGCCGCTCACCGAGACGTCGAGATCGGCGAAGAGGGCCTCGCGCCACGGGCCGCCCGGCGTCCACAGCCAGCAGAGGATGCGGGCCTGGTCCGGCCGGATGCCGGCGGCGCGCAGCGCGAGCGCCTCGTCGGGCGTCGCGGTGCCCAGCCAGCGGACCCCTGCGGCGACCGCCTCGCGGGCGCACCGGACGGCACCGTGCCCGTAGGCGTCCGCCTTGACCGCGGCCATCACGGCGGCCCCGCCGATCCGCTCGCGCAGCGCGTCGAGGTTGCCGCGCAGGGCGGCGAGATCGATGGCCGCCTCGGCTCGCGCGCCTTCGGTGAGAGTGGCCATAACGGTCGTCTTCGCAGTTGTCATCAGGGTCAGTCTCCCAGACATCCCGGGGTCCTCGCCGAACGGCCCTCGGCACGCCGCCCCGGCGCAACCCGCCATCCGGTCCGGACGCGCACGAATCGCGCCCGGTTCCCTCCCGCCCCCGCACCGGCCCGCAGGTGCAGACCGGCCTGCCTACCACACCCTCCCGACCGCGCTCCGGAGCGGAAGGTCGGCCGGGCCGACTTCCCGCTCCCGCGGTGGCCGGTCGGTCGCCCCGTCCGCCCCTTCCGTCGAGCGGACGTCGTTCCAGGCGGCGGAGACGGCCCCGGCCACCTCCAGGGCCGTGACCGGGGCGCCGGGGGCCGCGGCGGCGTGGCGGGCGGCGAGGCCGTGCAGGTAGGCGGCCACCGAGGCGGCGTCCAGCGGGGAGAGGCCCGCGGCGAGCAGCGAGCCGGCCAGGCCGGCCAGGACGTCCCCGCTGCCGGCCGTCGCCAGCCACGAGGTGCCGGTCGGGTTCACCCGCACGGCGCCGCCCGGATCGGCGACCACCGTGGTCGAACCCTTCAGCAGCACCGTCGCCCGGTACGCCGCCGCGAGCCGCCGCGCCGTGGCCAGCCGGGCGGCCGCCAGCTCGTCGGCGGCCGGCGGCCGGGCGGCCGGGTCGCCCGCGCCGCTGCCCGCCGCCCCGGCGAGCAGCCGGGCCGCCTCCCCCGTGTGCGGGGTCAGCAGCGTCGGCGCCGTCCGTCCGGCCAGCGCGTCCGGCCCGAGCCGGGCCAACTCGGTCAGCCCGTCCGCGTCGACCAGCACCGGCACGTCGGCGGCCAGCGCCTCCGCGAGCGCCCGCTCCGCCCCCTCGCCGCCGCCCGGCCCGACCACCCAGGCCTGCACCCGCCCGGCACCGGCCGGCCCGCCCTCGGTGACCAGCGCCTCCGGGAACCGCCGCACCACCTCCTCGGCCGCCGTCCCCACGTACCGCACCGCGCCCGCGCCGCCGCGCAGCGCCCCGGCGACCGCGAGCAGCGCCGCCCCCGGGTACCGGGCCGACCCGGCCGCCACCCCGACCACCCCGCGCCGGTACTTGTCGCTCTCCGCCCCCGGCACCGGCAGCAGCCCGGCCACGTCCGCGTGCTGCAGCGCCGTCACCCCGGCCGGCGGCAGGTCGAGGCCGATCCCGACCAACTGCACCGCCCCGGCGTACGAGGCACCCGGGTCGATCAGCAGCCCGGGCTTGTACGTGCCGAAGCAGACCGTCACATCCGCCCGCAGCGCCACGCCCGCGACCTCGCCGGTGTCCGCGTCCACCCCGCTGGGCACGTCGACGGCCACCACCACGCCCGCCCGCCCGGCGCGCGCGTAGGGCTGCGCCTCCGGCCGCAGTCCGCCCCTGCCGCCGATCCCGACGATGCCGTCCAGCACCAGGTCCGCGCGCGAGAAGTCGGCCAGGCCGACTTCCTGATCCAGCACCACCCGCCCACCGGCCGCCCGCAGCGCCGCGAGCCCCGCGGCATGCGCCCGCGCGGGGGTGAGCAGCACCGCCGACACCCGCGCCCCGCGCCGCGCCAGCACCGCACCGGCGTACAGCGCGTCACCCCCGTTGTCCCCGCTGCCCGCCAGCACCACCACCCGGCCGCCGTACACCCGACCCCGCCGGCGGACCAGCAGCCGCGCACAGGTCGCGGCGAGCCCGACGGCGGCCCGCTGCATCAGCGTCCCCTCCGGAAGCCGGGCCATCAGCTCCCCCTCGGCGGCACGGACGACTTCGACGCGATGGGCGTGGCGCATGCGGGGACTCCTTCAGCGGTCGGCTACCGGCGACGCTAGCCCGTGCCACCGCCCCGCGGGGGCCTGGCCTGCGGCACACTTTCGAGTGACAACCACTTCGATCCCCCGCCGGTGTCGGTCCGGATGCCTACCGTGTGGCTCGGCACGGACCCGCAGGAGGGAGGAAGGGCCATGGTCGCCATGCCGGCAGTCGAGCACCCGCTGGACCAGGACGACGTCCTCCAGGCATTCCTGGAGCTGGACACGCCGCCGGGGTTCAAAGCCGAACTGATCGAAGGGGAGATCGTCGTGACACCGCCACCGGACGGAGACCACGAGGACGCCATCGCCCGGTTCGCCCGAGCCGTCGCGCGCGAGGCCGCCGAGGAGTTGTACGTCAGCGGCGGGAAAGGATTGATCACCCCGAACGGCCGGTTCGTCCCCGATGCCACGGTCGCCCCCGTCGGCCACTTCCGCGCCCAGGAATCGTGGTCGTCCGCGGTGGGCGTCGAACTCGTCCTCGGAGTGACGTCGACCAACCCGGTCGAGGACCGTGAGCCCAAGCGCCTGGGCTACGCCGCCGCCGGGATCCCGTGCTACCTCCTCGTCGACCGCAGCGAGGGCAGGGTGACCCTCTTCTCCGATCCCAAGGACGGCGACTACACCACCATCCACGAGACGGAGTTCGGCCGGCGGATCAAGCTGCCCGCGCCGTTCTCGTTCACGCTCGACACGGCGCCCCTGCGGTAGGACGCAGCCACCGCAGGGGCGCCCGGCCGGACTACTCGACGGTGACCGACTTCGCGAGGTTGCGGGGCTGGTCGACCTCGTGGCCCTTGGCCGTGGCGAGCTCGCAGGCGAAGACCTGCAGCGGCACGGTGGAGACCAGCGGCTGGAGCAGGGTCGGCGTGACCGGGATCCGGATCAGGTGGTCGGCGTACGGGACGACCGCCTCGTCGCCCTCCTCCGCGATCACGATGGTGCGCGCGCCGCGGGCCCGGATCTCCTGGATGTTGGAGACGATCTTGTCGTGCAGGATCGAGCGCCCGCGCGGCGACGGCACGACCACCACGACCGGCAGGCCCTCCTCGATCAGCGCGATCGGCCCGTGCTTCAGCTCGCCGGCCGCGAAGCCCTCGGCGTGCATGTAGGCGAGCTCCTTGAGCTTGAGCGCGCCCTCCAGGGCCACCGGGAAGCCGACGTGCCGGCCCAGGAACAGCACCGAGCGCGCGCCCGCCAGGGAGCGGGCCAGCTCGCGCACCGGCTCCATGGTCTCCAGCACCTGCTCGACCTGCTTCGGCGCGTCGCCGAGCTCCTTGATGACGGCGAGGATCTCGTCGCCCCACTTGGTGCCGCGCACCTGGCCCAGGTACAGCGCCACCAGGTAGCAGGCGACCAGCTGGGTCAGGAACGCCTTGGTGGAGGCGACGGCCACCTCGGGACCGGCGTGGGTGTACAGCACCGCGTCCGACTCGCGCGGGATGGTCGAGCCGTTGGTGTTGCAGATCGCCAGCACCTTGGCGCCCTGCTCGCGCGCGTGCCGCAGCGCCATCAGGGTGTCCATGGTCTCGCCGGACTGCGAGATGGCGATGACCAGCGTGCCCGGCCCCATGATCGGGTCGCGGTAGCGGAACTCCGAGGCGACCTCCACCTCGCACGGGATCCGGGTCCAGTGCTCGATCGCGTACTTGGCGATCATGCCCGCGTGGAAGGCGGTGCCGCAGGCGACGATGACGACCTTGTCGACCGAGCGCAGGTCGGCGTCGGACATCCGCAGCTCGTCGAGGGTGAGCCGGCCGTCGGTGCCGATCCGGCCGAGCAGGGTGTCGGCGACGGCCTTCGGCTGCTCGGCGATCTCCTTGAGCATGAAGTAGTCGTAGCCGCCCTTCTCGGCGGCCGAGGCGTCCCAGTCGACGTGGTACTCGCGCACGTCGGCGGGGGTGCCGTCGAAGTTCGTCACCGTCACGCCGCCGCGGCGCAGCTCGACGACCTGGTCCTGGCCCAGCTCGATCGCCTCGCGGGTGTGCGCGATGAACGCGGCCACGTCGGAGGCGAGGAAGTTCTCGCCCTCGCCGCGCCCGACCACCAGCGGCGAGTTGCGACGGGCGCCGACCACCACGTCAGGGGCGTCGGCGTGCACCGCCACCAGGGTGAAGGCGCCCTCCAGCCGGCGGCAGACCGCCCGCATGGCCTCCGCCAGGTCGCCCCGGTACTCCTCGCCGAGCAGGTGCGCGACGACCTCGGTGTCGGTCTCGGAGCGCAGCGTGTGGCCGCGCTCGGCCAGCTCCGCCCGGAGCTGGGCGAAGTTCTCGATGATGCCGTTGTGGACGACCGCCACCCGGGCGGCGTCGTCCAGATGGGGGTGGGCGTTGGCGTCCGTCGGGCCGCCGTGGGTGGCCCAGCGGGTGTGGCCGATGCCGGTGGTGCCGCCGGGAAGAGGGGTCTCGGCGAGCGACTTCTCCAGGTTGGCGAGCTTTCCGGCCCGCTTGTCGGTGGCGAGGCTCCACTGCCCGTCGGAGCCCTGCACCTGCACGGCGACACCGGCCGAGTCGTAACCCCGGTACTCCAGTCGCTGCAGGCCTGCGATTACTACGTCAAGGGCGGGCTGGGAGCCCACGTATCCAACAATTCCGCACATGCGTGCCAGCATAAGGGCGCTCCGAACGCCCCATTCGCACGGTTCGCCCACGGGCCGTGACCGACACCACAACCACCCCGAACGGCGCTACGGCTCACAATGGAGCATGTGCTGACCGAACTCTGTACGCGGGGCGACACCACGCCCGGCCCGTCACCGTCCCCCTACGTGGACCTCAGCCGGGCCGAGTGGAGCGCGCTGCGCGAGCGTACGCCGCTTCCGCTGACCGCCGAGGAGGTGGAACGGCTGCGCGGTCTCGGCACCGCCCTCGACCTGGACGAGGTCCGGGACGTCTACCTGCCGCTGTCCCGGCTGCTCAACCTCTACATCCACGCCACGCACGAGCTGCGCGGCACGCTGGGCACCTTCCTGGACACCCCGGACACCGAGCGCACCCGCACCCCGTTCATCATCGGCGTGGCCGGCTCGGTCGCGGTCGGCAAGTCCACCACGGCCCGGCTGCTGCAGGCCCTGCTGGCCCGCTGGCCGGAGCACCCCCGGGTCGAACTGGTCACCACCGACGGCTTCCTGCTGCCCAACGCCGAGCTGCGCCGGCGCGGCCTGATGGCCCGCAAGGGCTTCCCGGAGTCCTACGACCGCCGGGCGCTGACGCGCTTCGTCGCGGACGTGAAGGCCGGCAGGGAGCGGGTCACCGCGCCGGTCTACTCGCACCTGGTGTACGACATCGTGCCGGAGCAGCGGCTCACCGTGGAGCGCCCGGACATCCTCATCGTCGAGGGCCTGAACGTGCTCCAGCCGGCCCTGCCCGGCACCGACGGCCGCACCCGGCTGGCGGTGGCGGACTACTTCGACTTCTCCATCTACGTCGACGCCCGCACCGACGACATCGAGAGCTGGTACCTGGACCGGTTCCGCAAGCTGCGGCAGACCGCCTTCCAGGACCCGAACTCCTACTTCCGCCGCTTCACCGAGGTGCCGGAGGAGGAGGCGATGGAGTACGGCCGCCAGGTCTGGCGCACCATCAACCGGCCCAACCTGCTGGAGAACGTGCTGCCGACCCGCGGCCGGGCCACCCTGATCCTGCAGAAGGGCGCGGACCACAAGGTCCGCCGGGCCCTGCTGCGCAAGCTCTGACGCGGCTTCCGACACGGGTTCCGACGTACGGACAGGCCCCCGCCGCGCCACGCGCGACGGGGGCCCTCGGCGTCCGCGGGGGCGGTCAGCCCAGGTAGCTGCGGACCGCGCCCGCCAGCGTCTCCGCGACGGCGTGCGCCTGCACCTCGTCGGCCGCCTCCACCATCACCCGGACCAGCGGCTCGGTGCCCGACGGGCGCAGCAGCACCCGGCCGGTGGCGCCCAGCTCGGCCTCGGCCGCGGCGACCGCCGCGGTCAGCTCCTCGCAGGTGCCGACCCGGGCCTTGTCCACGCCCTTGACGTTGATCAGCACCTGCGGAAGCCGGGTCATCACGGCGGCCAGGTCGGCCAGCGGCTGCTTGGTGGCCGCCAGCCGGGCGCCCAGCATCAGACCGGTCAGCGTGCCGTCACCGGTGGTCGCGTGGTCCAGCAGGATGACGTGGCCGGACTGCTCGCCGCCCAGCGCGTAGCCCCGGTCCTTCATCGCCTCCAGCACGTACCGGTCGCCGACGGCGGTCTCGACCAGGTCGACGCCCTCGCGCTGCATGGCCAGCTTGAAGCCCAGGTTGGACATCACGGTGGCGACCGCGGTGTTGCGGCGCAGCGTGCCGGCCTCCTTCATCGCGACGGCCAGGATCGCGATGATCTGGTCGCCGTCGACCTCGTTGCCGTCCGCGTCGGCGGCCAGGCAGCGGTCGGCGTCGCCGTCCAGGGCGATGCCGAGGTCGGCGGAGTGCTCGCGCATGGCGGCGCGCAGCCGGTCCAGGTGGGTGGAGCCGACGCCGTCGTTGATGTTGAGGCCGGTGGGCTCGGCGCCCAGGGTGTGCACGACCTCGGCGCCGGCCCGGGCGAAGGCCTCGGGGGCGACGTACGCGGCCGCGCCGTGCGCGCCGTCGATGACGACCCGGATGCCGTCCAGGCGGTTGGGCAGCACGCCGATGAGGTGGGCGACGTACTTGTCGAAGCCCTCGGTGTACTCGCGGACCCGGCCTACCGCGGCGCCGGTCGGGCGGTTCCACTCCTCGCCGCCCGCCGCGTGCTTGCTGTAGTGGGCCTCGATGGCGTCCTCGATGCGGTCGTCCAGCTTGTGGCCGCCGCGGGCGAGGAACTTGATGCCGTTGTCCGGCATGGCGTTGTGGCTGGCGGAGAGCATCACGCCGAAGTCGGCGCCGAGCGCGCCGGTGAGGTACGCCACCGCCGGGGTGGGCAGCACGCCGACCCGCAGGACGTCGACGCCCGCGCTGGCCAGGCCGGCGATGACCGCGGCCTCCAGGAACTCGCCCGAGGCGCGCGGATCGCGGCCGACCACCGCGACCGGCCGGTGGCCCTCGAAGGCCCCCGCCTCGCCGAGCACGTGCGCCGCCGCGACCGACAGGCCGAGCGCCAGCTCCGCCGTCAGTCCCTCGTTGGCCACACCGCGTACGCCGTCCGTACCGAAGAGTCGTCCCACTGTCCCGTCCTCCATCGCCGCAATGCCTTGCAGTGAATCCGATCGAATCCCCGGGCTCCGCACAATGGCCGGGGAGCACGACGCCCCGGAGTACGCGGGGTACTCCGGGGCGTGTAGAGCGCATCCAGGGGCGTGCACCACCAGGGCGGTACGCACCCCCGGAGGGCGCGATTAGCGCTTGCTGTACTGCGGCGCCTTGCGGGCCTTCTTGAGACCGGCCTTCTTGCGCTCGACGGCGCGGGCGTCACGGGTCAGGAAGCCGGCCTTCTTGAGGGCGCCGCGGTTGTTGTCCACGTCGGCCTCGTTCAGGGCACGGGCCACGCCGAGGCGCAGCGCGTAGGCCTGGCCGGACACGCCGCCGCCGGAGATGCGGGCGACGACGTCGTAACGGCCGTCGAGCTCCAGGAGCTTGAAGGGCTCGTTGACGGTCTGCTGGTGCACCTTGTTGGGGAAGTAGTTCTCCAGGGTGCGACCGTTGATCTTCCACTGCCCGGTGCCGGGGACGATGCGCACGCGGGCGATCGCCTCCTTGCGACGGCCGAGGCCGGCGCCGGGGACGGCCTCGCCGAAGCGGCCGGCCAGGGACTCGGAGGTGTAGCTCTCCTCGGAGGTGTACTCGCCCTCGACGACGGTCTCGTCGAAGTCGACCTCAAGGGTTTCGGTGGTCTCGGCCACGGTGTTCCTCAGCTCTTTTCAGTGATGGGGGGCTTGGTGGCCGGAATTACTGCGCGACCTGGGTGATCTCGAACGGCACCGGCTGCTGGGCAGCGTGCGGGTGCTGGTCGCCCGAGTAGACCTTCAGCTTGGAGAGCATCTGGCGGCCCAGGCTGTTCTTGGGGATCATGCCCTTGATGGCCTTCTCGACGGCCTTCTCCGGGTTGTTGGCCAGGAGGTCGTCGTAGCGGACCGAGCGGAGACCGCCCGGGAAACCGCTGTGGCGGTACGCCAGCTTCTGGGTCTTCTTGTTACCCGACAGGTGCACCTTGTCCGCGTTGATGATGATGACGAAGTCACCAGTGTCAACGTGCGGCGCGTAGATCGCCTTGTGCTTGCCCCGGAGGAGGTTGGCGGCCTGGGAGGCCAGGCGGCCGAGCACGACGTCGGTCGCGTCGATGACGTGCCACTGACGCTGGACGTCGCCGGGCTTGGGGCTGTACGTACGCACGGTCGTAGCCTTCGCTTTTCAGTGAGTGAGTCCTGACAGGAGCACCTGGAGGAGGGATCAGCCTGGCCGCCTTGGACGCAATTCAAGGGGGAGCCGCTGGTCGTCGACCTGATGTCTCCGGCGTACCGACCTCTCACGTGAGATAGAGCGAGCCAATACGCACATCAAGCGCCCAGGTTACCGGCAGGCGAGGGGAGGGTCAAAATTGCCCGGGGATCCGGTCCCCGGACCCCTCCCCCGCCCCGGTCCTCAGCGGTCCCGCTCGACCCGGGTGACGTCCCAGACCGGCTCGGCCGACTCGTAGACCCGCCCGTCGGCGCCGAACACCAGGAAGCGGTCGAAGGTCTTCGCGAACCAGCGGTCGTGCGTCACGCACATCACCGTGCCGTCGAAGGCCTCCAGACCGGCCTGCAGCGCCTCGGCGCTCTCCAGGTCCAGGTTGTCGGTCGGCTCGTCGAGCAGCAGCGCGGTGACGCCGGACAGCTCCAGTTTGAGGATCATCAGCCGGGCCTGCTGTCCGCCGGAGAGCGACTCGAACTTCTGCTCCTCCTGGCGGTCCAGCTCGTAGCGGCGCAGCGCGCCCATCGCGGCGCCGCGACTGAGCGCGTGCTCCTCCTCGACGATCGAGCGGACGGTGCGGCCGAGCAGCTCCGGATGGGCGTGGGTCTGTCGGAAGTGGCCGGGCACCACCCGGGCGCCGAGCTTCCAGCCGCCGGTGTGGGCGACCGTCTCGTCGCCCGCGAGCAGCCGCAGCAGGTGCGACTTGCCGGCGCCGTTGGCCCCGAGCACACCGATCCGCTCGCCGTAGAAGACCTCCAGGTCGAAGGGCTGCATGAGGCCGGTGAGCTCCAGCCGCTCCATGGTGAAGGCGCGTACACCGGTGCGCCCGCCCTTGAGCCGCATGGTGATGTTCTGCTCGCGCGGCGGCGCCTCCGGCGGGCCGGCGTCCTCGAACTTCTTGAGCCTGGTCTGCGCGGCCGCGTACCGGGAGGCCATCTCGTGGCTGACCGCGGCGGCCTGGCGCAGGGTGACGACCAGCTTCTTGAGCTTGGCGTGCTCCTCGTCCCAGCGGCGGCGCAGCTCCTCGAACCGCTCGAAGCGGGCCTTGCGGGCCTCGTGGAAGGTGTCGAAGCCGCCGCCGTGCACCCAGACGCTGGAGCCGGCCGCGCCGGACTCCACGCTGATGATCTTCTCGGCGGTCCGGGAGAGCAGTTCGCGGTCGTGCGAGATGAACAGCACGGTCTTCGGGGTGGCCTTGATGGCCTCCTCCAGCCAGCGCTTGCCCGGGACGTCCAGGTAGTTGTCCGGCTCGTCGAGGAGCAGCACCTCCTCCGGGCCGCGCAGCAGCGCCTCCAGGACGAGCCGCTTCTGCTCGCCGCCGGAGAGCGTGTTCAGGCCGCGCCACTGGGCCTTGTCGAAGGGCACGCCGAGGGCGGCCATGGTGCAGACGTCCCAGTCGGTCTCGTAGTCGTAGCCGCCGACGTCGGCCCAGTCGGAGAGCGCCTGGGCGTAGGCCATCTGGGTCTTCTCGTCGTCCTGGGCGATCATCGCCAGCTCGGCGGCGTCGACCGCGCGGGCGGCCTCGGCGATCCGCTCGGGGGCGACCGAGACCAGCAGGTCGCGCACCGAGGCGTCGGCGGGCAGCGGGCCGGGGCCGGCCTGCTCGTCGCCGGGCTTGCGCTGCTCCTCGCGGCCGGTGGTGCCGACGAACTGGCGCATCACGCCGAGCCCGCCGCTGATCGTCACCGAGCCGCCGTGCGGCTGGAGGTCGCCGGCGATCATGCGCAGCAGCGTGGTCTTGCCGGCTCCGTTGGCGCCGACCAGCGCGACGGCCGCGCCCTCCCCCACCCGGAAGGACGCGTCGTCGAACAGCACCCGCCCGTCCGGCAGGTAGTACTCCAGGTGCGAAATCTCGACGTGTCCCATGGGGCCGATTGTCCCAAGCCACCGCCCCGGACCAAAACCGATTAACCGGCCGCCCGCTCCGCGCCCCCGGCGGGGCTCGTGGCACCCGGCAGGGTGCGCATCCGGCGGGCGGCCCGGCTGCGCTCGGCGAGCTGCTCGTCCGCCGGGTAGCCCACCTCCTCCAGCGTCAGGCCGTACGGCCGGATCACGTTGACGGCCGAGTTGCGCACGCCGCCGGCCAGCACCTCGCCGGGGAACTCCACCGGCCGGTGTCCGTCGCCGACCAGCAGCATCGCGCCGACCAGCGCCCGCACCATGTTGTGGCAGAAGGCGTCGGCCCGGACGGTGGCGACCGCGAGCGAGCCCTCCTGGGCGGCGTAGGCGTCGACCGGGACGCGGTCCCAGCGCAGCTCCAGCAGGGTGCGGATGGTGGTCGCGCCCTCGCGCTTCTTGCAGTACGCGGCGAAGTCGTGCTCGCCGAGCAGCAGTCGGGCGGCGGCGTTCATCTTCTCCAGGTCGAGCGGCCGGTCGTGCCAGAGCACATGGCCGCGCAGCAGCGGGTCGACGCCACCGGGGTGGTCGGCGACCCGGTAGGCGTACCGGCGCCAGATCGCCGAGAAGCGCGCGTCGAAGCCGGCCGGGGCCTCGGCCGCGCGGTAGATCCGGACGTCGCCGGGCAGCCGCCCGGCCAGCCGGCGCAGCAGCTTCTCGCCGTGCTGGGCCCACAGCCCCTCCGGCAGGTCGACGTGGGCGACCTGGCCGCGGGCGTGCACACCGGCGTCGGTGCGGCCGGCGACGGTGAGCGGGAAGAGCTCGGAGCTGCGGGTGACGACCTGCAGAGCGGTCTCGATCTCCTCCTGGACCGTCCGGCGGCCGCCCTTCTGGCGGGCCCAGCCCGAGAAGTCGGCGCCGTGGTAGGCGAGGTCGAGCCGGATCCGGAGGTACCCGTCCGCCGGGCCGTCCTTGACCGGAGGCCGCTCGGCGCAATCGTTGAGCACTGCTCTTCACTCCCTGGACATGAGGAACGGGCCCGCTCCCCCACGGATGGGGAAGCGGGCCCGCGACAACACCTGAAGGTGTCAGGCCTGCTCGGCGGCCTCGGCCTCGTCGGCCTTGGTCTCGGTGGCCTCGACCTTGGCGTCGGCCTCCTTGACGGCACGCTTGGTGGCGGCCTCGGCCTCGCCGACGGCGGTCTGCGCAACGGTCAGCGCCTCGACCAGCTCGATCACGGCCATCGGGGCGTTGTCGCCACGACGGGGACCGATCTTGGTGATGCGGGTGTAGCCACCCGGGCGGTTCTCGTAGCGCGGCGCGATCTCGGTGAAGAGGGTGTGCAGCACCGAGATGTCGGTGATGGTCTTGCGCACCAGGCGACGGTTGTGGATGTCGCCCTTCTTCGCCTTGGTGATCAGCTTCTCCGCCAGCGGGCGCAGGCGGCGGGCCTTGGCCTCGGTGGTGGTGATGCGGCCGTACTGGAACAGCTCACGGGCCAGACCGGCGAGCAGCAGGGGCTCGTGGTGCGGGCCGCCGCCGAGGCGGGCACCCTTGGTGGGACGCGGCATGGAATTACTCCTCGAATCTCCGACTGCGGCCGTACCAGGTACCGCAGCGGGCGTACGGGCACTGTGCCCGTACGGCTTTCACGACAACGGGGGCGGTTCCGGGGAACCGCCCCCGTGGTCAAGTCTCTCAGTACTGCTCGGTCTCCGCGTAACCCGCGTCGTCCAGGTCGTCGGCGCCGAAGGCGTCGGCGGCGGCGGTCGGGTCGAACCCGGGCGGGCTGTCCTTGAGGGCCAGGCCCATGCCGGCCAGCTTCGCCTTGACCTCGTCGATCGACTTCGCACCAAAGTTGCGGATGTCGAGCAGGTCGGCCTCGGAGCGGGCCACGAGCTCACCCACGGTGTGGATGCCCTCGCGCTTGAGGCAGTTGTAGGAGCGGACGGTGAGCTCCAGCTCCTCGATCGGCAGCGCCAGGTCGGCGGCCAGGGCGGCGTCCGTCGGGGACGGGCCCATGTCGATGCCCTCGGCGTCGATGTTCAGCTCGCGGGCGAGGCCGAACAGCTCCACCAGGGTCTTGCCGGCCGAGGCCATGGCGTCGCGCGGACGCATGGCGGGCTTGGTCTCGACGTCGACGATCAGCTTGTCGAAGTCGGTCCGCTGCTCGACACGGGTGGCCTCGACCTTGTAGGTGACCTTCAGCACGGGGCTGTAGATCGAGTCGACCGGGATGCGGCCGATCTCCTGGCCGGAGGCCTTGTTCTGGACGGCGGAGACGTAGCCGCGACCGCGCTCGACGGTCAGCTCCATCTCCAGCTTGCCCTTGCCGTTCAGGGTGGCGAGGACCAGCTCGGGGTTGTGCACCTCGACACCGGCCGGCGGCGCGATGTCGGCGGCGGTGACCACACCCGGGCCCTGCTTGCGCAGATACATCACGACCGGCTCGTCGTGCTCCGAGGAGACGACCAGCTGCTTGATGTTGAGGATGAGGTCGGTGACGTCCTCCTTGACGCCCGGCACGGTGGTGAACTCGTGCAGGACGCCGTCGATGCGGATGCTGGTGACAGCGGCACCCGGGATCGACGACAGGAGCGTGCGACGCAGAGAGTTGCCGAGGGTGTAGCCGAAGCCCGGCTCCAGCGGCTCGATCACGAACCGCGAGCGGAACTCGTCGACGACCTCTTCGGTCAGCGAGGGACGCTGAGCGATCAGCATGTTTTCAAATCCTCCAGTGATCTTCGGCACCCACTATTTGATGCCGAACAGAACCAGCGTACGGGGTCCCGCAGGAAACGGGACCCCGTACGAGGTTCAAAGCAGTACCCAGCGTGCCCGAAGGCTCCCCGAGTCGAAGGGCGCACCGAAGCCGAAAGAGACGAACGACAAGCGACGCAGGAGCGCCGGAGTGCGGAACGTCGGCTCCGGGTCAAGAGCGCCCCGAGACGAGGGGGAGGTCACGGGTCAGACGCGGCGGCGCTTCGGCGGGCGGCAGCCGTTGTGCGGGGTGGGGGTGACGTCCTGGATCGAGCCGACCTCCAGGCCGGTGGCCTGGAGCGAACGGATCGCGGTCTCGCGGCCGGAGCCCGGACCCTTCACGAAGACGTCGACCTTGCGCATGCCGTGCTCCTGCGCGCGACGGGCAGCGGCCTCGGCGGCCATCTGCGCGGCGAACGGGGTGGACTTGCGCGAGCCCTTGAAGCCGACGTGGCCGGCGGAGGCCCAGGAGATCACGTTGCCCGAGGGGTCGGTGATCGAAACGATGGTGTTGTTGAACGTGCTCTTGATGTGCGCGTGGCCGTGAGCGACGTTCTTCTTTTCCTTGCGGCGGATCTTCTTCGCGCCGGCAGCCTGACGACCCTTGGGGGGCATAAGTCTGTTCTCCTACTGAGGTGGTCGGTCCGCTGACCCGCGGGCCGGAGGGATGTCCGGTTACGGGACGGACTACTTCTTGCCCGGCTTCTTCTTACCGGCGATCGCGCGACGCGGGCCCTTGCGGGTACGCGCGTTGGTGTGGGTGCGCTGGCCGCGGACCGGCAGGCCGCGGCGGTGACGCAGACCCTCGTAGCAGCCGATCTCGACCTTGCGGCGGATGTCGGCGGCCACCTCGCGGCGGAGGTCACCCTCGACCGTGAAGTTGGCGTCGATGTACTGGCTCAGCTTGACCAGGTCGTCCTCGGCGATGTCGCGAACGCGAATGTCCGGGTTGACGCCGGTCTCGGCGAGGGTCTGCTGGGCGCGGGTACGGCCGATGCCGTACACGTAGGTGAGGGCGATCTCGATCCGCTTCTCACGGGGGAGATCAACGCCGGCGAGGCGTGCCATTCAAGGCTCCTGTGGTTCTTCAGAGGTCTGGCGTGCCACCTACTCCGACACCTCACGGTGAGGGAGCCCCGGCCTCTGACCGGGGGCGGCAGTCCGTCCCTGGGACGGATCGGGTGGCCCACTGATGACGTTTTCGCGTCGCGCGAAGTACTACGAGAAATGCTGGGGAGAGATCAGCCCTGGCGCTGCTTGTGGCGCAGGTTGTCGCAGATCACCATGACCCGGCCGTGACGGCGGATCACCTTGCACTTGTCGCAGATCTTCTTGACGCTCGGCTTGACCTTCATGTTCAGGTTCTCCGGGTCTAGATCTGACGTTCTTACTTGTAGCGGTAGACGATCCGGCCGCGCGTGAGGTCGTAGGGGCTGAGCTCCACCACGACCCGGTCGTCCGGCAGGATGCGGATGTAGTGCATGCGCATCTTGCCACTGATGTGCGCGAGGACCTTGTGACCGTTCTGCAGCTCGACCTTGAACATCGCGTTCGGAAGAGACTCGATCACGGTGCCCTCGATCTCAATGGCGCCTTGCTTCTTAGCCATGAACTGCGAGATCCACCTTCCGGGACCGGCTACCGTATGCGGAACGCTCGTGCGAACCTGGGTCCACCCCGACCCCGACGAGGGGGAAGAGGGCGTGCTGGAGCACGCTACGAGTGAGCCGACGGTCCATCCTACGCCAGCGCGCAGGATGGACCAAAACGGGGGTACCCGATCAGCGGGCCGCCGGAGCCGCCAGCGGCTCGACGTGGGCGGTGCAGGCCGAGCAGCGGCGGGCGGCCTCGGGGATCTCGGTCAGGCACTCGGGGCAGGGGCGCTTCGGGGTCTTCGGCTTCTTCGGCATGTAGCGCGCGGTGGCCTTGGTCACCGGCAGGACGACGCAGAAGTACAGCACGGCCGCGGTCATCAGGAACGCGATCAGCACGTTGAGGAACTGCCCGTACGGGAAGGTCACGCCGGCGATCGTCGCCTTGTAGGAGCCGAAGTCGCCCGCGGCACCGACCACCACGCCCACCAGCGGGGTGAGGAAGGCGGAGACGAAGCCGGTGACCACCGCGGTGAACGCGGCGCCGATCACCACACCGACCGCCATGTCGACCACGTTGCCGCGCATCATGAAGTCGCGGAATCCCTTGAGCACTGCTCTCTCCTGCTGCTCGAAGCCACTACCGGCGCATAAAAATAGGACAAAAGCCCTGGAAGTCCAAACCTCCAGGGCCCTGATCCCTTGTCAGCAGCGGAAGTTGGCTGCTCCGAGCGGTTGTGGCGGGATCACGCCAGCGGGTCCGGCGCGGCCGTCACACCCAGCTTGGCGAGCATCTCGCGGCCGCCGTCGAAGGCGGTCAGCACCACCGGGCCCTGCTCGGTGACGGCCACCGAGTGCTCCCAGTGCGAGGCCCAGGTGCCGTCGTTGGTGACGACGGTCCAGTCGTCCTCCAGCACGGTGGTGTGCGGGGTGCCGAGCGACACCATCGGCTCGATCGCCAGCACGGTGCCGGGGACCAGCTTCGGGCCCTTGCCGCGACCGCGCTCGACGTAGTTCAGCACGTGCGGCTCCATGTGCATCGCGGTGCCGATGCCGTGGCCGCCGTAGCCCTCGGTGATGCCCCACTTGCCCTTGGGCGGCAGCGGCTGGCGCCGGATGAAGCCCTCGATCGCCTTGGAGACGTCGACCAGGCGGTTGCTCTTCTTCATCTGGGCGATGCCGGCCCACATCGAGCCCTCGGTGACCCGGCTCAGCATCTCCACCTCGGGGGCGACCTCGCCGACCGCGACGGTGATCGCCGCGTCGCCGTGCCAGCCGTCCAGGATCGCGCCGCAGTCGATCGAGATGAGGTCGCCCTCCTGCAGCACCCGCTCACCGGGGATGCCGTGCACGACCTCGTTGTTCACCGAGGCGCAGATCACGCCCGGGAACCAGAGGCCGCCGTGATGGGCCCGGAAGTTCGAGGTGGCGCCGTGGTCGGTGATGACCTTGTCGGCGATGTCGTTGAGCTCCTGGGTGGTGATTCCCGGGGCGACCGCCTCGCGGGCCGCCTTGAGCGCCTCGGCGACGACCAGCCCGGCCGCTCGCATCTTCGCGATCTGCTCGGGGGTCTTGATCTCCACCATCTGGTCACGCCTTCCTTGGGTTCCCGCCCGGTCCTTGCCGCGCGGCCGTGCACTCGTTCCACCGTACGACGCCGCACGGCCGCGCTGCCCCGGGTCGGGCAGCGCGGCCGTGGGTACGTCGCTTGAAAACTCAGCTGTCCTGCTTCAGCGCCTCGATCGCGCGCCGGGTGACCTCGTCGACCTTGCCGAGGGCCGGGATCGTGGCGATCAGGCCCTGCTGGCGGTAGTAGTCGATGATCGGCTCGGTCTCCGTGTGGTAGACCTCCAGCCGGGTCCGCACGGCTTCCTCGGTGTCGTCCGAGCGCTGGTACAGCTCGCCGCCGCACTCGTCGCAGACGCCCTCGACCTTCGGCGCGTTGTAGTCCACGTGGAACACGTGGCCGCCGTCGTTGCGGCACAGCCGACGGCCGGCGATCCGGCGGACGACCTCGTCCTCGGGGACCTCCAGGTCGAGCACGCCGTCGAGCTTGATGCCCTGCTCGGCGAGGAACTCGTCCAGCGCCTTCGCCTGGCCCAGGTTCCGCGGGAAGCCGTCCAGCAGGAAGCCGTTGGCGGCGTCCTCCTGGAGCATGCGGTCCTTGGCCATCCCGATCGTGACCTCGTCGGGCACCAGGCGGCCCGCGTCCATGTAGCTCTTGGCCTCGACACCCAGCGGGGTGCCCTGACCGATGTTGGCGCGGAACAGGTCGCCGGTGGAGATGTGGGGGATGGACAGGGTCTTGGCGAGGAGGTGCGCCTGAGTACCCTTCCCGGCCCCGGGGGGTCCGACGAGGACGATACGCATCAGCGGAGGAACCCTTCGTAATTGCGCTGCTGGAGCTGGCTCTCGATCTGCTTCACAGTTTCGAGTCCGACGCCGACGACGATGAGCACGCTGGTGCCGCCGAACGGGAAGTTGGTCTGCTGTCCGAAGGCGACCAGGGCGATCATCGGGATCAACGCGATCAGGCCCAGGTAGAGCGAACCCGGCCACGTGATACGGGTGAGCACGTAGTTCAGGTACTCGGCCGTCGGGCGGCCGGCCCGGATACCCGGGATGAACCCACCATACTTCTTCATGTTGTCGGCAACTTCTTCGGGGTTGAAGGAGATGGCGACGTAGAAGAAGGCGAAGAAGACGATCAGCAGGAAGTAGGTGGCCATGTAGATCGGGTGGTCACCGCGCACGAAGTGCTGGTTGATCCACACCGCCCAGCCGGCCTGGCTGTTGGTCAGCTGGACCACGAGGGCCGGGATGTACAGCAGCGACGAGGCGAAGATGACCGGGATGACACCGGCCTGGTTCACCTTGAGCGGGATGTACGTCGAGGTTCCGCCGAAGGCCCGGCGACCGATCATCCGCTTCGCGTACTGGACCGGGATCCGCCGCTGGGCCTGCTCGACGAAGATGACGAGCATCACAACGATGACGCCGATCGCGATGACCGAGAAGAACTCGACCCAGCCGCCGCCGATGGTGCCGGACTGCTTGATCGCCCACATCGAGGTGGGGAACTGGGCCGCGATCGAGGTGAAGATCAGCAGCGACATGCCGTTGCCGATGCCGCGGTCGGTGATCAGCTCACCGAGCCACATGATCACCGTGGTGCCGGCGGTCATGGTCAGGACCATGACGGCGATCCGGAACACGCCGGTGTCCGGCACGATCTGGTTCGCGTAGACGCAGCCCGAGAACAGCGCGCCGCTGGACGCGGTCGCCACGATGCCGGTGCCCTGGAGCACCGCCAGCGCGATGGTCAGGTACCGGGTGTACTGGGTGATCTTCGCCTGGCCGGCCTGGCCCTCCTTCTTCAGCGCCTCCAGTCGCGGAATCACGACGGTGAGGAGCTGGAGGATGATGCTCGCCGTGATGTACGGCATGATGCCGAGGGCGAAGATCGTCAGCTGCAGCAGCGCCCCGCCGGAGAACAAGTTGACCAGGCCGAAGAGGCCGTTGTTCTTGGTCTCCTTGATGCAGGCGTGAACCGCCTCGAAGTCGACCCCTGGTACGGGAACGTGCGAGCCCAGCCGGAACAGCACCATGATGCCCAGCGTGAACAGCAGCTTCTTGCGCAGGTCGGGCGTCTGGAACGCCCGCGCGAACGCACTGAGCACGGTGCCTCCTGCGCCTCCCGCGCGTCGTCGGCGGGAGGGTCGGTCCTGAATGGGGAGTTTGCGGTTCGGGCTCCGTTACAGACGGCACAGGCGAGCCTATGCGCAGCCTACAAGGGAACTCCACGGACTCTAACAGTGCACGGCCGCTCGAAAGAAGCGCGTACGGCCCCTCCCCCACTCATGGGGTACGGGATGCCCGGTTTTGCCACACAAAAGAACGAGGGCGGGATCCCGCCGCGTCGACATCCGCGCGCGGAAAGGGCCGGAAAAGGCGCGAGCCCCGCACCTCCCGAAGGGAAGTGCGGGGCTCGCGGAAGTCAGCGGGCTCAGACGAGCTCGGTGACGGTACCGCCGGCGGCGGTGATCTTCTCGGCGGCCGAGCCGGAGACGGCGTCCACCGTCACCTGCAGCGCGACCGAGATCTCGCCGGTGCCGAGCACCTTGACGAGGGAGTTCTTGCGAACCGCGCCCTTGGCGACCAGGTCCTCGACCGTGACCTCGCCACCCTGCGGGTAGAGCTCGGCCAGCTTGTCGAGGTTGACGACCTGGAACGTGATCTTGAACGGGTTCTTGAAGCCCTTCAGCTTCGGCAGACGCATGTGGAGCGGCATCTGGCCACCCTCGAAGCGCTGCGGAACCTGGTAGCGGGCCTTGGTGCCCTTGGTGCCACGACCAGCGGTCTTACCCTTGGACGCCTCACCACGACCCACACGGATCTTGTCGGTCTTGGCACCCGGGGCGGGACGCAGGTTGTGGATCTTGATCGGGTTGTCGCCCATGATCAGTCCACCTCCTCAACCGTCACCAGGTGACGGACCGTCTGGGCCATCCCGCGGATCTCGGGACGGTCCTCCTTCACCACGACGTCGTGCATGCGCTTGAGGCCAAGCGAGCGCAGGGTGTCGCGGTGGTTCTGCTTGCTGCCGATGTACGACTTGGTCTGCGTGATCTTCAGGCGAGCCATCAGGCACTCACCCCGGCAGCAGCCCGAGCCCGCAGCAGACCGGCCGGAGCCACGTCCTCGAGCGGCAGGCCACGGCGGGCCGCGACCTCCTCGGGACGCTGGATCTGCTTCAGCGCGGCAACCGTGGCGTGCACGATGTTGATCGCGTTGTCCGAGCCGAGCGACTTCGACAGGATGTCGTGAACGCCGGCGCACTCCAGGACGGCACGCACCGGGCCACCGGCGATAACACCGGTACCGGGGGCGGCGGGCTTAAGCAGCACGACGCCGGCGGCCTTCTCGCCCTGAACGGGGTGCGCGATGGTGCCCTGGATACGGGGGACCTTGAAGAAGTTCTTCTTGGCCTCCTCAACGCCCTTGGCGATGGCGGCCGGAACCTCCTTCGCCTTCCCGTAACCGACACCCACGGTGCCGTCACCGTCGCCCACCACGACCAGCGCGGTGAAGCTGAAACGACGACCACCCTTGACAACCTTGGCGACGCGGTTGATCGCGACGACGCGCTCGACGTAAGCGGTCTTCTCGACGGCGGGGGCGTTGCCCCGGTCGTCACGCTTACGGTCGCGCCGCTCGCCACCGGTGCCGCCGCCGGCGCCGCTACCGCGGCGCTGGGGTCCAGCCATTGGAATTACCTCTCTCGATTACGTCCGCCGACAGAGTCGACGAGCGGCTTAGAAGTCGAGCCCGGCCTCGCGGGCCGCGTCCGCCAGAGCGGCGATGCGGCCGGCGTACCGGTTGCCCGCGCGGTCGAAGACGACCGACTCGATGCCGGCGGCCTTGGCGCGCTCGGCGACCAGGCTCCCGACCTTCTTGGCCAGCTCGGTCTTGTCGCCCTCGGCGCCCTTGATGGACACGTCGAGGGTGGACGCCGACGCCAGGGTGTGACCCTTGGCGTCGTCGATGACCTGGGCGACCATGTGACGGTTCGAGCGCGTCACGACGAGGCGCGGACGCACCTCGCTGCCGACGATGCGCTTGCGAACGCGGATCGCGCGGCGCTTGCGAGCGGCGCTCTTGTAGGCGTTGCCCTTGCCGATCTTGACAGAGACACTCATCGCTTACTTACCACTCTTTCCGACCTTGCGGCGGATAACCTCGCCCGCGTACTTGACGCCCTTGGCCTTGTACGGGTCGGGCTTGCGCAGCTTGCGGATCTTCGCGGCGACCTCGCCGACCTTCTGCTTGTCGATGCCGTCCACGTGGAACTTGGTGGCCGACTCGACGACGAAGGAGATGCCCTCCGGCGCCTCGACGAGGATCGGGTGGCTGTAGCCCAGCTGGAACTCCATGTCGGAGCCCTTCGCCAGAACTCGGTAGCCGACACCGCTGATCTCCAGCGACTTGCGGTAGCCCGCGGTCACACCGGTGATCATGTTCGCCACCAGCGTGCGGGTCAGGCCGTGCAGGGCCTTCGACTGACGCTCGTCGTTGGGGCGGGTGACAGCCAGAATACCGTCCTCGCCCTTGCCGATCTCGATCGGCGCGGCGACGACGTGGGTGAGGGAGCCCTTCGGGCCCTTCACCGAGACCGTCTGGCCATCGATGGTGACGTCCACGCCAGCGGGGACCTGGATGGGCAGCCGTCCAATGCGCGACATTGCTGTACCTCCGTTTCCCGAATTACCAGACGTAGGCGAGAACTTCTCCGCCTACGCCCTTCTTGGCGGCCTGCTTGTCGGTCAGGAGGCCGGACGACGTGGAGATGATCGCCACGCCCAGGCCGCCGAGAACCTTCGGCAGGTTGGTGGACTTTGCGTAAACGCGCAGACCCGGCTTGCTGATGCGCTTGATGCCGGCGATGGAGCGCTCACGGTTGGGGCCGAACTTGAGCTCGATGGTCAGCTTCTTGCCGACCTCGCCCTCGACGGGCTCCTCAACCTTGTAGGAGGTGATGTAACCCTCCTGCTGCAGGATCTCGGCGACGTGCGCCTTGATCTTGCTGGCCGGCATCGCCACGGAGTCGTGGTACGCCGAGTTCGCGTTACGCAGACGCGTGAGCATGTCTGCGATGGGGTCGGTCATGGTCATGATGGCCTCAGGCCTCTCTCGCCGCGGTTTCTCCGCGCCAGGTCCCCCTTCCGCACTCTTTCGAGTTCGTCAGGGGCACAAGCGCAGGGGACCTGCGACGTCGTAAGACTGGGTGCGAGCCCTCTCGCAAGAGGGCCACGGGCGTCCATGGGGACGCCGTGGCAGGGGGCCCGACCCCACTACCTTACGGGAACCCGTACGGCAGGCCCAAAACGGGCCGGTGTGGGATCGGGCACCTCTGCGTCGCTGTGTGCCTAAAGCGCCTGGACTACCAGGAGCTCTTGGTCACGCCCGGCAGCTCGCCACGGTGCGCCATCTCACGGAGGCACACACGGCAGAGGCCGAACTTGCGGTACACCGAGTGCGGACGGCCGCACCGCTGGCACCGGGTGTAGGCCCGGACGCCGAACTTCGGCTTCCGCTCGGCCTTCGCGATGAGGGACTTCTTCGCCATTGGCTCACGCCTCCTTGAACGGGAAGCCCAGAGCACGCAGGAGCGCCCGGCCCTCGTCGTCGGTCTGCGCGGTGGTCACGACGGTGATGTCCATACCGCGCTGACGGTCGACCTTGTCCTGGTCGATCTCGTGGAACATAACCTGCTCGGTCAGACCGAAGGTGTAGTTGCCACGGCCGTCGAACTGCTTGGGGGAGAGACCGCGGAAGTCACGGATGCGCGGCAGGGCCAGCGACACCAGACGGTCCAGGAACTCCCACATGCGGTCACCACGGAGGGTGACGTGGGTGCCGATCGGCTGGCCCTCGCGCAGCTTGAACTGCGCGATGGACTTGCGGGCCTTGGTCACGGCCGGCTTCTGACCGGTGATCGCGGTCAGGTCGCGGATCGCGCCCTCGATCAGCTTGCTGTCACGGGCGGCCTCGCCGACACCCATGTTGACGACGACCTTGACCAGGCCCGGCGTCAGCATGACGTTCTCGTACGAGAACTGCTCCTGCAGCTGCCCCTTGATCTCGGAGTTGTAACGCTCCTTGAGGCGGGGGGTCACCTTCTCAACAGACGTCTCAGACATCAGATGTCCTCACCGGTTCGCTTGGCAACGCGGATCTTGTTGCCCTCGTCGTCGAAGCGGTAGCCAACGCGGGTGACGACCTTCTTGCCGTCCTTCTCCACGACCAGCTGGACGTTGGAGACGTGCACCGGGGCCTCGACGGTGACAATGCCACCCTGAGTGCCCGGACCCGGCTTGGTGTGCTTCTTGACCCGGTTCACACCCTCGACCAGGACCTTGTTCTCAGCCGGCAGGGCCTGGATGACCTTGCCCTGCTTGCCCTTGTCCTTGCCGGTGATGACCTGAACCAGGTCGCCCTTCTTGATCTTCATGCTGTTCGCCATGGGTCAGAGCACCTCCGGCGCCAGCGAGATGATCTTCATGAACTTCTTGTCACGCAGCTCGCGGCCCACCGGGCCGAAGATGCGGGTACCACGGGGGTCACCGTCCGTGTTCTTGAGAACGACAGCGGCGTTCTCGTCGAACCGGATGTACGAACCGTCGGGACGACGGCGCGACTTCACGGTACGGACGACGACGCACTTGACGACGTCACCCTTCTTCACCGAACCACCGGGGATCGCGTCCTTGACGGTGGCGACGATGACGTCCCCGATACCGGCGTAGCGGCGACCGGAACCACCGAGAACGCGGATGCAAAGGATTTCCTTCGCGCCCGTGTTGTCGGCGACACGCAGTCGCGACTCCTGCTGGATCACAGCTTTCTCCTGATCGTCAACGAGAGCTGACGGGCCGGCCGCTGCTCACACCAGCGCCCGCGAGGGGCCTGGTGCACATACGGCCGTACCACATCGACTTCGTTACTTGGCCTTCTCGAGGATCTCGACGACGCGCCAGCGCTTCGTCGCGGACAGCGGGCGGGTCTCCGCGAGGAGGACCCGGTCGCCGATGCCGCAGGCGTTCGCCTCGTCGTGCGCCTTCAGCTTGTTCGTACGGCGGATGACCTTGCCGTACAGCGCGTGCTTGACGCGGTCCTCGACGGCGACGACGACGGTCTTGTCCATCTTGTCGCTGACGACGAGACCCTCACGGGTCTTGCGGAAACCGCGCGTCTCGTTGGTGTTCTCAGTCATCAGGCGTTCTCCACCGTCTCGATGCCCAGCTCGCGCTCGCGCATCAGGGTGTAGATCCGCGCGATGTCCTTACGGACGAGCTTGAGCCGTCCGTGGTTGTCGAGCTGCCCGGTCGCCGCCTGGAAGCGGAGGTTGAACAGCTCCTCCTTGGCCTCGCGCAGCTTGGCAACGAGACCCTCGTTGTCCAGCTGGCGGAGGTCAGCAGCCTTGGTAGCGGCCGACATCAGCTCTCACCGTCCTCGCGCCGGACGATCCGGCACTTCATCGGCAGCTTGTGAGCAGCGCGGGTGAGCGCCTCACGAGCAACCTTCTCGTTCGGGTACGACAGCTCGAACATGACCCGACCCGGGTGCACGTTCGCGATCCACCACTCCGGCGAACCCTTACCGGAACCCATGCGGGTCTCGGCCGGCTTCTTGGTCAGCGGACGGTCCGGGTAGATGTTGATCCAGACCTTGCCGCCACGGCGGATGTGACGGGTGATCGCGATACGAGCGGACTCGATCTGACGGTTCGTCACGTAGGCCGGGGTCACGGCCTGGATGCCGAACTGGCCGAACGCCAGCTCGGTGCCACCCTTGGCAGCGCCACGGCGCTTGGGGTGGTGCTGCTTGCGGTGCTTGACCCGACGGGGGATCAGCATTGCGGTCAGGCCTCCGTTCCGGTGTTCTCGGCAGCCGGAGCCTCGACGGCGACCGGGGCCTGAGCCTCGGCAGCGGCGGGACGACGGCCGCGGCCACCGCGCTCGCCACCACGGCGCTCGCCACCGCGGGCGGGACGACCACCCTCGGGGCGGGCCGGGCGGTTGCCCGAGCGGGCAGCGGCGTTCTCAGCGCGGACCTCGGCGATGTTCTTGACGTCGCCCTTGTAGATCCAGACCTTCACGCCGATGCGGCCGAAGGTCGTCTTGGCCTCGAAGAAGCCGTAGTCGACGTTCGCGCGCAGGGTGTGCAGCGGCACACGGCCCTCGCGGTAGAACTCCGAACGGCTCATCTCGGCGCCGCCGAGACGACCGGAGCACTGGACCTTGATGCCCTTGGCGCCGGACTTCATGGTGCCCTGCATCGACTTGCGCATGGCACGGCGGAAGGAGACGCGGGAGGACAGCTGCTCCGCGACGCCCTGAGCCACGAGCTGGGCGTCCAGCTCGGGGTTCTTGACCTCGAGGATGTTCAGCTGGACCTGCTTGCCGGTCAGCTTCTCGAGGTCGCCGCGGATGCGGTCGGCCTCGGTGCCGCGCCGGCCGATCACGATGCCGGGGCGAGCGGTGTGGATGTCCACACGGACGCGGTCGCGGGTGCGCTCGATCTCGACCTTGGAGATGCCGGCGCGCTCCATGCCCTTCGTCATCATGCGACGAATGGCAACGTCTTCCTTGACGTAGTCCTTGTACAGCTTGTCGGCGTACCAGCGGGACTTGAAGTCCGTGCTGATGCCGAGGCGGAACCCGTGCGGGTTAACCTTCTGGCCCATTACCGGGTCCCTTCCTTGCTGCTGACGACCACGGTGATGTGGCTGGTCCGCTTGCGGATCCGGTAGGCACGGCCCTGGGCGCGCGGACGGAACCGCTTCAGGGTCGGGCCCTCGTCAACGTACGCCTCGCTGATGACGAGGTCGTCCACGTTGGAGTGGTTGTAGTTGTGCGCGGCGTTGGCAATGGCGCTGTCGAGCACCTTGCCGACCGGCACGGTCGCGGCCTGCGGAGCGAAACGCAGGACCGCCTGGGCCTCCGTGGCGTTCAGGCCACGGATGAGGTCCACCACGCGGCGGGCCTTCATGGGCGTGACGCGGATGTACCGCGCCTGGGCCCTGGCTTCCATGGTTGTCCCCTTGCTGGTGTAAGTCATTGAGTCGGTAATCTCGCTGGCGACTAGCGACGCTTCGACTTGCGGTCGTCCTTGACGTGACCGCGGAAGGTACGCGTCGGCGCGAACTCGCCGAGCTTGTGGCCGACCATCGACTCGGTGACGAACACCGGGACGTGCTTGCGGCCATCGTGCACCGCGATCGTGTGGCCGAGCATGGCCGGGAAGATCACGGAGCGACGGGACCAGGTCTTGATGACGTTCTGGGTACCCGCCTCGTTCTGCGCGTCCACCTTCTTGAGAAGGTGGCCGTCAATGAAGGGGCCCTTCTTGAGACTGCGCGGCATCTGACCTGCTCCTAGCGCTTCTTGTTGGTCTTGCGGCGGCGCACGATGAGGGCGTTCGAAGCCTTCTTCGGGCTACGAGTGCGACCCTCCTTCTGGCCCCACGGCGAAACCGGGTGGCGACCACCGGAGGTCTTACCCTCACCACCACCGTGCGGGTGGTCGATCGGGTTCATGGCCACACCACGCACGGTCGGGCGGACGCCCTTCCAGCGCATACGGCCGGCCTTGCCCCAGTTGATGTTCGACTGCTCGGCGTTGCCGACCTCGCCGACGGTCGCGCGGCAGCGCGCGTCCACCAGGCGGATCTCGCCGGAGGGCATGCGCAGGTGCGCCATCTTGCCCTCACGCGCCAGCAGCTGGATGCCGGAACCGGCCGAGCGGGCCAGCTTGGCACCGCCACCGGGACGCAGCTCCACCGCGTGGATGGTCGTACCGACCGGGATGTTGCGCAGCGGCAGGTTGTTGCCGGGCTTGATGTCGGCGCCAGGGCCGTTCTCCACCCGGTCGCCCTGCGCGATGCCGCGCGGCGCGATGATGTAGCGCTTCTCGCCGTCCACGTAGTGCAGGAGCGCGATGCGCGCGGTGCGGTTCGGGTCGTACTCGATGTGCGCGACCTTGGCCGGCACGCCGTCCTTGTCGTGACGACGGAAGTCGATCACGCGGTAGGCGCGCTTGTGACCGCCACCCTGGTGGCGAACGGTGATCCGACCGGCGTTGTTACGGCCGCCCTTGCTGTGCAGGGGGCGAACCAGCGACTTCTCCGGCGTGGACCGCGTGATTTCGACGAAGTCGGCCACGCTGGAGCCACGACGGCCCGGCGTAGTCGGCTTGTACTTGCGGATACCCATTTTCGTCCTCGTCTTGATCGACGATCACGGCCTCCGTCAGGAGGTCGGACCACCGAAGATGTCGATGCGGTTGCCCTCGGCCAGCTTCACGATGGCGCGCTTGGTGTCCTTGCGCTTGCCGAAGCCCGTCTTGGAGCGCTTGCGCTTGCCCTGACGGTTGATCGTGTTGACAGCCTCGACCTTGACCGAGAAGACGGCCTCGACGGCCTGCTTGATCTGGGTCTTGTTGGCGCCCGGCGACACGATGAACGTGTACTTGTTCTCGTCGAGAAGGCTGTAGCTCTTCTCGGAGATAACCGGCTTCACCAGGACGTCACGGGGGTCCGTGAACGTCTTGCTCGTAACGTCGCTCATCAGGCGGCGCTCCCTTCGAGCTCGCCCTCAGCGGCAACGGCCTTGGCGGACGCGGCCGGACCGGCCACGAAACGCTCGAAGGCGGCCTGGGTGAAGACCACATCGTCGGAGACGAGCACGTCGTAGGTGTTCAGCTGACCGGCGTCCAGGATGTGGACGTTCGGCAGGTTGCGAGCGGACTTGAGGCCCAGCTCGTCCGCACGCTCGACGACCAGGAGGACGTTCTTGCGCTCGGTGATCTTGCCGAACAGGCTCTTGGCAGCCTTGGTCGACGGCGCCTCGGTCGCGGTCACGCCGGTGACGACGTGAATGCGGTTGTGGCGGGCCCGGTCGGTGAGCGCACCGCGCAGGGCGGCGGCGATCATCTTCTTCGGGGTCCGCTGCGAGTAGTCGCGCGGCACGGGACCGTGCACGACGCCACCACCGGCGAACTGCGGCGCGCGGGTCGAGCCCTGACGGGCGCGGCCGGTGCCCTTCTGGCGGTACGGCTTCTTGCCGCCACCACGAACCTCGCCGCGCGTCTTGGTCTTGTGGGTGCCCTGACGGGCCGCAGCGAGCTGCGCCACGACGACCTGGTGCATCAGCGGAACGCTGACCTTGGCGTCGAAGATCTCGGCCGGCAGCTCGAGGCTGCCGGTCTTGTCACCCGAGGGCGACAGGATGTCAATGGTGCTCATATCCTTCACAGCCCCTTCGCCGCGGTGCGGACGAGGACGAGGCCGCCGTTCGGGCCCGGGATCGCGCCCTTGATCAGGAGCAGACCCTTCTCCGCGTCAACCGCGTGCACGGTCAGGTTCTGGGTGGTCACACGCTCGTGACCCATCCGGCCGGCCATCTTCAGGCCCTTGAACACGCGGCCCGGGGTGGCGCAGCCACCGATGGAACCGGGCGAACGGTGCTTGCGCTGCACGCCGTGACCGGCGCCGAGGCCCCGGAAGTTGTGGCGCTTCATGACACCGGCGAAGCCCTTGCCCTTGGAGGTGCCGGTCACGTCGACCTTGACACCCGCCTCGAACAGCTCGGCGGTGATCTCCTGGCCCAGGGTGTACTCGGACGCGTCCGAGGTCCGGAGCTCGACCAGGTGGCGACGCGGGGTGACACCGGCCTTGGCGAAGTGGCCCGCGAGGGGCTTGTTCACCTTGCGGGGGTCGATCTCGCCGAAGCCGATCTGGACGGCGTCGTAGCCGGCCGGGCTGTCAGCGGTGTGGACCTGGGTCACGACATTCGGCCCGGCCTTGACGACGGTCACCGGAACGACCCGGTTGTTCTCGTCCCAGACCTGGGTCATGCCGAGCTTCTCGCCCAGGATGCCCTTAATCTGCTTAGCCATCTTCGGTGCGCCTCTCAGAGCTTGATCTCGATGTCGACGCCCGCCGGCAGGTCGAGACGCATCAGCGAGTCAACCGTCTTCGGCGTGGGGTCGAGGATGTCGATCAGACGCTTGTGAGTGCGCATCTCGAAGTGCTCGCGCGAGTCCTTGTACTTGTGCGGCGAGCGGATGACGCAGTACACGTTCTTCTCAGTGGGCAGCGGCACCGGGCCCGCGACCTGCGCACCAGTACGGATCACCGTCTCGACGATCTTCTTCGCCGAGGAGTCGATGACCTCGTGGTCGTAGGCCTTGAGCCGGATGCGGATCTTCTGTCCCGCCATGGCTACCTTGTAGTCCTTCTGTCCTAGTCACTGCACGACCCCCGCTCCGACCCCCGCGCTCGGGCGTGTCGCACTCGCGCTTGCAAAAAACCGGCGATCAACTCGTCGGTTTCGAACTGTCGGGGTGGGGAGGCCGGGTCGAGGCCCCGCATACGCTTCCCGGAAGATTCCCGTACGTCCGCCCCGCAGCTGCCGTGGCGTAACACTCACGCTTGACGGCCATCACGGGAACGACGAGTACATGGGACTCGCTTCCAGTCCTCCCGGCGGGAGGCGCGCAGCATCGGCAACTCAACCGAGCAACTTGGACATACTGCCACAGGCGTGCGCCGGAAAGCCAATCGGGGCCGGTGAGGAGCACCTCACCGACCCCGACGCGTTCCGCCCGGCTACTTCGCCGGACCGTTGTCCCACGGGGCCCGGCGACCGCAGACCGCCTGCCAGTCCTCGGTCGCGACGCCCGCACACCAGACGAACTTCTTGTCGTCCTTGTCCGGCGTCCAGTCCTTGACGATGATGTCCGCGCAGGTGGAGACCGGCGCGAACCGCGGGCAGCTGCCGTCGGCCTTCTTGATGGTGTGCGCGCGCCAGGCGTCGAGCCCCATCGTCCCGGCCTTCTCGTGCTCCGGCATGTACCGGTTGACCGACCAGGAGGCGCCCATGGTGCCGAACAGGGAGAGGGCGCAGACCAGGCCGGCGGCGAGCTGGCGCAGCATCCGGCCGGAGAGCACCGAGCTGCCGGCCGGCGCGTCGTCCTTGCGCAGCACCCGCTCCAGCCAGCCGCTGCCGCGGTGGAAGGCGGCCATCAGACCCAGCACGGCCAGGATCATCAGGCAGTACAGGATGATCCAGGTGGTCCGGGGGTACAGCGCGACGGTGCCGGTCTGCGCCATCTTCCCGGCGAAGGTGAAGCGCATCAGCCAGGCCCCGGCCAGCACGGCGGCGGCCGTGCGCACCGCGAGGTTGCGCAGCCCCAGCCCGATGCCCAGCCCGACACCGGCGACCAGCAGGATCGCGAAGCCGCTCTGGCCGGCCAGCTCACCCGAGGCCGGGTAGTCGTGGTAGGTGGTCTGGCCGACCCGGTCGGACATCCAGCCCATGATGTAGGTCGGGTCGGTGTACACCATGATGTAGCCGTAGCGGTCCGGGACGTCCGCCCCGATCGTGGCCAGCTGGTACAGCAGCGGCGAACCGACGAGCCCGGCGCTCACCACGGTGGTGCCGATGAGCGCGAGCCCGTTGCGCACGGCCGTACGGCCCCCGCGCCAGGGGAAGACGAAGAGCGTCAGCACGGCGATGCCGGGAGCCGACCACAGGTACCAGCCGGAGTACCAGAGGAACAGCAGGCCGAAGACCACGCCGAAGCCCAGGCCCCGCAGCAGCGCCGAGCGCGTCGACAGCTCGCCGGCCCGGCGGACCTCGCGCAGCACCGCGGTCAGCAGCGGGACCAGCATGATCATCACGACGTGGCTGTACGGGCGGATCGGGTCCAGGAAGACCACCGCGGCCGGCACCGCGATCAGCAGCGCCCAGAACGGCCGCAGCAGCAGCCGCCAGGACAGGTAGCTCATCGGCCCGACCAGCGCGCTGAAGAGGATCTGCAGGTCGTGCAGGGCGAAGCCCTCGCCGCCGATGCCGTGGTAGCGGATCTTCGCCCAGAGCGCGATCAGCGCCGGGAAGCCGGGCGGGTAGACCCCGGGCAGGCCCTTGTCGTCCAGCATCCCGGTGGCCATGTGGACCAGGACGCTCGGGTCGCCCTCCTGGCCGCCGAGCGGCCAGGGCGTGCCGTTGAGGGCGACCACCACACCGCCGGCGATCACACCGGTGGACAGGCCGGCCAGGGCGGCGCAGACCAGCCGCTGGGTCAGCCGGTGCCGGCGCAGGGTGCCCCGGTAGGCGGTGAAGACCAGCACCGCGAGCAGCGGCAGACCGACGACCGCGACGTACTGCTGGATCTTCGCCAGCCCGCTGACCTGGCCGATCCGGTTCAGCGGGTTGACGTCGATCCGGGTGCAGAGCAGCGTGAACCCGACCGCCGCGACGACGCTGACCAGGACCTCGGCCGTTATCTGGGCCCAGCGCCTGCTCAGCAGGCCGGGTGCGGCCGACCCGGCCGGTGCGACCGGGGCGGCCGCACCGGAGGGTTCGGCCTCCGGCGTCTCGGTGCCGACCGTTCCGGCGGCCAGGTTCGTCATCTCAGTCCCTTTTCCGTCGGACGGTGGTACGGGCGTGGCCTCTTGCTCGGGATCGGACTACCGCTCGGAGCCGACCGGGAGGGCGGGCTCGTCCTCGGCGAAGCGCTCCTTGTTGACGCGCTGTCCGTCGTTGACGGCGACGGTGCGGGCCAGGTCGGTCAGCTTCTTCTCCAGCGAACGGAAGCGCATGAAGGTGTTCAGCGTCATGAAGGCCATCGCCACGACGAGCAGGTAGAGCACCAGGTCGGTGCCGCGGCCGACACCGAGCTTGTTGGCGATCCAGGTCACGTCCTGCGGGCGCAGCACGGCGTACACGTTGGCGATGACGAACGCGAAGAACGCCATCCGCTTCCACGCGCGGGTGTGCGCGGCGTCCCAGCGGCGGATGAAGGCGAGCACGAGGACACCCGTGCCGACCATGAGCAGCAGCTGGATCCAGAGGTACTTCACTTGCGGCCACGCTCCCTGAGCGAGATGTCGAAGAGGATGTTGACGCCGTTGATCAGCGACTGGCCCTTGGAGCGGGAGTACTCGGTGTACAGGATGTCCACCGGGACCTCCATGACGCGCAGGTCCGAGGAGGCCAGGGTGGCCACGATCTCGGAGGCGTGAGCCATGCCGTTCATGGTGATGCGAAGCGCGGACGCGGCCTTGCGGTTGATCACCCGCAGGCCGTTGTGGGAGTCCGTCAGGTTGAGCTTGCGTGCGGTGGGGCTGATCGTCGCGGCGGTCCGCAGGACCACCCGCTTGATCCACGGCACCTCGCCGGTCTGCTCGATGAAGCGGGAGCCGAGGACCACGTCGGCCTCGTCGGCCCGGAGCAGGGCGACCATCTTCTCGACGTCGTGCGTCTGGTGCTGGCCGTCCGCGTCGAAGGTGGCGAAGTACTTGGCGCCGGGCTGCTTGAGCGCGTAGTTGAAACCGGTCTGCAGGGCCGCGCCCTGACCGAGGTTGACCGGATGCTGCACCAGGTGCGCACCGGTGGTCATGATGGTCTCGGCCGAGTTGTCGGTCGAGCCGTCGTCGATGACGACGATGTTGGGGAACGTCTTGCGCGCGTTCTCGATCACGTCGGCGATGACGGTTCCCTCGTTGTACGCGGGAATCACCAGCCACACATCGTCATAGTCGGACATCATGGCTCCATGCCGCATCGTGCGGCCGCGGGTCGCGGCGAAATCGAGTGGTGGGGGTGGACGCGGAGCCGGTCATGCCGAGTCCACGAGGGAGCGCCGGGACGAACCCTGCACATCGGCCGCGGCACCGGGCGGTTCCCGCAGGAAGGTCAGCCAGAGCGCGGCGAGCATGCATCCGACCGCGGCCAGCGAACCCATAGTGTAGGCGAGGCAGACCCGGGTCGCGATCGCCCCGGGAGCAAGCGTGGTGACCATCAGGGCAACAGTTCCGGTCGCCCAGCCCAGCAGCTGGAGACGATGGCGGTGCAGGACCAGCAGCGCCTGCCCGAGGACCATCGCGAGCATGTAGAACAGGGTGCCCGCCGACATCAGCAGGAAGTCGAGCGACCCGAGCACGTCGTCGGCCTTGAAGAGCACCTGGATCAGCCACGGCCCGAGGATGGTGGCCGGGATGCCGCCCGCCACGCCGAGCACGGTGACCACGCCGCAGGTGCGCATCAGCAGCTTGGAGAAGCCGGAGCGGTCGCCGGCGGCCGCGGTACTGGACAGTCCGGCCAGCAGCGAGGCCTGGAGCGAACCGAAGACGAACAGCGGCACCCGGGCGAGGACGACCGCGTTCAGCAGGCCGGCCACCAGGGGCGCGTTGTCCGGGGCCAGCAGCCGGGTGGAGATCACGGCCGCGTTCACGACCACCTGCGAGAGCAGGGTGGAGGCGACCAGCGGGGCCAGGCCGCCGGTGAGCGAGCCCCAGCCGACGGCCGGGCCGGCCGAGATCCCGGAGCGCAGCGGCCGGACGGTGGCCAGCACCGCCAGCAGCGGGGCGACGGCCAGGATGAGCGCGAACACCAGCGGCGAGCGGACGCCGGCGACCGCGCAGCCGACGGCCAGCGCGATGCGCAGACCGCCGTCCACGGCGAGCTGGGTGCCGTACGCGCCGAAGCGGTTGAGGCCGGCGAGCACGCCGCGGCTGACGTTGCCGGCCGCCATCGCGGCGAAGGAGGCGGCGAGCGCCACGACCATGCTGCGGTGGCCCTCGAAGAAGGTGTCCGCCAGCGGGCGGGCCGCCACCGCCATGCCGACGGTCAGCACCGCCAGCATCCCGACGGTGATCAGCAGGATCCGGCGGACCACCGGTGCGGCGCCCTGCCCGCCGACCACCCGGGCGGCCACGATCCGGGTGAGTTCCTGCTCGACGGGGAAGAAGAGTCCCAAGCCGACGGACATCAGGATCGTCCAGAGCAGCGAGACCGAGGCCATCTCCGGCTTGCCGAGGCTGTAGCCCGCCGCCATGAGGTGGATGTAGGAGGCGGCGCCGAGCAGCACCGTTCCCCCGATCACCAGCTGGGTGCCCGGGGGAAGCGCGCTGACGACCTTGGCCAGCGGGGAACGGCGCTCCTGCGCCGTGCTGCCCTGTTGGTTCACGACTGCTGCGCGGCCTTCACCTTGAGCGGCTCCCACCAGGCGCGGTTCTCGCGGTACCAGGCGATGGTCGAGGCGAGGCCCTCCTCGAAGGTGACCTGCGGCTCGTAGCCGAGCTCCTCGCGGATCTTGGTGATGTCCAGCGAGTAGCGCAGGTCGTGGCCCTTGCGGTCCTCGACCCGGTCGACCATGTCCCAGCCCTGGCCGGCGGCCTCCAGCAGCAGGCCGGTGAGCTCCTTGTTGGTGAGCTCGACGCCGCCGCCGATGTTGTAGACCTGGCCGGCCCGGCCCTTGCGCAGCGCGAGGTCGATGCCGCGGCAGTGGTCCGAGACGTGCAGCCAGTCGCGGATGTTGCCGCCGTCGCCGTACAGCGGGACGCGCTTGCCGTCGATCAGGTTGGTGGTGAAGAGCGGGATGACCTTCTCGGGGAACTGGTACGGCCCGTAGTTGTTGGAGCAGCGGGTGACCACCACGTCCATGCCGTGGGTGCGGTGGTAGGCCAGCGCCAGCAGGTCCGAGCCGGCCTTCGAGGAGGAGTACGGGGAGTTCGGCGCGAGCGGCCACTCCTCGGTCCAGGAGCCCTCGGTGATCGAGCCGTACACCTCGTCGGTGGAGACGTGCACGAAGCGGCCGACCTTGTGCTTGCGCGCGGCGTCCAGCAGCACCTGGGTGCCGACCACGTTGGTCATGACGAACGGACCGGCACCGGCGATGGAGCGGTCGACGTGCGACTCGGCGGCGAAGTGGACGACCGCGTCGTGGCCGGGCATCACCTGGTCGACGGCGTCGACGTCGCAGATGTCACCGCGGACGAAGGAGTAGCCGGGGTGGTCCGCGACGGGCGCGAGGTTCTCCTCGACGCCGGAGTAGGTCAGCTTGTCGAAGACTGTGACGCGGGCCGCGGGATCCGCCGACAGCAGCGCGCGGACGTACTGGGACCCGATGAATCCGGCGCCGCCGGTGACGAGGATACGCATAGTGCGGCTGAGTATAGTGCGCGCCCGCAGGCCCTCCCGCCGGGGTCCGGGAGGACGATCCGTGGGCGTCCGAAGGCTGGTTGCGGCCGGGTACGGCAGGCCACGTAAGGTGTGCGCCATGCGCGGCATTCTTCTTGCGGGCGGCACCGGTTCCCGCCTCTGGCCCCTCACCCGGGCAGTCTCGAAGCAGCTTCTTCCGGTCTTCGACAAGCCGATGATCTACTACCCGCTCTCGACGCTGATCATGGCCGGGATCCGCGAGATTCTGATCATCACCACGCCCCAGGACCGGGAGCAGTTCGAGCGCCTGCTCGGCGACGGCTCGCAGTTCGGCCTGGACCTCCAGTACGCCGTCCAGGAGCGCCCCGAGGGCATCGCCCAGGCCTTCGTGCTGGGCGCCGACTTCATCGGCGACGAGCCGGTCGCGCTGATCCTGGGCGACAACATCTTCCACGGCAGCGGCCTCGGCACCCGGCTCGCGCAGCGCACCGACCCCAAGGGCGGCATGGTCTTCGCCTACCCGGTGGCCGACCCGACCGCGTACGGCGTGGTGGAGTTCGACGAGAGCGGCCAGGTCATCTCGATCGAGGAGAAGCCCACCCGGCCGAAGTCCCGCTACGCGGTGCCCGGCCTGTACTTCTACGACAACCGCGTGGTGGAGATCGCCCGCACGATCACCCCGAGCGCCCGCGGCGAGCTGGAGATCACCGCCGTCAACGACGCCTACCTGCAGCGCGGCGAGCTCCAGGTGACCGTCCTGGACCGCGGCACCGCCTGGCTGGACACCGGCACCTTCGTCTCGATGGTGCAGGCCTCGGAGTTCGTCCGGGTCATCGAGGAGCGCCAGGGCTTCAAGATCGGCTGCGTCGAGGAGGCGGCCTGGCGGGCCGGCTTCCTGACCTCCGAGCAGCTGCGCGAGCTGGCGCAGCCGCTGCTGAAGAGCGGCTACGGCCAGTACCTGGTGAACCTGCTGGACGAGGAGAACGCCCGATGAAGTTCCGCGAGCTCTCCATCGAGGGCGCCTGGGAGATCACCCCGCAGCAGCACGGCGACCCGCGCGGCCTGTTCATGGAGTGGTACCGCTTCGACCGGCTGTCCGAGGTGGTCGGCCACCCGCTGCGGATGGCCCAGGGCAACCTCTCGGTCTCCGCCAAGGACGTCGTCCGCGGCATCCACTTCGCCGACGTCGCGCCGGGCCAGGCCAAGTACGTCAGCTGCGTGCGCGGCGCCGTGCTCGACGTGATCGTCGACCTGCGGGTCGGCTCGCCGACCTTCGGCCGCTGGGAGTTCGTCCGCCTCGACGACGTGGACCGCCGCTCGGTCTACATCTCCGAGGGCCTGGGCCACGGCTTCTGCGCGCTCTCCGACGACGCGACGCTCTCCTACGTCTGCTCGGAGACCTACAACCCGACCGGCGAGCACGCGGTGCACCCGCTGGACCCGGACCTGGCGATCGAGTGGCCGGCCGGCACCCCGCAGCTGTCCGCCCGGGACGCCGCCGCCCCGACGCTGGCCGAGGCCATCGAGACCGGCCTGCTGCCGGACTACGAGGAGTGCCTGCGCTACCGGCGTTCCCTCAGCGGCCAGTAGCCTTCTCGCCGTCCCCTCCTACCCGGAAAACACCTGGTGCGCCGCTCATGACAACTCTTGACATCATGCTGCCCTACTACGGCAACGTCGCCCTCATGCAGGCGGCCGTCCGCAGCATCCTGGCCCAGAGCGACCCGAACTGGCGCCTCACCGTGGTGGACGACGGGAAGGAACCGGACGTCCCGGGCTGGTTCGCCGGACTCGGCGACGACCGGATCTCGTACCAGCGCAACGAGCGGAACCTCGGCGTCACCGGCAACTACCGCAAGTGCCTCAGCCTGGTGCGCGAACAGCACTTCGTCATGATGGGCACCGACGACATCATGCTGCCGAACTACGTCGAGACCGCCCGGGCCGTCCTCAAGGACAACCCGGACATCGGCATGGTCCAGCCGGGTGTGCAGGTCATCGACGGCGAGGGCAAGCCCACCGAGGGGCTGGCGGACCAGGCGAAGAAGCGGATCTACGCGCCCAAGGTGCAGGGCCGCAAGCAGATGAGCGGGGAGGAGCTGGCCATCAGCCTGCTCCGCGGCAACTGGCTGTTCTTCCCCTCCATCTGCTGGCGCACCGAGGCCGTGAAGGCGGTCGGCTTCCGGGACAACCTGGAGGTCACCCAGGACCTGGCGCTGGTCATCGACCTGCTGCAGACCGGTGAGCAGATGATGATCACCGACAAGGTCACCTTCCAGTACCGTCGGCACGCCGTCAGCATCTCCTCCGCGCAGGCCTTCACCGGCGTCCGCTTCGAGGAGGCCAACCGCTTCTTCCGGGACGTCGCCGACCGCCTGGACGCGCACGGCTGGTCCCGGGCCGCCAAGGCCTCCCGGCTGCACCTGTCCTCCCGGATCCACGCGCTCACCATGGTCCCGGGCGCGGTCAAGAGCCGGCACAGCGAGGGCGCCAAGACCCTGCTGCGGCACGTCGCCGGCACCGACCGCTACTGAGCAACGTCCACCGCCCCATCCGTACCCGACCTACCGGAACCAGAGGCCATGGCCGCTAGCAGCACAGCTCTCCCCCGGGTCGCCGTTCTCGGCGGCACCGGCTTCATCGGGCGCACCATCCTCGCGACGCTCGCGGAGCGGGGTCACCACCTGCTCACCATCGCCCGCAAGGAGCCGGCCGACGCCCTGCCCGGCGACTTCGCCCGGCTGGACCTCACCAACGACCCGCCGGCGGAGCTGGCCGCCCTGCTGGCCGAGCACCGGATCGACGTGGTGGTCAACGCGGCCGGCGGGATGTGGGGCCTGACCGACGAGCAGATGGTCGGCGCCAACGTCGGCATGGTCTCCTCGCTGTTGGAGGCGCTGCGGTCGATGACCGCTCCCCCGCGCCTGGTCCACCTCGGCACGGTGCACGAGTACGGCCTCTGCCCGATCGGCGTCAGCCTCGCCGAGGACTCCGAGCCGCACCCCTCGATGGTGTACGGGCAGCTCAAGCTGCGGGCCACCGAGCTGATCGCGGACGCCGTGCGCCAGGACGGCCTGGACGCCGTCGTCCTGCGGCTCGGCAACGTGGTCGGCGCGGGCCAGCCCTCGCACAGCCTGCTCGGCGTCATGGCGGGCAAGCTGGCCGCCGCCCGGGCCGCCGGGACCGCGGCCGAGCTGTCGCTGCAGCCGCTCACCGCCCAGCGGGACTTCGTGGACCTGCAGGACACCGTCGACGCGATCGTCGCCGCCCTGCCGGCCGCCCCGCAGGCCCCGGCCGTGCTCAACGTCGGCCTCGGCCGGGCGAGTTCGGCCCGCGAGCTGGTCGAGCTGCTGATCGAGGTCAGCGAGGTGCCGACGAAGATCACCGAGCTGCCGGCGCCGGACGGCTCCGGTCCGGAGACCGAGTGGCAGCAGCTGGACGTCACCGCGATCGGGCGGGCGCTCGGCTGGGCCCCGCGCCGCCCGCTGCGCGAGGCGGTCCGCACCCTCTGGGAGGACGAGGTGCGGCGCACGCCCGCACTCGGCTGATGCGCGAACGGCGATCGCCCCAGGTCCGCTTCGGCGGGCCGGGGGCGATCGGCGTTTCCGGGAGGCACCCGGGGCGTTCCGGATGTCCCGGGGTGTCCCGGGGTGTCCCGGGGGTTACTTCTCCTTGAACACCCAGACCTTCATCAGCAGGAACCGCACCACGGTGGCCAGGCCGTTGGCGACGATCAGTCCGCCCACCTCGACCACCTTGGAGGCGTCCGGCAGGGCCACGTCGAGCAGCGCGAGCACACCGGCGCTCAGGCCGAGGCCGATGAGGAAGGCCACGGCGCCCTGGAGCTGGTGGCGCAGGGCCCCGTCGGAGCCGGTGATCCCGAAGGTGAACCGCCGGTTGGCGGCGGTGTTCGCGACGGCGCTGACCGCCAGCGCGATCAGGTTGGCGATCTGCGGGTCGACGAAGCGGCGGGCGACCACGTAGAGCCCGAGGTAGAAGAGCGTGCTCAGGACCCCGATGATCAGGAAGGACGGGATCTGGCGCTTGGCGGCGGGCGCCCCCGGGCCGCCGTTCGCGGTCTCCGGCGCCACGGTGGGTTCGGCGGTCGGCGGCATCTGGGCCCCCCTGGTCTCGTTCATCGGCAGGACAGTCGGATCGGTTCGGATCAGCCCGGGTCGACTCAGGTCAACTCGAACACGGCCACGCGGCCGTTGTCGTACGCGGGCCTGGCCAGCTGGCCCAGCCTGGCGACGTCGGCCCCGGCCTTGCGGTCGGCCACCAGGTAACGGACGTGGTGCTGCTCCCGCAGCCTGCCGACGTTCTCGGCGGTCGGCCGCTGGAACGTCTCGTCGTTGAGCCGCAGCAGGTCCTGGTCCCAGAACGCGCCGTTGCCCTCGGCCATCACCCGCGGCGAGTACGCCCAGCCCTCGACGAGCACCGAGCGCTCGGAGTAGCCGCTGAGCCAGAAGGACAGCGAGTTGCCGCAGCCGGCGTTGGGGTCGGCGTAGTCGTCCGGGCGCCGGCAGTGGGTGTTGGTGGCCAGCACGTCGTCCGGCTCGCTGTGGTCGCGGACCCAGCGGGCCGCCTCGACCTGGCTGGCCGGCAGCGGCCAGGCGCTCTCCCAGACGTGCTCGCGGGTCTGCAGGCCGTCCAGCAGCAGGGTCGGCGCCCCGGCCAGCAGCACCCCGGTGAGCAGCACCACGCCGCCGCGACGCCGCAGCCCGGGCACCGCGCGGCGTCCGAGCGCCCACCAGAGCAGGCCGACGACCAGCGCGATCCCGGCCAGCGCGGCGGCGGCGGCCACGGCCGGCAGCAGCGCGTCGTAGGTGTGCCACTCGGTGGCGGAACCGGCCCGCCGGAGCACGAACCCGGCCCAGTCGCCCGCGTACCGCTGGATGCCCCAGGTGAGCAGGGCGACAAAGAGCACCGCACCGGCGGCCAGTGCGGCCGCGGCCCGCCGCGACAGCCGGGCGCGCTCGACGCTCTCGCAGTAGCCCCAGGCGGAGAGCAGGATGCCGAACGGCAGTCCGGCCAGGGTGAAGTAGCTCGCGTTGAAGCCGTTCACCACGAAGTAGAGCGCCGGACCGGCCAGCGCGCCGCCGAGCAGGAACCACTGCACCGGCTGCAGGGCCAGCCGGCGCCGCCACATCAGCGGCACCATGCCGGCCACCCGCAGCTGGTGGTTGAGCACGAACGCGAGCAGGGTCAGCAGCGCCAGCCCGGCCTGGACCGGGGTCGAGCGCAGGTGCTCCGGGTCCGCCCAGTAGCCCTTGATGTTGCCGAGGGGCACGATCTCCAGGCCGTAGCTCTCGAACCGGAAGATCACCGCGGTGGTGAACACCTGGGCGGCGCCCAGGATCGCGCCGAGGCCCACGATGTTCCACGGGATCCGCCGCTCGACCAGCAGCACCACCGCACCGGCGAAGGCCAGACCGGCCAGGGTCACCGGCAGCGAGCTGGCCTTGGCCGCGCTGGACGCCAGGGCGAACAGGCCGGCCAGGACGAAGGCGCCGCGGCCGAACGCCGGAACCGCCCCGGCCTCCTCCGGTCCGCGCAACCGGTCCCCCACCGCGCCGATCAGTGCCAGCAGCAGCGGCAGGGCGTAGGTGAGCGAGAGGCTGGCCCAGGACATCAGCGGCACCGAGAGCGCGCCGAAGACCCAGCTGTTGACGTCCGCCGGGTAGTTGACGGTGAACTCGCCGACCGCGAAGACCAGCGTGGCGGCCACCGGCCCGGTCCACGGCCGGGCGGTGATCCGCCAGGCGACGACGGCGGCGACGACCATGGCGAGCGCCGAGAGCGCCGGCACCATCAGCCGCATCTGCACCACGGCGAGGTCGATGTCGCCGACCATGCTGGTCATCGCCATGTGGGCGAAGGTGAACCAGTGGTAGTTCAGCGGCTCGCCGGCGGCCTGCGGGAAGGTCAGCGGGACGTGGTGCTTGGCGTTGCCCGCCAGCGACAGCAGGTACGGCAGGTCGATGTACTGCCGCGTGGTCTCGCTGTCGGGGAGGATCGGGTTGGTCCGCAGCGCGACCACGTACAGGTAGAGGGCGGTGAAGGCGACCGTCGCCGCCACGGCCCAGGACCACGCCGCCGAGGGCGTCCGGTAGCCGGTGGGCCGCCAGTGCCGGCGCAGCGACGGAACGGCCACGAAGGGCACCACCACGGCGAGCGGCCAGGCCGGGGCCAGCGACTGCAGGCCGGACGAGACCAGCACCGCCCAGGCCGCCAGCTCCAGCACCAGGCCGACGACGGCGCCGAACGCGAGGTCCTCGACCAGGGTGTGCGGCCGGCGGCGGAGCGCGCGGAACACCAGGGTGCCCGGCAGTACGACCGCCCAGGCCGCGTAGCCGGTGTACTTGGCGACGTCGAGCGGAGCGGTACCGGTCTTCAGCAGGACCGCCACCAGTACCAGGTAGGCGGCCGCGGCGGGCAGGAAGCGCCCGGCTGCGGGCAGTCGCCGCACGGCCGGCCCGGCGCCGTCGGCGGACCGCTCCGGGCTGCGGAGCGGTGCGGAGGCGGTGCTGTCAGTGGTACCCATCGCTCTTCTCTTCCTGGGACCTCGCGTCTGCCGCCGGCCGGCCGCAGTGCCCGGGGGCCGTCCCGTGGCGGCGGTGCGCCACGGGACGGCGGGGGCTCACGCCACGTACTCGGAGACCTTCGAGGTCCTCGTGCGGCCGTCCTCGGCCGAGTCGTAGCCGACGAAGTAGGCCGGCCGCGACTGGCTGGCCGAGTAGATCCGGCCGACGTACTCGCCCAGCAGGCCGATGCAGATCAGCTGGACCGCGCCGAGGAAGAGCATGCCGATGAACAGCGACGACCAGCCGGGGACGGTCTTGCCGAGGGCGTACTCGACCGTGGTGTAGACGCCCAGGCCGAAGCAGAGCACGAAGCTCAGCAGGCCGAGCCAGGTCGCGAGCCGCAGCGGGCTGGCGGAGAAGTTGGTGATGCTGTCGATGGCCAGCCGCACCATCTTGGAGAGCGGGTAGTGGGTGCTGCCGGCCACCCGCTCCTCGCGGACGTAGACGACCTCGCCGCTCGGGAAGCCGAGCCACGGCACCAGCAGGCGGTAGACCGGCTGGTGCTCGGGCAGCGACTTGAGCGCGTCGACGGCGGCGCGGCTGAGCAGGCGGTAGTCACCGGCCTGGTTCGGCATCTTCTTGCCGACCAGCTTGCGCATCAGCCAGTAGTAGGCCCCGGCGGTGCGCCGCTTGAAGAAGGTGTCGGTGCCGCGGTCGCCGCGCACGCCGTAGACGATGTCGAGGTTCTGCGACCGGGCCAGCGCCAGCATCTCCGGGATCTTCTCCGGCGGGTCCTGCAGGTCGGCGTCGATGGACACGACGTAGTCGCCGAAGGCGCGGTGGATGCCGGCGGTGAGCGCCGCCTGGTGGCCGGAGTTGCGGGCGAACCGGACGATCCGGAACTCGGGCCAGTCCTGGTGGATCTTCTGCATGATCGCCGGGGTGGCGTCGGTGCTGCCGTCGTCGATGCCGACGACCTCGTAGCTGACGGACAGCCCGTCCAGGATCGGACGGAGCCGCTGCACGGTCAGCGGCAGGGCCTCCTGCTCGTTGTAGATCGGGATGACCACCGACAGCAGCGGAGGGGCCGAATCGCCGGACCAGCCCGGCGCAACTACTGCATTGTCCATCGTTGTTCGCCTATTCATGAAGATCTGTGCGGTCGACCGGGCACCGGCTGGGGGGCCGGTCAGCTCCGGGTGCGCCCGGGCTCGTCGGAGACCTGGCGCAGGGTGAGCATCGAGCGGTCCAGCCCCTTCTTGAGGGCGCCGGAGAGCGGCCGCTCGACCAAGCGATGGATGAGCCACGCGGTGGCCAGGACGATCACCAGCGCCACGGCCAGGGCCCCCCGGACCCCGAGCCCCTTGGTCTGCGCGAAGTGGATGATCGTCCAGCCGATTTCCTGGTGGATCAGGTAGACGGGATAGGTGAGCGCACCGGCGATGGTGAGCCACTTCCACGAGGCCCAATTGAACCAGCCCAGGGCGGCGGCGAGCACCAGCGCGAACGCCAGGGTCATCACGCCCGCGATGACGTTCCAGGACAGGGGGTAACCGAGGACGCTCTCGTAGAGGACCTTGATCGAGTTGATCCGGGACAGGGCCAGCATCCAGCTGAAGCCCACGATCCCCCAGAGCAGCAGGTTCGGACCGAAGCGGTACATCAGGAACATCGCGATGCCGGCGATGAAGAACGGCGCCTGGTCCGGCATCGCCAGGGTGGTCAGCAGCGGTATCTGGGCCGGGACGGACAGTGCGCCGGCCACCGCCCAGATCCCGCAGAACGCCACCACCCGACGGTAGGTCAGGCCCCTGACCACCACGACGGAGAACAACAGGTAGAACTTCATCTCCGCCCAGAGGGTCCAGTACACGCCGTCGACGTGGTGGACCCCGAAGGGCTCCTGCAGCATGGTGAGGTTGGCGAGCACCCGCGAGGCGTCCAGCCCGTCCGCCGCACCGGACCGGGCGTACTCGGTGGCCGTCAGCAGGACGACGGTGGTGAGCGCGACGCCGGTCCAGTAGGCGGGGTAGAGCCGGATCACTCGCGAGACGAAGAAGTCACCGGGCCGCTTGCCCCAGCAGCTCATGCAGATCACGAAGCCGCTGATCACGAAGAACAGCTCGACCCCGAGCCAGCCGTACGACGCGATGTGGTTGAGCGTGGGCAGGACCTCCCGCGGGGTCTTGCCCGGCCACACCCCGGGGATCCCGACGTAGGCGGTCCAGTGGAACGACACCACGGTGAGCGCCGCGATCAGGCGCATGCCGTCCAGGGCGTAGAGCCGGGGCCGGCGCGGCCGGGTCGCGGAGTGCCCTCCGCCGCCGGCGGAGGGCGCTGCGGCACCACTGTGCCCGGGACGCGAAGGCTGCGTCAGGGCAGGGGCATCAGTCATACGGGAGTCGCTTTCGCGAGTGGGGGGGCTCGGCTCCGAACCGGTGCTCGCGAAGGGCGCGAGCACGACAGGGCGTCAGTCTAGCGGGGCGGAATGATAGCCCCCTTGGACGGGGGCGGCGGCTCAGTCGCCGGGGAAGCTCTTGTTCCACGGGTGGATCCACTGGTTGTCCGGCATGGCGACGACGGTGGCCTTCAGACCGGCGTCGGCGATGTCGCGGCTCATCCGGTCGGCCAGCCCGCGGTCCACGACGACGATGGTCAGCGGCTGCCCCACCTTCGTGATGGCCAGCCGGACGTGCTCCATCGCCGCCTGGTACTCCGCCTCCGGACGCGGGGCCGCACCGATGTTGATCCAGTGGGTCTCGTACAGCGGGAGCATCTCGCCGCCGCGCTCGCGCAGCAGCGCCGCGAGCCAGGTCGACTTCAGGTTCTTGTAGTCGTCGTTCGAGTACAGGGCCATGACCGGGCCCTGGATGTCCTTCAGGTCGGCCAGGACGGTCGCGCCGTCGCGGGGGCCGATGTCGCTCCAGGCGTCGCCCCGGCTCCACCCGATCAGCGAGTTGGTGTGCCAGGCCACCGGGCCGCCCTTGAAGGAGTGGACGTTCCACTGCATGCCCGCGAAGAGGCTCAGCGCGGTCGCCACGGCGAGCCCGGAGAGCACGCCGTCGGTCGCCAGCCGGCGGACCCGGGAGGAGCGGACCGGAGCCGGGGTCCGCAGCAGCGAGCCGACTGCGCCCAGCGAGATGAGGGCGACCACGATCGCGCAGCCGGCCAGCTTCTCGAAGTAGTAGGAGTACTCGCCCAGGGTGTTGATCTGGTACCAGCCGAAGCCGAACACCACGACGCCGGTGCCGAGCACCACGGCGAGGTGCGCCTGCCCCGAGCCGGTCCGGCGGTTGGTCGGGGCGAGGGCCGCGAACAGGGCCAGCAGCATGCCGCCGACCAGCAGCGTGCGGTCCGCCTCGACGCTCGGGCCGCCGAGGCTCGCGGTGCTCGCGACGTCCAGCTCGGACAGCACGGACACCGCGCTGGGCAGACCGGCCAGGCCGAGGCCGACCGCGCCCATCAGCGCGTAGCGCAGCCACCGGCGGGGGCCGCCGGCGAACCTGCGGCGGTGCACCAGCACGGAGAGCACGACGGCGACGCCGACCGCGGCGCCGAACAGGTTGTAGACGTAGGTGACGGTGATCAGGCCCGCCAGCGCGACCACCGCGTACTCCGCCCGGCCCATGGCCGGACGGATCAGCAGGGCCAGCGTCACGGCGAACATCAGCAGGCCGATGATCGTCGAGTCGAAGCCGTGGATGACCAGGTAGGTGTAGTTGCTGGCGAGCATCAGCGCCATGACCGTGCCGCAGACCGCGGCGGTGCGCCAGCCGCGCAGTCGCGGTCCGCCGATCCAGCGGGCCGCCCAGACCAGCACGGTGGCCAGCAGGGTGTACGCCGCCAGGACGTACAGCAGGTACCGGTTCATCACGCCGAGCATGGCGCCCGGGTCGGCCGAGGAGTGCACCAGCGAGTCCACCCAGGCCAGCAGGAAGTGGGTGCCCTGCGGGTAGGTCACCTCGGCCGGGGACATCATGTACGCCTTGGCCGCCTCCTGGTGGAGGAAGTTGTAGCCGCCGACGTGCTGGATCCCGGAGAAGTACGAGAAGTGGTTCAGCCGGTCCTCGGCGGTGCTGAAGAAGGACAGCCGCTCCGCGGCGGACTTCCCGGCCAGCGGGTGGTGCAGGTAGCGCCAGAAGACGGCGGCGGTGCCGAGCACGAGCAGGTCGGACGGACGCACCCGCAGCGGGATCCGGGGCCGGCGGCGGGCGAGCCAGCCGGTCACCGCGACGGCGGTGAGCAGGGTGCCCGAGGTCGCGACGGGCGAGAGGCCCCACGGCCAGAGCGAGAAGAGCAGACCGGACACCAGCACCGAGCCGACCACTATCAGGCCGGCCACCACCAGGCGGTCGAGGAGGCCCCCGCCGACCCGGATGACGGAGGCGACGGCGAGCAGCAGGATCGGGAGCACCACGATGCCGAGCCCGAGCGGGACGAGCGCGGCGGGCACCAGCCAGGCGGCTGCCACGACGGCCGCCAGCACCGGCAGACTACGTCGCCCCGGCGCCCCGGCCGGCGCCGACGGCCCCTCGTCGGCGGCACGGCCCGGCCGTACCCCCTCCGGCGTGGGGAATGTGGTTGCCACGAACGTTGCCCTTCGATCGACCTGGACAGCACAGTGGTTGTCCGAGTACTGACTGATGCCAGTGCCCCCCGGCAACACTGGCCGATCATAGAACAGCCACAAACATGGAAAGACCGAGGGCCCGGCAGACGTGAGTCCACCGGGCCCTCTTCGACCCGAGAGCCGAACGGTCAGAGCGTCGAAACTACTTGACGATCTTGGTGACCTGGCCGGCGCCGACGGTGCGGCCACCCTCACGGATGGCGAACTTCAGGCCCTCCTCCATGGCGACGGGCTGGATCAGCGCGACGGTCATGGCGGTGTTGTCGCCCGGCATGACCATCTCGGTGCCCTCGGGGAGGGTCACGACGCCGGTCACGTCCGTGGTACGGAAGTAGAACTGCGGGCGGTAGTTGTTGAAGAACGGGGTGTGGCGGCCACCCTCGTCCTTCGACAGGATGTAGGCCTGGGCCTCGAAGTCGGTGTGCGGGGTGACCGAACCCGGCTTGATGATGACCTGGCCGCGCTCGACGTCCTCGCGCTTGATGCCACGGAGCAGCAGACCGACGTTCTCACCGGCCTGGCCCTCGTCGAGCAGCTTGCGGAACATCTCGATGCCGGTGACCGTGGTGGTGGTCTTCTCGGTCTTGATGCCGATGATGTCGACGGTCTCGTTGACCTTGAGGATACCGCGCTCGATACGACCGGTGACGACGGTGCCACGACCGGTGATCGTGAAGACGTCCTCGATCGGCATCAGGAACGGCTGGTCCACGGCGCGGGCCGGGGTCGGGATGTTCTCGTCGACCGCGTGCATCAGGCCGAGGAGCTTCTCGCCCCACTCCTTGTCGCCCTCCAGCGCCTTCAGCGCGGAGACGCGGACGACCGGCAGGTCGTCGCCCGGGAACTCGTACTCGGAGAGCAGCTCGCGGACCTCGAGCTCGACGAGCTCCAGGATCTCCTCGTCGTCCACCATGTCGGCCTTGTTCAGGGCGACGACGATGTACGGAACGCCGACCTGGCGGGCCAGGAGGACGTGCTCCTTGGTCTGCGGCATCGGGCCGTCGGTGGCGGCGACCACCAGGATGGCGCCGTCCATCTGGGCGGCACCGGTGATCATGTTCTTGATGTAGTCGGCGTGACCCGGGCAGTCGACGTGGGCGTAGTGGCGCGCCTCGGTCTGGTACTCGACGTGCGCGATGGAGATGGTGATACCGCGCTGCCGCTCCTCCGGCGCCTTGTCGATCTGGTCGAACGGCGTGAAGGGGTTGATCTCCGGGTACGCGTCGTGCAGCACCTTGGTGATGGCCGCGGTCAGCGTGGTCTTACCGTGGTCGATGTGACCGATGGTGCCGATGTTGACGTGGGGCTTCGTCCGCTCGAACTTCGCCTTCGCCACTGAGTCCTCCTGAGGACAGTTCCTGTACGCCGTGCTGACGCCAGTTGGTCTTTGATCGGTTTTGGTGCGGGTTGTCCGGAGGACACCCCGTGCCGTCCCGCTGGTGGGGGGGCCGGAGGCCCCGGGAGGATCCGACCGGATCCTCCCGGGTTGCCTCCTAATAGCCTAAGGGGTGGTTATCGTCCCGAAAGTCGGGACGTCACTCGCCCTTGGCCTTCGCGATGATGTCGTCCGCGACGTTCCTCGGAACCTCGGCGTACGAGTCGAACTGCATCGAGTAGCTCGCGCGACCGGAGGTCTTGCTGCGCAGGTCACCGACGTAGCCGAACATCTCGGAGAGGGGCACCAGCGCCGTGACGACGCGGGCACCGTGACGCTCGTCCATGGACCGGATCTGGCCACGGCGAGAGTTGATGTCGCCGATCACGTCGCCCATGTAGTCCTCGGGCGTGGTGACCTCGACGGCCATCATCGGCTCGAGGAGGACCGGCTTGGCCTTCCTCGCGCCTTCCTTGAAGGCCATCGAGCCGGCGATCTTGAACGCGAGCTCGGAGGAGTCGACGTCGTGCGCGGCACCGTCGAGCAGCTTCACGCGGACACCCTGCAGCGGGTAGCCGGCGAGGATGCCGAACTCCATGGCCTCCTGGCAGCCGGCGTCGACCGACGGGATGTACTCGCGCGGAACGCGGCCACCGGTGACCAGGTTGACGAACTCGTAGCCCTCGGCCTGCTCGAGCGGCTCGATCGCGATCTGCACCTTGGCGAACTGACCGGAACCACCGGTCTGCTTCTTGTGGGTGTAGTCGATGCGCTCGACCGCCTGGCGGATGGTCTCGCGGTACGCGACCTGCGGCTTGCCGACGTTGGCCTCGACCTTGAACTCACGGCGCATACGGTCGACCAGCACCTCGAGGTGCAGCTCGCCCATACCCGCGATGATGGTCTGGCCGGTCTCCTCGTCCGTGTTGACCTGGAAGGACGGGTCCTCCTCGGCGAGACGCTGGATGGCAACACCCAGCTTCTCCTGGTCACCCTTGGACTTGGGCTCGATCGCGACGCGGATGACCGGGGCCGGGAAGTCCATGGACTCCAGGATGACCGGGTTCTTCTCGTCGGACAGCGTCTCACCGGTGGTGGTCTGCTTCAGGCCCATGACGGCGATGATGTCGCCGGCGCCCACCGACTCGATCTCCTCACGCTTGTTCGCGTGCATGCGGTAGATCTTGCCGATGCGCTCCTTCTTGCCCTTGACGGCGTTCAGCACCGAGGTGCCGGACTCCAGGCGGCCCGAGTAGACCCGGACGAAGGTGAGCTTGCCGAGGTGCGGGTCCGACATGATCTTGAACGCGAGCGCGGCGAGCGGCTCGTCGTCCGAGGCCTTGCGGGAGATCTTGACGGTGTCGTCGCCCGGCTTGGTGCCCTCGATGGACTCGATGTCCAGCGGGGACGGCAGGTACTTGACGACGGCGTCGAGCAGGGGCTGGACGCCCTTGTTCTTGAACGCGGTGCCGCAGAAGATCGGGGTGAAGTCCGAGTTCAGCGTGCCCTTGCGGATCGCCGTCTGCAGCAGCTCGACCGGGATGTCCTCGCCCTCCAGGGCGAGCTCCATGATCTCGTCGCTGACGTTCGACACGGTGTCGATCAGCGCCTCGCGGTACTCGTCCGCCTGCTCCTGCAGGTCGGCCGGGATGTCGACGATGTCGTACATCTCGCCCTTGGCGGCGTCGGCCGACCAGACCAGCGCCTTCATGCGGACCAGGTCGACAACGCCCTGGAAGTCCGACTCGGCACCGATCGGCAGCTGCATGACCAGCGGGGTCGCGCCGAGGCGGTCCACGATGGTCTGGACGCAGAAGAAGAAGTTGGCGCCCGTGCGGTCCAGCTTGTTGATGAAGCAGATGCGCGGGACGCCGTAGCGGTCAGCCTGCCGCCACACGGTCTCGGACTGGGGCTCGACACCGGCGACACCGTCGAACACCGTCACGGCACCGTCGAGGACGCGCAGCGAACGCTCCACCTCGACGGTGAAGTCGACGTGACCCGGGGTGTCGATGATGTTGATGGTGTGGTCGGCATCGTCGACGGTCCAGTGACAGGTCGTCGCGGCCGACGTGATCGTGATGCCGCGCTCCTGCTCCTGCTCCATCCAGTCCATGGTGGCAGCGCCATCGTGGACCTCACCGATCTTGTACGACACACCGGTGTAGAACAGGATCCGCTCGGTGGTGGTGGTCTTGCCCGCGTCGATGTGCGCCATGATCCCGATGTTGCGGACCTTGGCGAGGTCAAGGGAGGTTGCAGCCATGGTGGCTCGTTCTCTCTCTGTCTAGTGACGGGGTACGGACTACCAGCGGTAGTGCGCGAAGGCCTTGTTGGACTCGGCCATCTTGTGGGTGTCCTCGCGACGCTTCACGGAAGCGCCCAGGCCGTTGCTGGCGTCGAGGATCTCGTTCATCAGGCGCTCGGTCATGGTCTTCTCGCGACGGGCGCGCGAGTAACCGACCATCCAGCGCAGCGCCAGGGTGCTGGCGCGGCCCGGACGGACCTCGACCGGAACCTGGTAGGTCGCGCCACCGACACGGCGGGACTTGACCTCGAGGGCCGGCTTGACGTTCTCCAGCGCGCGCTTCAGCGTGACGACCGGGTCCGAGCCGGTCTTCTCACGGACGCCCTCGAGGGCGCCATAGACGATCCGCTCGGCGGTGGAGCGCTTGCCGTGCAGCAGGATCTTGTTGACCAGCTGGGTGACGACCGGGGAGCCGTAGACCGGGTCGATGATGACCGGGCGCTTCGGGGCGGGGCCCTTACGAGGCATTCTTACTTCTCCTTCTTGGCGCCGTAGCGGCTGCGGGCCTGCTTGCGGTTCTTGACACCCTGGGTGTCGAGCGAACCGCGGATGATCTTGTAGCGGACACCAGGAAGGTCCTTCACACGACCACCGCGAACCAGCACGATGGAGTGCTCCTGCAGGTTGTGGCCCTCGCCCGGGATGTAAGCGGTGACCTCGATCCCGCTGGTGAGGCGCACACGGGCGACCTTACGAAGGGCCGAGTTCGGCTTCTTCGGGGTGGTCGTGTACACACGCGTGCAGACCCCACGGCGCTGCGGGGAGCCCTTCAGCGCGGGAGTCTTGTTCTTCTCGACCTTGTCCTGCCGGCCCTTTCGGACCAGCTGCTGGATCGTAGGCACCGTTTCTCCGTTTTCTGTGTGCCAAGGCTTGGTGGAACTAACCTGCGGTGATTCCCTCGCACACGGCCCCGTGGTCGACCCACGCGGTCGGGTGTGTTGGGTTTTTTCCGGCACGGAATCCCGTGAGCTGATGTACAGCGACGGCGCTCTACGCGCGGCGCGCTGGGAGGCGCTCCGGCTCGGCGCGGCGACCGGTGTGCATGCACGCACAAGGACCCGGGGACACCCCAGGCACAAGGTCAGAGCGTACCTAGCGCATCGGGCGCGGTCAAAACAAATGCAACGCCGCAGGTGGCGGCCGTCGACCGGATGTCGCACGGGTGTCCCGCGCACGGCCGCCCGGTGTCGGACCGTCCTCCTGCCGCTCTACCACACCGGGAAGGCGACTGCCACCCGGGGCGGCCACCGCCCGGGCGTCCCACGGTCAGCCGAACAGGACCACCGTGGTCATGATCAGAAGCCAGAAGGCGATCGACAGCCAGCCGAAGACGAGACCGGTGACGGCCATGCCGTCGCCCTCCTCGTTGCGCTCCGCCGCCTGCTTGCGGCCGATGTGGCCGGTGATCACGGCCGGCACCCCCAGCAGGCCGCCGGTCGGCAGGCAGAGCAGGCCGAGCACCAGCGAGGTCACCGCGACGGCGTTGGTCCGGCGCACCGGCGGCGGGGCCAGGAAGGTCGGCGGCACCGGGGCGGCGACGGGACCGGCCATCGTGGGCGCCATCATCTGCGGGGCCACCATCGGCCCGGACGGCAGGTCGGCGACCAGCCGGGCCAGCTGGCCGTAGGTCTGCGCGGTGCTCGCCGCGTCGAAGCGGTCGCCGTACTCGGCGGCGCTCAGCCGGCCCTCGGCGAACGCGGCCTTCAGCACGTCCACCGTCCGCTCGCGGTCCGCGGTCGCCGCGCGCATCGCCGACTGCGGCATCACGCCGTGCGGCACCGCGCCGTGCTGCGGCGCGTGCATCGGCGGCGCCGGGGGCATCGCCGGTGCGGACGGAGTGGACGCGGGCGGCTTGGCCATCCCGTGGCCCTGCTCACCCCACGGCTGAACGGCCATCCGCCACCTCCCGGTACCCCCGCGCGACCACGGTCCCTCCCCGTTCACTCGTCTCTCATAGTGCAGGACGAACGGGCGTCCTGAGTAGTTGCCAATTCCGCGCATCGGACGGCGGTTTCCCGAAAATCCGCGACGACCCGGCCTCCGCGCGGCCCCGCCGGCCGCCCGTCTCACCCGTTTGGGTCAGACACACCCGGGGCATCGCCACAGGAGACAGGCCCGGCCGGACGGTGGCAGGCTGTCGTCGGGCCCGTGTCGATCTTGGAACCTCCGCCGGCCCCGACCGGTCCGACCACCAGTGGAAAGAGCCGCCATGCAGGCGTCAGTGCCGCCGCCGTCCCCCGTCCCCGCCTCCCCCGTGCCCCCGGCCGCACCCTCGGCCGTGTCCATCCAGGGGCTGTGGAAGCACTTCGGCACCCAGGCCGCCGTGGCCGGGCTCAGCCTGGAGCTGCCGGCCGGGGCGTTCGTCGGGCTGGTCGGCCCCAACGGCGCCGGCAAGACCACCACCCTGTCGATGGTCACCGGCCTGCTCCGGCCCGACCAGGGCACCGTGCTCATCCACGGCGCCGACGTCTGGGCCGACCCGGTCGCCGCCAAGTCCCGGATCGGCATCCTCCCCGAGGGCCTGCGCATGTTCGAGCGGCTCAGCGGCCGCGAGCTGCTCCAGTACAACGGCCGGCTGCGCGGCCTGCCCGGTGCCGAGACCGACCGCCGCGCCGAGGAACTGCTCGCCGTCCTCGACCTCGCCGGCCACGCCGACAAGCTGGTCGCCGACTACTCCACCGGCATGCGCAAGAAGATCGGTCTCGCCGCGGCCCTGCTGCACAACCCGGACGTGCTGTTCCTCGACGAGCCCTTCGAGGGCGTCGACCCGGTTTCCGCCCAGACCATCCGCGGCGTGCTCAAGCGCTACGCGGCGGCCGGCTCCACCGTCGTCTTCTCCAGCCACGTCATGGAACTCGTCGAGCAGCTCTGCGACTGGGTCGCCGTCGTCAGCACCGGCCGGGTCATCGCCCAGGGCCCGCTCGACGCCGTCCGCGGCGGGCGCAGCCTGCACGAGGCGTTCCTGGAGCTGATCGGCGTCCGCGAGGACGACGGCCAGGCGCTCGGCTGGCTCGGCGGGGGCGACCGGTGAACTCCCCCGCCACGCCGACCCCCGCGACGCCCGCCCCCGCCGCGCCGGCCGCCGCCGCGCACAGCGGGGTGCCCGCCGACCGCACGGTCGTGCGCACCCTCGTCTCGCTCAAGCTCCGGCTGCTGCGCAACGGCCTGCGCCGCAACCGCGGCCGCGCCGCCCTCTACGCGCTCGGCACCGCCCTCGGCCTGCTGTTCGCCGCCGGGATCGCGCTCGCCCTGGCCATGCTGTCGCACGCCGTCGACAGCGGCTCCGCCGGCGACGCGGGCGTCGTCCTCACCGGCGCGCTGGCCCTCGGCTGGGCCGCGATACCGCTGTTCCTCTTCTCCAGCGACGAGAGCGCCGACCCGACCCGGCTCACCATGCTGCCGCTGCGGCCCGGACCGCTGCTGCGCGGCTCGATGCTGGCCGCCCTGATCGGACCCGGACCACTGGTCAGCCTGGTCCTGCTCACCGGTGCCGCGCTCTCCGGCGCCGCCGGCGGCGCCTCGGCGGCCGCCGGGGTGATCGGCGTGCCGCTCGCCGTGCTCACCGTCGTCGTGCTCTCCCGCGCGGTCGCCGCCGGCAACGCCCGCCTGCTCTCCAGCCGGCGCGGCAAGGACTTCGCCGTCTTCGGCGGCCTGCTCTTCGCACTGCTGGTCCAGATCGCCAACGTCGGCTCGCAGAGCGTCTTCGGCAAGCCCGGCGCCGACGGCCTCGACCTCGAACCGCTCGCCCCGATCGCCGCCGTGCTGCGCTGGATCCCGCCGGTCTCCGCCGTCGACGCCGTCCGCACCGCGGGCGAGGGCCGGTACGCGCTCGCGCTGCTCCAGCTCGCCGCCACCGCCGCGCTGCTCGTCCTGCTGCTGCGCTGGTGGCGGGCCAGCCTGCAGCAGCTGATGGTCACCGCCGACGCCTCGACGGTGGAGGTGGTGCGCGGCGTCCACGCGTCGCGGCGCGGCCGGCGCTTCCTGCCGGACGGCCGGGTCGGCGCCGTGATGCAGCGCCACCTGCGGTACGCCTGGCGCGAACCGCGGGCCAAGGCCGCCGTCTTCACCAGCATCGGCATGACGCTGGTGATCTGCGTGCTGTCGATCGTCCAGGGCTGGTCCACGGTCTACCTGGTGGCGATCACCGGGATGTTCCTCGGCCTGCAGATGCTCAACCTGTTCGGCATGGACGGCTCCGCCTTCTGGATGGTCGCCGCCACCCTGCTGACCCCCGCCGACGCCCGCGACGAACTGCGCGGCCGCGCGCTCGCCCTGCTGTCCTACGCCGTCCCGGTCACCCTGGTGCTCGCCGTCGTCCTCGCCGTCGCCACCGGCGACTGGTCCGGCCTGCCCTCGGCCGTCGGCGCCGCCTTCGCCCTGCTGGGCAGCGGCATCGCCATCGGCGCGGTGCTCAGCGTGCTCGCGCCGTACACCATGCCCGCCGACAACAACCCGATGCGCAACGCCGCGCCCGGCCAGGGCGGCCTGGTGATGCTCAACAGCTTCGGCTCGATGTTCGGCAGCGTCCTCCTCGCCTCCCCCGCCATCGGCTACCTCGGCTGGGCCCTCGCCACCGACGCCCCCACCTGGCCCCTCCTGCTCGCCGGCCCCCTCTACGGCGCCGTCGTCGCCACCCTCGGCCTGCGCCTCGCCGCCGGCCGCCTGCTGGAGCGCCTCCCCGAGATCCTCGCCAAGGCCGTCGAACGCTGACCCCAGCCCCACCGACTTCCTGTTCACCAGCGAAGGCACCACGACGGCAGAAGAACGTTCCGCCGCCGCCGGCCACCGGAGCAGGAAGTCGGCCACGTCGACTTCCCACGCACGCTGGTGAAGCACCATCGGATCGCCGCCGCCGAAGCGAGGCACCCCAGCGATAGAGAAACGTTTCACCACCGCCGACCATCGGAGTGGAAAGTCGGCCCCTCCGACTTCCCACTGCGGCCCGTCCGATCCGCCTGCGACGAGCGCGCGGTGCGGACAGCGGTCCTCGCTCGGATCGGGCGAGGACCGCTGCGGCTAGCGGTGGGGTCTACAGGTGTGGAGCAGGAAGTCGGAGGGGCCGACTTCCTGCTCCACACCGGGCTTTCCGCGACCAAGGAAGGAAGCGGCGAAGCGCAGCCGAAGCCGCCGCTGTCATTTCCGGTGGCCCCTTGCTCCTGCAAGGGGCCACCGGCAGGAAGCTCGTGCGGCTTCGGCGGAGTGGGAAGTCGGCCACGTCGACTTCCCACTCCACGCCGCCGTCCGCGGCGGGACTGTGCGTGATGGTGGGGTTGCTGGGTCTGCGGGGGAGGTCGGGGGGTTCCGGCATCATGGGTGGGAGGTATGGGACCCGGAGGTAGGCGGCGTGGGTAGGCGGAAGCAGCAGGGCGGTGGTGGCGGCGGGGAGGCCGGGGCGCTGCTGGAGATGGCGGTGCGGGGCGTGGTGACGGCTCCGGAGGAAGGGCTGGACCTCGCGCTGGACACCGGGGCCTCGCTGCTGGCGGCCTCCGCCGGGCAGTGGCCGGCGGTGAGCCGGGCGGTGCTGGGGTACGCGGACACGGCGGTGGGGCGGTGCTGGTCGGCCGGGTGGCGGCCGGCGGACCTGGTGCGGGTGGTGCGGCGCGAGCTGAAGCCGGCGCACCTGGCGCTCGCCGTGGACCTGATCGCCGCCGAGGGCCGCCGCCACCCGGCCGCCGCGGTGGACCGGCGTTGGCAGGAGCAGCTGCGCGAGCTGGAGGCCGAGGTCTGGTGGCCGTCCGACGAGGGCTACCTGCCCGCGTTCGCCCAGCGGCACCGCCTCGACCGCTTCGCGCTGGCCACCGCCCTGCTGGAGCTGCTGCGCAGCTGGGGCCGGCTGCCCCCGATCGCCCCGGTGGGTCCGGCCCCCGGGCAGACGGCACAGCCCGGACGCCCGGACCGCAGGCCACGCGGCCCGGTGACCGACGAGCCGCGGATGCTGTCGCGGATCCGGGCGCTGCTGGCGAAGGCGGAGTCCACCGACTTCCCCGAGGAGGCCGAGGCGCTGACCGCCAAGGCCCAGCAGCTGATGGCCCAGCACAGCATCGACGAGGCCCTGCTCGCCGTCGACGGCGCCGACCCGCACGCGCCGGGCGCGCTGCGCATCGGTGTGGACAACCCGTACGAGGGCCCGAAGACGATGCTGCTGGACGCGGTCGCGGCCGCCAACCGCTGCCGCGTGATCTGGGCGAAGGAGTTCGGCTTCTGCACCGTGATCGGCTTCGACGCCGACCTGGACGGCGTCGAGCTGCTCTACACCTCGCTCCTCGTCCAGGCGACGCACGCGATGCAGCAGGCCGGCGCCCGCCAGCACCTGGACGGCGCCTCCCGCACCAAGGCGTACCGGCAGTCCTTCCTGGTGGCGTACGCCGCCCGGATCCGCGAGCGGCTGGCCGAGGCGACCGAGCGGACGACCAGCGACGCCGCCGCCGGCCGGCACCTGCGCGAGGACGGCACGGCGGAGCAGCTGGTGCCGGACGAGCGGCTGCTGCCGGCCCTGAAGGCCCGCACCGAGGCGGTGGACCAGGAGGTGGACCGGATGTTCCCCAAGCTGGTGTCGCAGCGCGTGCGGGTGAGCGACGGCGAGGGCTGGGCGGCGGGCCGCGCGGCCGCGGACCGGGCGTCCCTGAGCGGACACTCCGGGGAGATCCGCGGCTGAGGTCGGCCGCGGAGGTCCGGGGCCGGATCCGCGGCCGGATCCGCGGCCGGGATCCGTGACCGGGATCCGCGGCAGGAACCCGGGCGCCTGGTACAACAGGTCCCGGGCAACCGACGAGGGGCGGGCGGGCAGAGTGGGTACCGAGACGGTGAGTACGGAGACGGGGTTCCGGGACCGGGTGCGCGGGGCGCTGCTCGGCGGGGCGATCGGGGACGCACTGGGCTGGCCGGTGGAGTTCCAGCAGCTGTACCAGATCCGCGAGCGCTTCGGCCCGGACGGCGTGACGGGCCTGCCGGGCGGCGGCCGGGTCGCCGAGGTCACCGACGACACCCAGATGACGCTGTTCACCGCCGAGGGCCTGATCCGCGGCTTCGTGCGCGGCTGGTCGGGCGGCGGCGGTTCGGTGCCGGAGGCGGTGCACGGCGCGTACCGGCGGTGGCTGCTCACCCAGGAGCAGGGCGCGCCGGACCGCGAGCCGCTGGCCCACCCGTACGACGGCTGGCTGTTGCGCGAGCCGTTCCTCTACGCGCGGCGGGCACCGGGCAACGCCTGTCTGACCGGGGTGCAGTACCACCCGGTGTTCGAGCCGCCGGTGGCGCTGGGACAGCCGGGACCGATCAACGCGCACTCCAAGGGCTGCGGCACGGTGATGCGCTCGGCGCCGTTCGGGCTGGGCCGGCTGGGGGTGGAGCAGTCGTTCGGGCTGGCCGCGCAGTGCGCGCAGCTGACCCACGGGCATCCGACCGGCTACCTGGCGGCGGGCGCGTTCGCGGCGCTGGTGGAGCGGCTGGCGGCCGGGGCGGAGCCCTGGGCGGCGGTCGGCCAGACGGTGGAGCAGACCCGGGAGTGGCCGGCCTCGAAGGAGACCGTGCAGGCGCTGGCCCGGGCGGTGCGGGTGGCCGAGGAGTCGGAGCCGTCGGCGGAGGCGGTGGAGCGGGTGGGGCTGGGCTGGATCGCCGAGGAGTGCCTGGCGATCGCGGTGTACTGCCTGCTCGCGGCGGCCGGCGGGCCGGATCCGGTCCGGTCGGCGCTGCTGCTGTCGGTGAACCACTCGGGGGACAGCGACTCGACCGGTGCGGTCTGCGGCAATCTGGTCGGCGCGGCGTACGGCGCGAGCGCGCTGCCGGCCGACTGGGCGCAGGCCGTGGAGGGCCGGGAGACGCTGCTGCGGACGGCGGACGACCTGCTGGTGCTGTTCGGCAGCCGCGAGCCGGGCCACCCGGCGCTCGGGGACCGCTACCCGGCCGGGTAGCGCTCCCTCACTCCGGCACCTCCCGGCTCCGGCGGCCTCACTTCACGGCGGCGGACGGGTCGGTGACCTGTCCGAGGAAGAGCGGCCGCCCGTTGGCGGTGTCCCGGACCAGGAAGAGGAACGGCCGGTCGATGTGCAGCTCGACGGGGCCGGTCGGCACGGGCGCGGCCATCACGTCCACCCCGACGCCGCTGCCGGCCGCCGCGACCGTGCCCTGCTCGTCGACCTGCACGGTGGCCTTCTGGACGACGGTGCCGATCGCGAGCCGCCCGTCGCCGCCCGGCCCCCGGATGCCGGAGAGGTCGGCGTCCGGCCCGAAGGCGGCCCGGACACCGAGGGCCCGCAGGGTGGGCGTGAGCTCGTTCGCGGTGTCGAAGTGGAACTTCGGCAGGGTGAGGTCGACGGTCCGCGGGGCGAGCGCACCGAGGATCCGGTCCAGCTCCGGCTGGTCCAGGCCCTTGCGGAAGGCCGCGAAGCCGCCCTGCCCGGGCACCACCAGGTCCATCGCCAAGGTGCTTCCCGCATAGGGGAGTTCGACGGCCTGCCAGGGTTCGCCGAGGATGCCGCCGGAGCCCTCGGCGTAGCGCAGGCCGGCGGTCCGGGCCATGGTGCGGACGGCCGCCTCGGTGCCGTCGAGGCGGTGGAACGGCCGGTCGGTGGTCCTCCCGGCCTTGAAGGGCTCGGCCCAGTCGGCCTTGAGGTAGAGCGCGTCGGTGAGGGCGAGCCGGGTGTCCGGGTTGATCTGCCCCTGGGCGAAGAGGTTCTTGATCCGGCCCTCGGTGGCCTTCTCGACGACGCCGTTGACGGCCTTGCGCGCGCCCTCCGGGTCCTTGCGGAAGTCGGCGGTGTGCACGCCGGTACCGAAGGCGGCGGCCAGCACGCCGAGGTAGTGCCGGTCGAGCGGCTCGTCGCGCTGGGACCAGAGGTCGTCCGACTCCCGCAGGACGGTCCCGCCCTTGCCGGACGGCGTCGCGGGGCGGTTCAGGGCGCCGACGGCGAGCGCGTACTGCTCGGAGGTGAGCCCGGTGTGCAGCGCCGCGGCGAGTTCGTCGGCGGTGGCGCCGCGGGCGCCGGGCAGCACCATGGCGAGGGCGGTGGCCAGGCCGGACGGCGAGAGCACCAGGTTGCCGCCGCCCGCGGCGGGGTCGGCGGTGAGGGTGTGCAGCAGGTCGAGGCCGAAGGCGCCGGTGGCCGCGGCGGTGGCGGCGACCTGCCCGGGGTCGGCGGGCGGCAGCGTCACGGGCTCGACCCGGACCACGGCCGTGCCGCCGCCGGAGGAGCCGCAGGCGGTGAGCAGGGCCGCGCAGCAGAGCAGGAGCACCGCCGGACGGCGGGTGCGGGCGGACGTCGCGGGCATGGCCGGCCTCGCCTCCCGGGTCACGGTGCGGGCCGGTGCCCGCGCCTGGGTGCCGGTTGGACGCGACCGGCCCGCACCCGGTTCCCCGGTCCGCCGAGCCGATGCCCGGGCGGACCGGTCAGTCCCAGAGCGCGCCGAACTCCAGCAGTTCGTCCCGGTGCTCGATCCGCTCCACCCACTCGGCCGGCCAGGCGCCGGCGCCCAGATGGGCACCGGCGAAGGCGCCGGTCAGGCAGGCGATCGAGTCGGAGTCTCCGGAGGAGTACGCGGCCCGGCGGACGGCGGCCACCGGGTCGTCCGGCAGCAGCAGGAAGCAGAGCAGCCCGGTGGCGAGCGCCTCCTCGGCGATCCAGCCCTCGCCGGTGGCCAGGCAGGGGTCGGCCTCGACGTCCGGCGCCGCGAGCGCGGCGTCCAGCCGGTCGAGCACCGCCAGGCACTCGTCCCAGCCCCGGGTGATGAACGCCTCGGCCGTACGGTCCTGGGCGTGGTCGGCGAGGTCCCCGAGCCAGAACGCGTCGTAGCGGCCGCGGCTTTCGAGCGCGTGGGCCCGCAGCGCGGCGGTCAGACCGGCCGGCGGCAGGCCCTCGGCGAGCCTGCGGACGGCGTGGGCGGTGAGGTCGGAGGCGGCGAGCGCGGTCGGGTGGCCGTGGGTGAGCCCGGACTGGAGCTGGGCGGCGCCGGCGGCCTGGGCCGGGGTCAGTTCCCGCACCAGGCCGATCGGGGCGACCCGCATATTGGCGCCGCAGCCCTTGGAGCCGACGTCGCTCGCCGTCTGCCAACGGCGCTCGGGCATGCTGAGCCGTTGGCAGGAGCGCAGGCAGGTCATCCCGGGGGCGCGGGTGTTCTGCGGGGAGCGCCACCAGTCGACGAACTCCTCGCGCAGCGGCCGCTCCAGGCGCAGCGGGGTGAGCGGCCCGCGGGCCAGCGCGGTGCGCAGACCGCGGGCGAGGGCGAGCGTCATCTGGGTGTCGTCGGTGACCAGTGCCCGCTTCGGCAGCGGCAGTTGCCGCCAGTCCGGCCACTGCCGGGCGATCGTCTCCACGTCGTCGAACTCGGTGTGCTTGCCGAGCGCGTCGCCGATCGCCAGCCCCAGCATCGCCCCTGTCGCCTTGCCGCCCACGGCCGCTCCCCCTCTTCCGCTACATCTCGACCAGCAGTTCCTTCAGCCCCCGGATCACGTAGCCCGGCTGCCACTCGGGCTCGCGGACCAGCCGCAGGCCCGGGGCCCGGCGGAGCAGGGTGCCGTAGGACTCGGTGAGCTCCAGTCTGGCGAGCGGAGCACCGAGACAGAAGTGGATTCCGGCGCCGAAGGTGATGTGCGGGTTGTCGGTGCGGCCGAGGTCCAGGCGGTCGGGGTCGGTGAAGCGCTCCGGGTCGCGGTTGGCGGAGCCGAAGAGCAGGGCGACCTCGGAGCCGCGCGGGATGGTGACCCCGCGGACCTCGATGTCCTCCAGCACCCAGCGCTCGAACATCTGCAGCGGGGTGTCCCAGCGCATCAGCTCCTCGACGGCGGTGGGCAGCAGCCCGTCGACGTCGGCGCGCAGCCGGGCCAGCTCCTCGGGGTGGCGGAACAGCGCCCACCAGCCGTTGCCGGTGGTGTTGACGGTCGCCTCGTGGCCGGCGTTGAGCAGCAGCACGCAGGTGGAGATCATCTCCTGCTCGCTGAGCGCGTCCGAGCCCTCCTGGGCCTGGATGAGCGCACTGATCAGGTCCCCGCCGGGGGCGGACCGGCGCTCGCGGATCAGGGCGCGCAGGTAGTCGGAGAACTCGGTGCTCGCGGTGACGGCCCGGCGGGCGACCTCCTCGGACGGGTTGAGTTCGAACATCCCGGTGATGTCGGCCGACCACGGGCGCAGCAGGTGCCGGTCGGGCTCCGGGACGCCGAGCATCTCGGCGATCACCGCGACCGGCAGCGGCTCGGCGACGGCGGCGATCAGGTCGCCGCCGCCGTCCGCGAGCAGTCCGTCGACGAGTTCGCCGGCCAGCCGCTGGACGGTGGGGCGCAGGCCCTCGACCATGCGCGGGGTGAAGGCCTTGGAGACCAGCCGGCGGATCCGGGTGTGGTCCGGGGCCTCCAGGTCGAGCAGGCCGTTGTCGTTGAGGGTGTGGAACGGCTCGTGCGCCGGGTCGGGCTCGGGGCGGCCGAACTCCTGGTGGCTGAACCGGTGGGTGTAGGTGCGGCCGAGCCGGCGGTCGCGGAGCAGCGCGCTGACGTCCTCGAAGCGCGAGACCAGCCACTGGTCGGTGGGTTCGAAGTACGTCACGGGGGCCTGCTCGCGCAGGGTGGCGTAGGCGTCGTAGGGGTGGGCCACGAACGCCGCCGACCAGGGGTCGAACTTCGCCGTCGTCGTCATCGGTCGATCACTCCAGGCCATGAGGGGGGAGCCGGAAGGATCATCGTACGCATGCGCTCCGTCCGGCCCCCCGGCCCCGTCGGCCCGGCCCGGCCCGCGACCCCGTCGGTCCGGCCCCGTCGGCCCGCCCCCGTCAGCCGGGCCGCTGCAACCGGATGCTCCCCCGGGCCGCCCGGCCGTCGAACAGCCGCTCGTCCGCCGGCCGGGCCTGGCGCGGCGGCGGGGTGAAGCCCGGCGCGAGCGGGATGCTGCCCCGGCCGCCCAGCGCCAGCAGCCAGGCGGTCAGGTCCGGCCGGCTCCCGTACGGGCCGGCGGCCTGTTCCCAGACCCGCCGCACCATCGCCAGCTGCCGGTCCGTCAGCACCTGTGGCAGCGGGTCCAGCGGCGCGCCGGGCGCCACGTACGGGTCCTGCGCCAGCGTCCGGCCGATCAGCAGCGCCGCCTTGTAGCGGTCGCTGTCCACGGAGGCGCCGCTGCCGTGCGGGGAGTGCGGGTCCGCCCAGTTGGGCGTGTCGGCCTGCTCCAGCACCGGGGAGGCCCCGACCCGGCGGATGCCGTCGCAGTCCAGCAGGTGCACCGCCGGCTCGGGCAGCACCGTCCAGAGCACGTTGGCGTGCGAGAGGTCCCCGATCACCAGCCCCCAGCGGTGCAGCCGGTCGATCAGCCCGACCAGCTCCAGCAGCAGCGCCAGCCGCTGCTCCGGGTCGGGGCGGACGATGCCCTGGGTGGCGGGCTTCTCCGGGTACAGCAGGTACTGCGCCTCGGTGAGCTTGCGGGCTCCGGTGGCCGTCTGCCAGGTCATCGCCGACGGGGCCTCCCGCATCAGGAAGCCGACGCAGCGCGGGCCGTCCACCACCCGGCAGAGCGGCCAGGCGGCCTGGGCGTCCAGCCGCTCCCGGTCGGCCTGCGGCAGCGCGAGCCGCAGCGCGACCAGCTCGGCCAGCGCCGCGCCGTTGACCCGCCCGGCCTCCAGGTAACGCTTGAACAGCAGGCCGGGGTAACCGTCGAGGCGCTGCACCTTGCCCTGCCCGCCCCGGCCGGCCTCGGCGCCGACCGGCAGCAGTGCCAGGACGGCGTCCCCGCCGCCGGCCAGCGCGGTGGCGATGTCGGAGGCGCTCACGGCGTGGCCTCCCAGAGGCAGACGACCGAGCGGTCGTCGTCGTAGCTGCGCACCCGGACCTGGGTCTGCCAGAGGAACTCGGCGAGGCCGGGCACCTCGCTGCCCCAGCGCTCGCCGAGGAACCCCTGCAGTTCGGGCTCCTTGAGCAGCGGGAGCGCGAGCCCGTCGGTGCAGAGCACCAGCACGTCGCCGGGGCGGGAGTCGGTGATCAGCCGGGCCCGGGCGTGCTCGTACGCCTCGGGCAGGCAGTCGGTCCGGGTGCTGATCGGCCCGCCGCCCCGGTCGGCCTCGGCCGCTTCGAGGTCCTGCCAGCCGCCCTCGCGCAGCCGCAGCAGGCCGCCGTCGCCGACCGAGACGAAGCCGCGGAACGGGACCGTCGGGTCGGCCGGCACCAGCAGCGCCCGCAGGGTCGTCGAGTAGGCCTTCGGCGGGCGGCCCTCCTTCCTGGCCTCCTCGGCGAGTTCGTCGGCCGCCGCCCCGATGAGCCGGCTCATCATGCTGGCGAAGTCGGGTTCGGCGCCGGTGCGCAGGAAGGCCAGCAGGGTCTCCTCCTTCCGGGCGACCTGGCCGGTCAGCTTCCGGAGGATCCCGTGGGAGCCGTGGTGGGAGTGCGACTGGGAGCCGACGCCGTCGGCCACCGCGACCAGCAGCAGCTCACCGGTCCGTACGACCAGGACGGCGTCCTGGCGGCACTCGGCCGCGTAGCGGTGCCCGTCGCCGCGGACGGAGGCGGCGCGGACGGTGACCGGGCCGAACCGTCCGCCGTCCACCACGGTGTCGGGCAGCAGGGCGCCGAAGAGGTCACCGGCCGAGAGGGCGGGGATGTCGGTCGGCTCGGCGGGGTACGCGGGAGCCTTGCGGCCGACGTGGTGCAGCGGGCCGGGCTCCCGGAACGAGGCCGGCCGGACGACGGGCCCGGACTCGGACTCGGGCCCGACGGAGGCGGAGGTGGCGGAAGCGACGGCGGAAGCGACGGCGGAGGCGTAGGCGATGACGGGGGCGGCGGGCCCGACGGCTCCCGGGCCGTCGGTGCTCGACGGCCCGCGGACCGCCGACGGCCCCGGCCCGATCGGACGCGGCAGGAACCCGTCCGGGACCACCGGCCCGGAGACGACGGACGGCGCCGCCGGGGCCGCCGGCCCCTCCCAGCCGTACTCGTACACCGAGGCGGCGAGGTCGATCGGGTCTTCCTTGCGGCTCGGCGCGTGCTCCGGCCCCGGCTCCGGCACGCGCCCGGCCGGCAGCTGGTTGTCGTACGCGTTCATCCGGCGGCCCGGCCTCAGAGCTTGTCGAGCGAGACGGAGGTGAACCCGGGCACGTTGTCGTCGACCTGCAGGCTCATGCCCTGGCCGGCCTCGGTCGCCCCGCTCACCGAGCGGACGATCGAGCGGGTCAGGCTGCCGGCGAACTCCCGCAGCGCGGGCGCCACGTCGGCCTTCCCGTCCTCCTGCATGAACGCCTTGAAGGTCGCGACCCGCGCGATCACGCTCCGGTCGGCCTGGCCGATGCCGAAGGCGATGATGTGCGGCCGGAACGCGGCGGCCAGCAGGTCCTGGTAGGGCTGGTCCCAGTCGGAGTCGGTCGGCACGCCGTCGGAGAGGAAGAAGACCACCGGGCGGTAGACGTCGTGGCCGTCCGCCTTCAGCGCCTGCACGTCCCGTTCGATCGCCTGGCGGAGCAGGCCGAAGGCGTTGCCGAAGGAGGTGAGGCCGGAGGCCTCCAGGGCGGGCAGCTCGTCGAGGTCGCTCAGGTCGACCAGCGGCTGCAGCTCGTGGGCGTCGGTGGAGAAGCCGATCAGCCCGAACCGGGTCTTGTCGGCGATGGTCGGGTTGGTGCTGATCTCCTGGTGGAGGTCGAACAGGGCCTTGTTGAGGGTGTCGATGTCGGCGCTCATCGACCCCGACTCGTCGCACACGGCGTAGAACGGGAGGATCTGCACTGCACTTCTCCTTCGATTGGCAGGTCGGTGGACGTCAGCCGGTGTAGAAGTAGATCTCCAGCGAGGCGTGCCGGGGGTTGTCCGCGAGCGAGATGAAGTCCCGGGTGGTGGTGCCCCGGAACATCTCCGGACGGGCCTGGGCGAGCAGGCCGTTGACGGTGTGGGCGTAGGCCTGGCCGACGCCGGGATCGCGGTTGCTGCCGAACGTGAGGACCACGGCCGCCTGCCGTCCGGCGTAGCGCTCGGTGGCCGCGCGGACCTGCGCGGCCAGGCCGGCCGCGTCCGAGGCGTCGCCGCTGACGTCGACGGTGACCGGGTCGTGCTCGACGCCGCGCGGCCCGGTCGGGGTGGGCGCGGCACTGGGCGTGGCGTCGGCGGTGGCGCTCGCGCTCGGGCTGGCGGAGGGCCCGGCGGCGGCCCGCTCGGCGGCCACCGGATCGCCCTGGTCGCCCATCGCCACCAGGGCGAGCACGAGCAGCATGTCGGCGAACAGCCAGCCGGCCAGGTGCACGCCCCGGGCCCGCGGCCGGGCCGGCCGGAACCGGCCCCTCATCGGCCCTGCCCGTGCACCGGCACCTCGTCCAGCTCCAGCAGCGTCCGGTCGTCCACCTCGGCGGCCCCGGCGGAGGCCGCCGTGCCGGTGCCCCGGGACCGGGCGGCGCCCGTGTCGGGCCCCGGTCCGGACACCGTCTTCACCATGACGATGCCCGCCTCGCCGCGCGGCCCCTCCGGCCCGGAGGCGTCCAGCCGCGCCGCCGCCGCGGTGGCCGCCGAGGCCGCCGCCGCGACCCGGTCGGCCAGCATCGCGACCTCCCGGGCCAGCCCGTCGAGCCGCTCCAGCACCTGCCCGTTGACGTCCGCCACGGTCTCCGCGCCGGTGGTGAAACCGCGCTGGGCGACCGCGAGGTCGCGCACCGCCTCCTCCACCCGCTCACCGGCGTCGGCGAGTTCGGTGCCCACCCGGTCGGTGGCCCGCCGGACCAGCTCGGCCGCGTCGGCGAGCTGCCGCCCGCCCCGCTGGACGAGCTCGTCGGTGGCCGCCGCGCCGTCCCGGACCGACTCGGCCAGCCGGTCCCCGCTGTCCCGCACCGCCAGGCCGACCCCGTCGACGGACTTGCCGATCCCGCCGACCGCCTTCTCGACGCCGTCGACGGCCCGGCGCAGCGGCTCGACCGCCTCTCCCGCGTCGGCGAGGCGCTGTTCGGCCCCGGCGACCGAGCGCTCGACGGCCAGTGCCGCCTCGCTCAACTCGCGCTGGGTGTCGGCGGCCTGCCGGCCGAGCCGCTCCAGGGTCTCCGCCGCGCCGGTCAGCTCGGCCGCGAAGCGCTGCGGCGTGGAACGGCGGCGCTCGTTCAGCACCAGCTGGGCGCGGGTGAGCACCGGCGCCAGCTCCGCCAGCAGGTCCTCCGCCTCGCCCTCGGCCGCCGCCTCACGGCGCTCGGTGCCGGCCCGGCGCACACCGTGCGCGACGGAGAGCGCCAGCAGCAGCGCGATGAACAGGGTGGCGGACAGGGCGACGTCGCCGAAGGTGGCCCAGCCGGGCAGCCGGCCCTCGAAGCCGGTCTGCCAGAGCTGGAGGAACGGGCGCGCGGCCTGCCCGGCGTCGGCGCCGATCAGCGCCCGGTAGGCGCTGGTGGCCTGCATCAGCCCGGCCCAGGTGACCAGCAGCGGGACGAACACCAGGGCGCCCAGGGCGACTTCGGCCCAGGCCCAGAACCTCGGTTCGGGGCGCGGCCGCACCGCGGAGCGCACGCTCTCCGGCCGGACGAAGCTGTGCACCAGGTCGAGTTCGGCCCACCGGTCCAGGTCGCCGGCGCCCGAGAGCGCCAAGCCAAGCTCCCTGAGCTCCTCCTGACGGTGCGCCAGGCCGGGCCGGTCCGCCAGGGTCCGCAGCTCGCCCCCGATCGCGTGGCGGTCCAGCAGTGGGCCTGAGGTCATGAGGGCTCCTTCGTACGCGCCGCCGCGGAGCGGGGGACGCCTCCGGCCGGTGCGGCACGCAGGCGCGGGCGCCCGTGCGGCCTCCCCCGGTGGCCGGAAACCGACCACACCGCTCCGCGCGGCAGCGTAGCGCAGAACGAGCGGCCGGGAGCGGCCAGTTCGGAACGCGGCAACCGATTCGTCACCGAACCCGCCGCCCCCGCGGGGCGCCGTCAGACGTACTGGGCGACCAGCCGGCGGACCAGGGCCGGCAGGGCGGTGGAGATCGGCTCGCGGACGACCTCCTCGGCGGCCTCGTCGAACGGCGTCGGCTCGGCGTTGACGATGACCAGCCGGGAGCCGGTCTTCACCGCGTTGTACGGCAGCGCGGCCACCGGGAAGACCTGCAGGCTGGTGCCGACGGCGATGAACAGCTCGCAGGCCTTGCTGATCGCGTCCGCCTGCCGCAGCACCTCCGGGTCCAGCTGCTCGCCGAACATCACGGTGCGCGGGCGCAGGATCCCCCCGCAGTCCCGGCACCGCGGATCCGGCTCACCCGCGGCGACCCGCTCCAGGGCCTGCTCCATCGGGCCCACCGCCCGGCAGTCCACGCACTGCACCTCCCGTGCGGTGCCGTGGAGTTCGAGCACCTTGCGGGGTGTCTGCCCGGCCCGCTGGTGCAGCCCGTCGACGTTCTGGGTGAGCACCCGCACCGGCAGCCCGGAGCGCTCCAGCCCGACCAGTGCCCGGTGCCCGGCGTTCGGCTCGGCGGCGAGCGCACCCGCCTCGGCGCGCATCCGCCAGGCCTTGCGGCGGACCTCCGGGTCCTCCAGGTACGGGCCGATGGTGACCAGTCGCTGTGCTTGCGGGTCGCGCTGCCAGAGTCCGTTCGGACCGCGGTAGTCGGGGATGCCGGAGTCCGTGGAGATCCCGGCGCCGGTGAGTACGGCGATCAGCGGGCGCTTCGCGTTCATGCCCCGGACGGTACGGCCCGCACGGGCCGCCCGCCACCGATAATTCGACCGGCCGCGATCGCCCCGCCGCGATCGCCCCATGAGCCCCGTGAGCCCCGATCGCCACGCCCGGGAGCACCGGTCAGACGGTGGCGGGGCGGGCGGCGCCGAAGCCGCCCAGCGGGGCCAGCGCCACCAGGTAGCAGCCCGCGGCGACCGGGATGAACGCCAGGTCGGCCGCCGTCAGCACGGTCCCGGCCGGCATCAGCACCGGGCTCCACCAGCGCAGCACCCGACCGGCACCGGTCGCGGCGATCACCAGCAGCGCCAGCAGACCGACGTAGAACAGCATCGGGCCCACCGAGTAGAAGGCCGGCAGCACGCCCGGCCGGCTCTGGACCACGTCGAACAGCCGGTGCTGGTCGGCCGTGTCCACCGCCACCGCCCCGACGTACAGGTCGATCCCGATCTGCCCCAGCGAGGCGGCCAGCCCGGTGAACGCCACCCCCGCCGCCGCCCGGCCCAGCCCCCCGCGCCCGCGCCCCAGCGCGGCCAGCACGGGGCCGAACAGCAGCAGCCCCAGCAGCATCAGAGCGTGCCCGACCAGCCAGCCCGGGCCCGGCTCGCGCGAGCCCTCCAGCAGCCGGATGCCGCCGTACAGCGCCATCAGCACGGGGGCCGCGACGACGGCGAACGAGGTGACGCTGCTGCGCCGAGAGGTGTCCATGGGTGCGCTCCTGACGAAGGGTCCGCTGTTCCGACACCCCGGATCCTGTCCGCCGTGCCCCTCGTCGGGGATCACCCGTACCGGCGAACCCGGCCGCTCCCCCGCGCGGGGGAGAGCGTCAGCCCTCCCCCGCCACCACCGCGCCCGCCTCGTACGCGAAGACCACCGCGTGCACCCGGTCGCGCAGCCCCAGCTTGGCGAGCACATTGCTGACATGGGTCTTCACGGTGTGCTCGCTGACCACCAGCGCGGCGGCGATCTCCGCGTTGGACAGCCCGCGGGCCAGCAGCACCAGGGTCTCCCGCTCGCGCGGGGACAGCTGCTCCAGCAGCCGCGACGGCGCCCGCACCGCCCGCTCGGCGGAGCCCGGCCGGCGGGCGGCGAACTCACCGATCAGCCGGCGGGTCACCGACGGCGCCAGCAGCGCCTCGCCGGAGGCCACCATCCGCACCCCGTGCGCCAGGTCGTCGCGGCGGACGTCCTTGAGCAGGAAGCCGCTCGCCCCCGCGTACAGCGCGTCGAACACGTAGTCGTCGGCGTCGAAGGTGGTCAGCATGATCACCCTGGTGCCGGGGTACTCGGCGCAGACCCGGCGGGCCGCCTCCAGGCCGTCCATCACCGGCATCCGGACGTCCAGCAGCAGCACGTCCGGCCCGTGCACCCGGACCGCCTCGACCGCCTCCGCGCCGTTCGCCGCCTCGGCGACCACCTCGATGTCCGGCTGCGCGTCCAGGATCATCCCGAACCCGACGCGCACCAGCTCCTGGTCGTCCGCGACGACCACCCGGATCGGCGTCATGACGCCACCCTCCGTTCCGTGCCCAGCGGCAGCCGGGCGCTCACCAGGAATCCCCGCCCCCGCGGCCCGGGACCGGCCTCGGCCCGGCCGCCGCAGGCCGCCGCGCGCTCCCGGATGCCGACCAGCCCGCGGCCGCCGGAGAGGCCGCTCCCCGCGAAGGCCGCCCCGCCCTGCCGCCGCCGCACCCCGCGGCCGTCGTCGGACACCAGCACCGCCAGCTCCGCCCCCTCGCGGACCACCCGGACCGAGATCCGGCTCGCCTCCGCGTGCTTGACCGTGTTGGTCAGCGCCTCCTGCACGATCCGGTAGCCGGCCGCCTCGACGTCGGCGGGCAACGGCCCGGCCCGCTCGTCCACCTCCAGCTCGACCCGCACCCCGGTCCGGCGCACCCGCTCGGCCAGCGCCGGCAGCTCGGCCAGCCGGGGCTGCGGAGCCAGCTCCGGCCCGCTGCCCTCCTCCTTGAGCACCCCCAGCAGGCGCCGCAGCTGGGCCATCGCGTCCCGTCCGGAGTCGGCGATGGTGTCGAACGCCTTGACCGCCCGGTCCGGGTCGCCGCGCACCACCAGCGGCCCCGCCTCCGCCTGGATCACCATCAGCGCGACGGCGTGCGCCAGGATGTCGTGCATCTCCCGGGCGATCCGGGCCCGTTCCTCGGCGACCGCCCGGGCCGCGTCGCTGGCCGCCCGACGGCCGGCCTCCCGGGCCCGCTCCGCCTCCACCGCCGCCAGCCGGCGCAGCTCCCGCACCAGGCAGCCGAAGACGAACGCGCCCACCGTGGTGAGCAGCGAGAACAGCGCGCCGTTCGGCGAGTGGGTGCCCACCACGTTGGCGGTCACGGTCACCGCCAGCACGCCCCAGCGCTGCCAGTCCCGGGCCCGTTCGGCCACCGTGTACAGGGTGACCACCACGAACAGCGGCAGCTGCGGCATCGCCGAGTGGGCGACCACCGAGAGCACCGCCGACACCGCGCCGCTGACCGCCATCACGGTGACCGGCGCGCGCCGCCGCCAGGGCAGCGGCAGGGCCGTCCCCAGCGCCAGCAGGTAGACCCACCAGGGCCTGGCGGTGACGTCCTGGTACACCGACCAGAGCGAGACCGCCGCCGAGGCCGCCGCCAGCAGGCCGTCCAGCACGTACGGGTCGACCCCCGCCACCCGTGCCCGCCACCGCGCCGCCGCCCGTCCGGCCATGACCCCTCCCCCGTACCCGGGGAAGCCGCCCCCGCGGAGAAGATCATGCCCGACCGGCAGCACGGTGGGCACCTCCCGGCCGGCGCCGGCCTCAGCCACCCGTGACCGCCACGGCGCCGGCCCCGGTGCGCGCCGTGATGCCGCGCGGCGCGCCGGCCCGCCGCGGCACGGTCACCTCGACGCCGCCGGCGCCCGACTCGGCGTCCACCGCGTACGGCTCCTCGCCGCCGGGCACCGCGACCCGCACCCCGCCGGCGTCCGCCCGCGCCTCCACCGTGGTCGGGCTCGTCGCGAAGGCCAGGTCGATGCCGCCGGTCGCCACGCTCACCCGCACCGCCGACGAGGTCAGCCCGCTCGCCGTCACCCCGCCGGCGCCGGCCTCCGCCCGCACCTCCCCCGCCAGCCCGGCCAGCCGGATCCCGCCGGTCCCACTGCTCAGCCGGACCTTCGTCCCGGCCGGGACGGTCACCCGGTAGCCGACCCCGCAGTCCGAGCAGTCGTACGTGAGCCGCAGTGTGCCGTCGCTCACCTCGTGCCGGGTCCGCGGCGGCTCGCCGCGGAAGGACTGCTGCTCCACCACCCGCACCGCGTCCCCGGCCCGGACCTCGATGCCGCCGGTCAGCCCCTCGACCACCAGCTCCCGCACCGGCTCCGCCACCCCGTAGGACACCGTCAGCCGCTCGGACCCGCCACCCGACCCCAGGTACCCCGCCTCCCACAGGTACCCCGCCGAACCGAGCCCCACCGCCGCGGTGATCGCCACCGCCCCCAGCACCCGTCGCACAGCCATCCCCGTGTTCCTCCGCCCGTCCGCGCCACGATCCGACGCCCCGAGCCTGTCCCGCTCTCCCCCTCCCCGGCCTCCCCCGCCGGAGCGGTTTCCCGCCCTCCCCCGCACGACGGACCCCGGGAACGCCGAAGGGCCCGGAGGCTTGAAGCCTCCGGGCCCTTCGATGCAGTAGCGGGGACAGGATTTGAACCTGCGACCTCTGGGTTATGAGCCCAGCGAGCTACCGAGCTGCTCCACCCCGCGTCGGTGAACACGACTCTACGCGACTTCGGCCCAGAACCCCAAATCGCCTTCCGCCCGCCCCCGGGAACGCCGCTGGGCGGCCACCCCGCACGGGGTGACCGCCCAGCGATCAGCAACCTTCGACTCAGCCGGTGTACGGGCCGTAGTCGTAGTCGTCCAGCGGGACCGCCTGGCCGGAGCCGGCGCCGAAGGGCGACAGGTCGTAGTCGTCGTAGCCGACGGCCGAGTACATGGCGGCCTTGGCCTCCTCGGTCGGCTCGACCCGGATGTTGCGGTAGCGGGGCAGACCCGTACCGGCCGGGATGAGCTTACCGAGGATGACGTTCTCCTTGAGGCCCAGCAGCGGGTCCGACTTGGCGTGGATCGCCGCGTCGGTGAGGACCCGGGTCGTCTCCTGGAAGGAGGCGGCCGACAGCCAGGACTCGGTGGCCAGCGAGGCCTTGGTGATACCCATCAGCTGCGGACGGCCGGAGGCGGGGTGACCGCCCTCGGAGACCACGCGACGGTTCTCCTGCTCGAAGCGGCCGCGCTCGACGAGCTCGCCCGGGAGCAGCTCGGCGTCGCCCGACTCGATGATCGTCACGCGGCGGAGCATCTGCCGGATGATGATCTCGATGTGCTTGTCGTGGATCGACACACCCTGCGAGTTGTAGACCTTCTGGACCTCGGCGACCAGGTGGATCTGGACGGCGCGCTGGCCCATGATGCGCAGGACGTCGTGCGGGTTGGTGGCACCCATGGTCAGCTTCTGGCCGACCTCGACCGCCTCGCCCTCGCTCACCAGGAGCTTGACACGCTTGGAGACCGGGTAGGCGATCTCGTCGGTGCCGTCGTCCGGGGTGACGACCAGCTTGCGGGTCTTCTCGGTGTCCTCGATGCGGACCCGGCCCTGGGCCTCCGAGATCGGGGCCACACCCTTGGGGGTACGGGCCTCGAAGAGCTCGACGACACGGGGCAGACCCTGGGTGATGTCGTCACCGGCCACACCACCGGTGTGGAAGGTACGCATGGTCAGCTGGGTACCGGGCTCACCGATGGACTGGGCGGCGATGATGCCGACCGCCTCACCGATGTCGACCAGCTTGCCGGTGGCCAGCGAGCGGCCGTAGCAGAAGGCACAGGTGCCGACGGCCGACTCACAGGTCAGGATCGAGCGGGTCTTGACCTCGCTGATGCCGTGGCGGATCAGCTCGTCGATCAGCACGTCACCGAGGTCGGTGTTGGCCGTGGCCAGCAGCTTGCCGTCGACGGTGATGTCCTCGGCGAGCATGCGGGCGTAGACGCTGGTCTCGACGTCGTCGGCCTTGCGCAGCACGCCGTCGGCGCCCACGGAGCCGATCGCCAGCTTCAGGCCGCGCTCGGTGCCGCAGTCCTCCTCGCGAATGATGACGTCCTGGGAGACGTCGACCAGACGACGGGTGAGGTAACCGGAGTCGGCGGTACGCAGAGCGGTGTCCGCGAGACCCTTACGGGCACCGTGGGTGGAGATGAAGTACTCCAGCACGGAGAGACCCTCACGGAACGACGCCTTGATGGGTCGCGGGATGGTCTCGTTCTTCGCGTTGGACACCAGACCACGCATACCGGCGATCTGGCGCATCTGCATCATGTTTCCACGGGCGCCCGAGTCGACCATCATGAAGATCGGGTTGGTCTTCGGGAAGTTCGCGGACATGGCGTCCGCGACCTCGTTGGTCGCCTGGGTCCAGATGCCGACGAGCTCCTGCTTGCGCTCGTCGTTGGTGATCAGACCGCGCTCGTACTGCTTCTGGACCTTCTCCGCCTTCGCCTCGAAGCCCTCCAGGATCTGGGGCTTGCTCGGCGGGACGATGACGTCCGAGATCGAGACGGTGACACCCGAACGGGTCGACCAGTGGAAGCCGGCCGCCTTCAGGTTGTCCAGGGTCGCCGCGACGGTGACCTTGGGGTAGCGCTCGGCCAGGTCGTTGACGATCGCGGAGAGCTGCTTCTTGCCCACCTCGTAGTCGACGAACGGGTAGTCCTCGGGCAGCAGCTCGTTGAAGAGCGCGCGGCCCAGGGTGGTCCGCAGGCGGAAGGACTCGCCCTCGAACCAGTTCGACTGGCCGTCCTCGTCCAGCGGCGGGGTCCAGCCACGGGGCGGGACGGTGCCGATGGGCAGGCGCAGCTCGATCGGGGCCTGGACGTCCAGCTCGCGGGCGTCGAAGGCCATGATCGCCTCGGCGGTCGACGAGAAGGTGCGGCCGGCGCCCTTCACGTTCTCGCGGTCCGAGGTCAGGAAGAACAGACCGAGCACCATGTCCTGGGTCGGCATGGTGACGGGGCGACCGTCGGCCGGCTTCAGGATGTTGTTCGAGGACAGCATCAGGATGCGGGCCTCGGCCTGCGCCTCCGCGGAGAGCGGCAGGTGGACGGCCATCTGGTCACCGTCGAAGTCCGCGTTGAACGCGGTGCAGACGAGCGGGTGGATCTGGATGGCCTTGCCCTCGACCAGCTGCGGCTCGAAGGCCTGGATGCCGAGGCGGTGCAGGGTGGGCGCACGGTTCAGCAGGACCGGGTGCTCGGCGATGACCTCTTCGAGGACGTCCCACACGACCGGACGGGCGCGCTCGACCATGCGCTTGGCCGACTTGATGTTCTGCGCGTGGTTCAGGTCGACCAGGCGCTTCATCACGAACGGCTTGAAGAGCTCCAGCGCCATGGCCTTGGGCAGACCGCACTGGTGCAGCTTGAGCTGCGGGCCGACGACGATGACCGAACGGGCCGAGTAGTCGACGCGCTTGCCGAGCAGGTTCTGACGGAAACGACCCTGCTTGCCCTTGAGCATGTCGCTCAGGGACTTCAGCGGGCGGTTGCCCGGGCCGGTGACCGGACGGCCGCGGCGGCCGTTGTCGAACAGCGCGTCGACGGCCTCCTGGAGCATGCGCTTCTCGTTGTTCACGATGATCTCGGGCGCGCCGAGGTCGAGAAGCCGCTTCAGGCGGTTGTTGCGGTTGATGACACGGCGGTACAGGTCGTTCAGGTCGGAGGTCGCGAAGCGGCCACCGTCCAGCTGCACCATCGGACGCAGGTCCGGCGGGATGACCGGGACGCAGTCCAGCACCATGCCGTTGGGCTTGTTGGTGGTCTGCAGGAACGCGGAGACGACCTTGAGGCGCTTCAGCGCACGGGTCTTCTTCTGGCCCTTGCCGGTGCGGATGATCTCGCGCAGGCGCTCGGACTCCTCCGCCAGGTCGAAGGTCTCCAGGCGGTCCTTGAGGGCCGCCGCGCCCATCGAGCCGGAGAAGTAGGTGCCGAAGCGGTCGCGCAGCTCGCGGTAGAGCAGCTCGTCGCCCTCGAGGTCCTGGACCTTGAGGTTCTTGAAGCGGGCCCACACCTCGTCGAGGCGGTCGAGCTCGCGCTGCGCGCGGTCGCGCAGCTGCTTCATCTCGCGCTCGGCACCCTCGCGCACCTTGCGGCGCACGTCGGCCTTGGCGCCCTCGGCCTCCAGCTCGGCCAGGTCGGTCTCGGCCTTCTTGGCACGGGCCTCGAGGTCGGAGTCGCGGCGGTTCTCGATCTGCTGGCGCTCGACCGAGACGTGCGCCTCCAGGGACGGCAGGTCGCGCTGGCGGCGCTCGTCGTCGACCCAGGTGATCATGTAGGCGGCGAAGTAGATGACCTTCTCGAGGTCCTTCGGCGCCAGGTCGAGCAGGTAGCCGAGGCGGGACGGCACACCCTTGAAGTACCAGATGTGGGTGACCGGGGCGGCCAGCTCGATGTGGCCCATCCGCTCACGACGCACCTTGGCGCGGGTCACCTCGACGCCGCAGCGCTCGCAGATGATGCCCTTGAAGCGGACGCGCTTGTACTTACCGCAGTAGCACTCCCAGTCCCGGGTGGGGCCGAAGATCTTCTCGCAGAAGAGGCCGTCCTTTTCGGGCTTCAGGGTGCGGTAGTTGATGGTCTCCGGCTTCTTGACCTCGCCGTGGGACCACTGGCGGATGTCGTCGGCGGTGGCCAGGCCGATGCGGAGCTCGTCGAAGAAGTTGACGTCAAGCACTGGTCGTCAAGCCCTCTTTCGTAAGTCGAGAGTCGTTCGTGTGGTCTGAGGGGGGCCTGGGGGCGGGCCGGCCCGGGGCTACCGGGCCGGCCCCACCTCCGTCAGACCTCTTCGACGCTGCTCGGCTCGCGCCGGGACAGGTCGATGCCGAGCTCCTCGGCGGCGCGGAAGACGTCCTCGTCGGAGTCCCGCATCTCGATGGACTGGCCGTCCGAGGACAGCACCTCCACGTTGAGGCAGAGCGACTGCATTTCCTTGATGAGGACCTTGAAGGACTCGGGAATGCCGGGCTCGGGGATGTTCTCGCCCTTGACGATGGCCTCGTAGACCTTCACACGGCCGAGGACGTCGTCGGACTTGATGGTGAGCAGCTCCTGCAGCGCGTACGCGGCGCCGTATGCCTCAAGGGCCCACACCTCCATCTCACCGAAGCGCTGACCACCGAACTGCGCCTTACCACCGAGCGGCTGCTGGGTGATCATCGAGTACGGGCCGGTCGAGCGGGCGTGCAGCTTGTCGTCGACCAGGTGGTGCAGCTTGAGGATGTACATGTAGCCGACCGAGACGGGCATCGGGAACGGCTCGCCGGAGCGGCCGTCGAACAGCCGCGCCTTGCCGGTGGAGTTCACCAGGCGCTCACCGTCACGGGTGAGGGTGGTGTGGTCGAGCAGACCGGTGATCTCGTCCTCGCGGGCGCCGTCGAACACCGGGGTGGCGAGGTTGGTGCCGCCCTCGACCTTGTCGGCGCCGATCGCCTGCAGGCGCTTGGCCCACTCGTCGGCGAGGCCGGAGACGTCCCAGCCCTGCTTGGAGAGCCAGCCGAGGTGGATCTCCAGGACCTGTCCCGGGTTCATTCGGGACGGGACGCCCAGCGGGTTGAGGATGATGTCGACCGGGGTGCCGTCCTCCAGGAACGGCATGTCCTCGACCGGCAGGATCTTGGAGATGACGCCCTTGTTGCCGTGACGGCCGGCGAGCTTGTCACCGTTGGTGATCTTGCGCTTCTGGGCCACGTAGACGCGGACCAGCTGGTTGACACCCGGGGGAAGCTCGTCGCCCTCCTCGCGGTCGAACACGCGCACGCCGATGACCTTGCCGGACTCACCGTGCGGGACCTTCAGCGAGGTGTCGCGGACCTCACGGGCCTTCTCGCCGAAGATCGCGCGGAGCAGGCGCTCCTCCGGGGTCAGCTCGGTCTCACCCTTCGGGGTGACCTTGCCGACCAGGATGTCGCCGGTGACGACGTCGGCGCCGATGCGGATGATGCCGCGCTCGTCGAGGTCGGCGAGGACCTCCTCGGAGACGTTCGGGATGTCCCGGGTGATCTCCTCGGGGCCGAGCTTGGTGTCACGGGCGTCGACCTCGTGCTCCTCGATGTGGATCGAGGAGAGGACGTCGTCCTGGACGAGGCGCTGCGACAGGATGATCGCGTCCTCGTAGTTGTGACCCTCCCACGACATGAACGCCACGAGGAGGTTCTTGCCGAGGGCCATCTCGCCCTCGTCGGTGCAGGGGCCGTCGGCCAGCACCTGGTTGACCTCCACCCGGGTGCCCTCGTCCACGAGCACCTTCTGGTTGAAGGCGGTGCCCTGGTTGGAGCGGGTGAACTTGGCGGCGCGGTACGTGGTGTACGTGCCGTCGTCGTTGGCCACGGTGACGTAGTCGGCCGAGACCTCCTGGACGACACCCGGCTTCTCGGCGGTGATGACGTCCGCGGCGTCGACGGCGCAGCGGTACTCCATGCCGGTGCCGACCAGCGGGGCCTCGCTCTTCAGCAGCGGCACCGCCTGGCGCATCATGTTCGAGCCCATGAGCGCGCGGTTGGCGTCGTCGTGCTCGAGGAACGGGATCATGGCGGTCGCGACCGACACCATCTGGCGCGGCGAGACGTCCATGTAGTCGATCTCGGTGCCCGGGATGTAGTCGATCTCGCCGCCGCGGCGGCGGACCAGGACGCGGGGCTCGGCGAAGTGCAGGTCCGCGGTCAGCGGGGCGTTCGCCTGGGCGATGACGTAGCGGTCCTCCTCGTCGGCGGTCAGGTAGTCGACCTGCTCGGTGACCACGCCCTCGACGACCTTGCGGTACGGGGTCTCGATGAAGCCGAAGGCGTTGACCCGGCCGTACGAGGCCAGCGACCCGATCAGACCGATGTTCGGGCCTTCCGGGGTCTCGATCGGACACATGCGGCCGTAGTGCGAGGGGTGCACGTCACGGACCTCGAAGCCGGCGCGCTCACGGGAGAGACCGCCGGGGCCGAGGGCGGACAGACGGCGCTTGTGGGTCAGGCCCGACAGCGGGTTCGTCTGGTCCATGAACTGCGACAGCTGGCTGGTGCCGAAGAACTCCTTGATGGAGGCGACGACCGGCCGGATGTTGATCAGGGTCTGCGGCGTGATCGCCTCGACGTCCTGGGTGGTCATGCGCTCGCGCACGACGCGCTCCATACGGGCGAGACCCGTACGGACCTGGTTCTGGATGAGCTCGCCCACGTTGCGCAGGCGGCGGTTGCCGAAGTGGTCGATGTCGTCGACCTCGACCACGATGTCGCGGCCGGTCTCGTCACGCCAGTCGACCTCGCCGGCGTGCAGCTTGACCAGGTACTTGATCGCGTTGATGATGTCGGGCTCGGTGAGCACACCGGAGTCCAGCGACTCGGCGTTGCCGAGCTTGCGGTTCACCTTGTAGCGGCCGACCTTGGCGAGGTCGTAGCGCTTCGGGTTGAAGTACAGGTTCTCCAGCAGCGTCTGCGCGGCCTCGCGCGTCGGCGGCTCGCCCGGACGCAGCTTGCGGTAGATGTCCAGCAGCGCGTCGTCCTGGCCCTGGGTGTGGTCCTTCTCCAGGGTGGCGCGCATCGACTCGTACTCGCCGAACTCCTCGAGAATCATCTCGTTGGTCCAGCCGAGCGCCTTGAGCAGCACGGTGACGGACTGCTTGCGCTTGCGGTCGATGCGGACGCCGACCATGTCGCGCTTGTCGATCTCCATCTCCAGCCAGGCACCACGCGAGGGGATGACCTTGCAGGAGTAGATGTCCTTGTCGGACACCTTGTCCAGGGTGGAGTCGAAGTACACACCCGGGGAGCGGACGAGCTGCGACACGACGACACGCTCGGTGCCGTTGATCACGAACGTGCCCTTGTGGGTCATGAGCGGGAAATCGCCCATGAAGACCGTCTGAGACTTGATCTCACCGGTCTCGTTGTTGGTGAACTCGGCCGTGACGAAGAGCGGGGCGGCGAACGTGAAGTCGCGGTCCTTGCACTCGTCAATGGAGTTCTTCGGCGGCTCGAAACGGTGGTCGCGGAAGGTCAGGGACATCGACCCGCTGAAGTCCTCGATCGGCGAGATCTCCTCGAAGATCTCCTCCAGACCGGACTTGGTGGGGACGTCCAGACCGTTGTCCAGCGCCTGCTCGACCCGGGTCTTCCAGGCCGCGTTGCCGAGCAGCCAGTCAAAGCTCTCGGTCTGCAGGGCCAGGAGGTTCGGGACCTCGAGGGGCTCCTTGATCTTCGCGAAGGAGACGCGGAGCGGGGCGGTGGATGCGGCGGAATTGTTCGAGGCGTTGCGCGGCGCGGCCAAGAGGGGGGTCCTTCCGAGGGCTCGGAGCTCACTACGCGCGTACCAGCCGGGCCTTCACGGGCTTGGTCCCGCCTCCCTCGCCACTGGCCTCTGCCGGGGTCGAAACCCCAGGTCAGAGCCGCTTTGCGGAGGTGGTGCCAGACCCCTTCGGGGCAACGCAAACTCCGGGCGACGAGTCACGGAGAAGCTAACAGGCAGCGCAAAGGGACAGTGTAGCCAAAGGCGACACTGCTGTCCAGCTCTGATTCGGAGACCGAATCGGAGACTCCTCCCGGTAGCCGTCGGGCGCGAACGCCCGCCGGGTACTGCACCGGCCCGGACTTGCCGGGCCCCACGACTCACGTGGAGTCACTTCCCGCCGGAGCCGCCGGTTATGCATCCGACGGAGGACCAACCGGGCCGACTCGCGCCTTGAGAATCGCGCGCCCTGCCGGGTTCGTCAAGGGCCCGCCTCCGGCGCGGACCTCGACCCCTTCATCGCGCCGGACCACCCCGGCGTTACAGAAGCCGTGGTCGGGGCCTCACCCGATGACAGCGATCACCATACCCGCCCGCACCGACAGTGCCGAGTGAGCGTTCGGCCACACCGGTGTGTCCACGGACGAGGTGGCCGCCGGGGCCCTGGAACGGGGCCGCCGGGGGCGGAGAACAGAAAAGGCCGGGCCGACCACCACAAGGGTGATCGGCCCGGCCCGCGGCCCCCTCAGAGGGGGCGAGAAGTCACTTGACGGTGACCTTGGCGCCGGCGGCCTCGAGGGCGGCCTTGGCCTTCTCGGCAACGTCCTTGGCAACCTTCTCCAGGACCTTGGCACCGGCGGTGTCAACGAGGTCCTTGGCCTCCTTCAGGCCGAGGGAGGTCAGGGTGCGCACCTCCTTGATGACCTGGATCTTCTTGTCGCCCGCACCGTCGAGGATGACGTCGAACTCGTCCTGCTCCTCGACAGCGGCCTCGGCGCCACCGGCACCGCCGGCAACGGCGGCAACGGCGACCGGAGCGGCAGCGGTGACGTCGAACTTCTCCTCGAAGGCCTTCACGAAGGCGGCCAGCTCGATGAGGGTGAGCTCCTCGAACTGCGCGAGCAGCTCGTCCTGGGTCAGCTTCGCCATGATTGGCGTCCTTCCACTAAATCGGCAGGTGGTGCCGGATGTACGGGTTGGCGGGCGTACGGGCCCGCAGCGAGGCATGGCCCCGGCCGATTACTCGGCCGCGGTCTCCTCGGCGGCGGGAGCCGGCGTACCGGCACCGCCCTGCTCGACCTTGTCGCGCAGCGCGTCCACAGTGCGGACGAGCTTCGACGGCAGGGCCTGGAAGAGCGCGGCAGCCTGGGACTGCTTGGCCTTCAGGGCACCCGCCAGCTTGGCGAGCAGCACCTCGCGGGACTCGAGGTCCGCGAGCTTCTTGATCTCGTCGGCGGACAGCGCCTTGCCGTCAAGGACACCGCCCTTGATGACGAGAGCGGGGTTCTCCTTGGCGAAGTCACGCAGAGCCTTCGCCGACTCCACCGGGTCACCGGTGACGAAGGCGACAGCCGTCGGACCGGCGAACAGGTCGTCGAGCTCCGTGATCCCGACCTCATTGGCCGCGATCTTGGTCAGCGTGTTCTTCACCACGGCGTACTGGGCGTTGTCACCCAGGGAGCGACGCAGGGTCTTGACCTGCTTCACCGTGAGACCGCGGTACTCGGTCAGCACGGCCGCGTTCGAGCCACGGAAAAGCTCCGTGATCTCGGCGACGGCAGCAGCCTTGTCGGGCCTAGCCATAGGCTTACGCCTCCTTCCGTGATGTCGAAGTCCGGCCGACCGCGAGAGTCGACCATTCGCGCCTCGGACCACCGGACGAAGGAAAGCCCCTGCGGAAAAGCAGATGAGCCCCGGTGCGCAGGCGCACGGGGCTCGGCGTGAACTCGACGGATCCACGTGCGGGGCACGCGACCCGGAGGTCAAAGCTCCAAACAGTCCTGCGCGGGCTGCCTGCGCGTGAAGCGCAGATCCTTCGGTCGCGAGCTTCCTCACGGACGCACGGCGACAACCAGCGGTCTTTGGCTTCCGCCACAGTAGCCGGACGCCGCCCTCCGGGGCAAATCGCCCCCGGCGGCGGCCCGACCAGGGGCAATGGGCCGGGCCCGACGGGCCGGACTCAGCGGGCCGGGTTCAGCAGGCCGGACTCAGCGGGCCAGCGGGGAGACGCTGCGGGTGCCGGTGTCCACGGTGTCCGCCTCCGCCGGGGCCTGTGCCGAGAGCGCGCCGCCGGGCTCGGTGTAGACCACCGAGTCGTCCAGCCGGCCGCCCTCCCCCGACCCGGTCCGCTCCATCCGGACCAGCTGGTCCTTGTCGTTCAGCCAGAGGTCCAGGGTGAGCGAGGCCGAGCCGCCGGGTGCCAGCGCGGCCCGCAGGCCGTCCCGGCGGGCCGGGGTGAGCTGGGTCTGCGCCGCCGCGTAGCGGGCCGCGTCGGTGGCCACCCGGTAGTGCTCGACCGTCGAGTCCTCGAACTTGTCCTCGCCGACGTACTGGGCGGTGATCCCGTCGGCGGTCGCGGCGGCCAGCGCCACCACCGGGTTGAGCAGGTCGATCAGCCCGGCGTAGGGGATCTCCCGGTGCCCGTCCGGGCCCGCCGCGCCGGCGAACCGCTCCCAGTGCTTGCCACCCAGCCTGGCCGCGGTGGCCGCGTCGCCGCCCTCGTAGGCGACGGTGTCCACGACGATCAGCTGCTCGGCGGCGGCCGGGGTGGAACGTTTGACCTGGAGCGCGGTCTTCGGCTGCCAGAACAGCGGCCCGCTGCCGGCGTCCGCGCCCAGCCGGTAGCTCACCTTGGCCCGGCGGGCGGTCTGCATGGCCAGCTGGGACGAGAGCAGCACCCCGTGCGGCGAACGGTCGGTCGGCTTGGCCGGCCAGGTCGGCGAGGCGCTGCTCGGCGTCGGCGTCGCCTCGCCGGGCGCGCTCGTCGAGGCGGACGGCTCCGGGCCGCCGGCCGAGCTGCACCCGGCCGGGCCGGCCGCCAGCACCGCGACGGCGACCACCGCCGCCAGCCGCTGCCGCACCGCCATCCACGCCTCCCCAACTGCCACTGATCCGGCCGGACGACCGCTCGGGCCGGGACGTCCGTTCCTGCCCACCTTGCCACCCGGGCCCACGCGACCCGGTGGCACCCCCCGCCACTCGGCCGCACGACCCGCCACGGGAGTCCTAGGACGCGACCGGTTCGGCGGGCGCGACCGACTCGGCGGGCTCGGCGGGCTCGGTCACGTCCGTGGTGGTCACCACCGCGCCGGCCGTGCCGCGGACGGTGGACCGCACCCGCAGCAGCCGGTCGCCGGGCGCCACCCAGAACTCGTAGTCGAGCGTCTCGACCCCGTTCCGCTCGTAGTAGCCGAGCACCTCGGTCAGCCGCGCGGGGCTCAGCCCCTCCTCGGCGCCGAAGTAGTCCGCCACCGACGCGGTGCCCCGGTAGTGCGCGACCGTCCCGCCGTTCAGCTGCTCGCCGCCGAGCGGGGTGAGCCGGCCGGCCAGCGCCATCGTGTGCGCCGGGGCGCCCGGGTTGGACAGCAGCCCGGTGATCCAGCCGCCGGCCCAGCCGGTCGTCCCCGCCGCCCCGGCGGCCCCGGCGGAGGCCCGCGGGTCCAGCGACTCCGCCCGGTCCCGGTCCGCCGTCCTGGGCGCGGCCCCCGGGTAGCCGAGTTCCAGCACGCCGTCCTGCCGGTGCAGCCGCCCGGTGCCCAGCTCGTCGGTGACCGACAGCTCGGCCGCGTCCCGGGCGCCCCAGGTGAGCGTGCCGTCGGCGCTGCGCCGCCCGCCCGGCCCCTCCTGGACCACCTGCACCCGGGCCCCGCCGGAGTCGTCCAGCCGCTGGGCGGCGGAGAGCAGCACCTGCCGGGGCGGACGCACGGTGGGGCGGTCGCTGATCGGGGTCCGGTCGCCGGACACGGCCAGCACGCTGCACGCGGTCAGGCCGGCGGCGAGCAGCAGCAGGGCCGCCCCCTTGGCGGCGGGGCGAAGGGCGGGCACGGCACTCTCCGGCGGTCGGACGGCGGCGGCCCCGGGACGGGAGCACGCGGGCGGACCGGGCGAGCGTACGACGGACCGCGCCCCGGTTCCCCCCACCGGGGGTATCGATCGGGAAACGACGGCGGGCCCGCACCCCCGGCGAAGGGGGTACGGGCCCGCCGTACGGACTACGGCTGCGATCAGACCGCGGCCGGGTCCTCCTCGACGAGGAGGTTACGGGTGCGGTTCGGGTCCACCTGGATGCCGGGGCCGATGGTGGTCGAGAACGCGGTCTTCTTGATGTAGCGGCCCTTGGCGGCGGACGGCTTGGCGCGGAGCACCTCGTCCAGCGCGGCGGCGTAGTTCTCGACCAGCTGCTCGTCGGTGAAGGAGGCCTTACCGATGATGAAGTGCAGGTTCGAGTGCTTGTCGACGCGGAACTCGATCTTGCCGCCCTTGATGTCGTTGACAGCCTTGGCGACATCGGGGGTGACGGTGCCGGTCTTCGGGTTCGGCATCAGGCCACGGGGACCGAGCACGCGGCCGAGGCGGCCGACCTTGCCCATGAGGTCCGGGGTGGCGACGACGGCGTCGAAGTCCAGCTTGCCCTTGGCGACCTCGTCGATGAGCTCGTCGGCACCGACGATGTCGGCACCCGCAGCACGCGCGGCCTCGGCACGCTCGCCGGTCGCGAAGACCAGGACCCGAGCGGTCTTACCGGTGCCGTGCGGGAGGATCACGGTGCTGCGGACCATCTGGTCGGCCTTGCGCGGGTCGACACCCAGACGCATGGCGACCTCGACGGTGCCGTCGAACTTGCTGGTGCTGGTCGCCTTGGCGAGGCGGATGGCCTCGAGGGGGGCGTAAAGGCGCTCGCGGTCGACCTGGGCGTCCGCGGCCTTCAGGGCCTTGCTGCGCTTCATAGCTGCTCCTGAATGGTGATGGGAGTTGTGGTAGTCACGGGCCAGCGCAGGCCCTACCACGGGGGACGAGAAGGGGTGATCAGCCCTCGACGGTGATGCCCATCGACCGGGCGGTGCCGGCGATGATCTTCTCCGCCGCGTCCAGGTCGTTGGCGTTCAGGTCGGGCATCTTGGTGGTGGCGATCTCGCGGACCTGGGCGCTGGTGAGCTTCGCGACCTTGGTCTTGTGCGGCTCGCTGGAGCCCTTCTCGATGCCGGCGGCCTTCAGGATGAGGCGCGCGGCCGGCGGCGTCTTCGTGATGAAGGTGAAGGAACGGTCCTCGTAGACCGTGATCTCCACCGGCACGATCATGCCGCGCTGCGACTCGGTCGCGGCGTTGTAGGCCTTGCAGAACTCCATGATGTTGACGCCGTGCTGACCCAGCGCGGGGCCGACCGGCGGGGCCGGGTTGGCCGCACCGGCGTTGATCTGGAGCTTGATAAGCCCCGTGACCTTCTTCTTCTTGGGAGGCATGTCTCTCCGGGTCCTTCCGAGAGGTGATTGCTGGTGTGCGCGGAACCGGGGCGACACCCGGTCGCCAGCACACACATCGGACCAGGCTAACGCCTCGGCGTCGCTGGACCAAAACGGATGCGGGGCGGGGGCCTCGGCCCCCGCCCCGCATCCGAAGAGTGTGGGACTAGTTCTTCTGGATCTGGTCGAAGGAGAGCTCGACCGGGGTCTCCCGGCCGAAGATCTCGACCAGGCCCTTGACCTTCTTCGAGTCCGGGTTGATCTCGTTGATGGTCGCCTGGAGGGTGGCGAACGGACCGTCGGTGACGGTGACCGAGTCGCCGACCTCGAAGTCGAGCACCTGGATCTCGCTGGGCTTGACCGGCGAGGGCTTGCCGGCCTCCTTGGCCGCCTGGCGCTCGACGTCGGGGGCGAGCATCTTGACGACCTCGTCCAGCGTCAGCGGGTACGGGTCGTAGGCGTTGCCGACGAAGCCGGTGACACCGGGGGTGTTGCGCACGACGCCCCAGGACTCGGGGGTGAGGTCCATGCGCACCAGGACGTAGCCGGGGAGCTTGTTCTGGCGGATGGTCTTGCGGTCGCCGTTCTTGATCTGGACGACCTCCTCCTGCGGCACCTCGGCCTGGAAGATGTACTCCTCGACGTTGAGGGAGACGGCGCGCTGCTCCAGGTTCTGCTTCACCCGGTTCTCGTAGCCGGCGTAGGTGTGGATCACGTACCACTCGCCCGGCATGAACCGCAGGTCCTCGCGGAACTTGGCGACCGGGTCGACCTCCTCGGCCGGCTCCTCCGCGGTCTCCTCGGCGACGGCCTCGCCCTCGTCCTCGGCGGCCTCGTCGGACTCCACGTGCAGCGCGGCCTCCTCGGCCGACTCCCCGGCCTCGGCCTCGTCGTACGCCTCGGCCTCGTCCTCGTCGGCGTCGACGGCGTCCACGATCTGCTGCTCGTCGGTCTCGACGTCGTCAGCCAGCTCGGCCGCGTCCTCGGCGGCGACATCCGCCTCGCGGACGGTCTCGTCGGCGTCGTACAGGGGGGACTCAGACACGGTGGCTGCTTCTTTCCTGGAGATGGTGAAGGTGGCGCGCTCCGCGACGGACCGGCGACGCTCCGCTCACGCGGTCGCCGGAAGTTCGCCTCGGAGACTTCAACAGTACCGAGTCAACGGTAGCGGCCTCATCCCGCCGACGCAGACAGCTCGACCCGGGCCGAGGACCGGCCCGGGTCGGGGAAGCTGTTTCGAAGGTGGACGGCTGCGTCAGCCGAAGATCCAGAGGGCGGCCTTGGAGAAGCCGTAGTCGAGGCCCCAGACGAAGGCCATCACGACCACGACGAACACCACGACGACGCTGGTGTAGCTCATCAGCTGGTTGCGGGTCGGCCAGACGACCTTGCGGAGTTCGGCGATGATCTGCCGGTAGAACAGCGCGAGGCGGGCGAAAGCGCCCTTCTTGCCGCGCTTGCCGGACTTCTTGTCGCCAGAGCGCTTGCGACGCGACTCGCCCTCCGCGGGCGTGGTCTCGGCAGCGCCGTCGGTCCCCTCGGGGTTGCCGCTCTCAGGCGTTGCGGTGGAGCCCGTGGTCTCCGTCACTCGTCCTCACCTGAATCCGGGTCCTGCCGGACGTCGACTGCGTACCCCGAAAAGGGCACGAGCGGCCGGCTAACGGTGCTGATCGGCGCCCTCTCCGCATCAAGCCCGCTCGCTCTGCGGAGCGAACGGGCTGAGTACGGATCAAGCAGCAGGGCAAGAGGGACTTGAACCCCCAACCGCCGGTTTTGGAGACCGGTGCTCTACCAATTGAGCTATTGCCCTACGGAACCTCGCGGCCCCAGTAGCGACCACCAACCTACCGCATCTTCCGCCGATCTCCGTACAGGCTCTGTACGGCGGCGGAGGCTCCGGTTCGTTCGGTGGCCGTCGAGCAGTGAGTGTACGTGGTCGGAGGGCGTTTGGTCGAACCTCTTCTTTTCCGGCTGTCACCCGGGTCCCGGCGGGCCGCCATGTGGACCGCCCCGTACATATCGTGAAACCGCCATGCCCGGGCCGTGTGCGGTCTGCGACCATGCAGGCATGAGCGCTTCCACCCCGCAGCCCGACAGTTCCGTCCGCCCCGCCGACCGCCGCGTGTCCGCCCGGATCGGCGCGATCGCCGAGTCCGCCACCCTCGCCGTGGACGCCAAGGCCAAGGCCCTCAAGGCGGCCGGCCGGCCGGTCATCGGCTTCGGCGCCGGCGAGCCGGACTTCCCCACCCCGGACTACATCGTCGAGGCGGCCGTCGAGGCCTGCCGTGACCCGAAGAACCACCGCTACACCCCGGCCGGCGGCCTGCCGGAGCTCAAGGAGGCGATCGCGGCCAAGACGCTGCGCGACTCCGGCTACGCGGTGGACGCCTCCCAGGTCCTGGTGACCAACGGCGGCAAGCAGGCGATCTACGAGGCGTTCGCGGCGATCCTCGACCCGGGCGACGAGGTCATCGTCCCGGCCCCGTACTGGACCACCTACCCCGAGTCGATCCAGCTGGCCGGCGGCGTGCCGGTGGAGGTCGTGACCGACGAGACCACCGGCTACAAGGTCTCGGTCGAGCAGCTGGAGGCCGCCCGCACCGAGAACACCAAGGTGGTGCTGTTCGTCTCGCCGTCCAACCCGACCGGCGCGGTGTACACCCGGGCCGAGGCCGAGGCGATCGGCCGCTGGGCCCTGGAGCACGGGCTGTGGGTGCTCACCGACGAGATCTACGAGCACCTGGTCTACGGCGACGCGGAGTTCACCTCGCTGCCGGCCCTGCTGCCCGAGCTGGCCGACAAGACCATCGTGGTCAACGGCGTCGCCAAGACCTACGCGATGACCGGCTGGCGGGTGGGCTGGGTGATCGGCCCCAAGGACGTGATCAAGGCCGCGACCAACCTGCAGTCGCACGCCACCTCGAACGTCTCCAACGTGGCCCAGCGCGCCGCCCTGGCCGCCGTCGCCGGCGACCTGTCCGCCGTCCACGAGATGCGCACCGCCTTCGACCGGCGCCGCCGCACCATCGTGAAGATGCTCAACGAGATCGACGGCGTGGTCTGCCCCGAGCCCGAGGGCGCCTTCTACGTCTACCCGTCCGTCAAGGCCCTGCTGGGCAAGGAGATCCGCGGCCACCGCCCGCAGACCTCCGCCGAGCTGGCCTCGCTGATCCTGGACGAGGCCGAGGTCGCGGTCGTCCCCGGCGAGGCCTTCGGCACCCCCGGCTACCTGCGGCTCTCCTACGCGCTGGGCGACGCCGACCTCGCCGAGGGCGTCGAGCGCGTCCAGAAGCTGCTGGCCGAGGCCCGGGACTGATTTCTCGGGCCCGGCTCGTCAACATCGCTTGACCGAACCGCCCTCTTTCCACCCCTTCGGGGGACGGGAAGAGGGCGGTTCCCGTAGGCCCCCCTGATGCGGCAGGATTCGTGAATGGAACGCCTGCTGAACCCGCGAGACGTCAGGGACCTTCCGAAGGCCCACCTGCACCTGCACTTCACCGGCTCGATGCGCCCGGCCACCCTGCTCGAACTGGCCGACAAGCACGGGATCCGGCTGCCGGAGGCGCTCAGCTCCGGCGAGCCGCCCAAGCTGCGGGCCACCGACGAACGCGGCTGGTTCCGCTTCCAGCGCCTCTACGACACCGCCCGCTCCTGCCTGCGCGACGAGAGCGACATCCGCCGGCTGGTCCGGGAGACCGCCGAGGACGAGCGCCGGGACGGCTCCCGCTGGCTGGAGATCCAGGTCGACCCGACCTCCTACGCGCCCCGGCTGGGCGGCCTGATCCCCGCCCTGGAACTGATCCTGGACGCGGTGGACGACGCCGCCGCGGCCACCGGGGTCGGCATCCGGGTCCTGGTCGCCGCCAACCGGATGAAGTCCCCGATGGACGCCCGGACGCTCGCCCGGCTCGCCGTCCGGTACGCCGACCGGGGCGTGGTCGGCTTCGGCCTCTCCAACGACGAGCGGCGCGGCCTGGCCCGCGACTTCGACCGGGCCTTCGACATCGCCCGCAAGGGCGGGCTGCTGGCCGCCCCGCACGGCGGCGAGCTGGCCGGCCCGGAGTCCGTCCGGGACTGCCTGGACGACCTCGGCGCCGGCCGGATCGGCCACGGCGTGCGGGCCGCCGAGGACGAGCGGCTGATGCAGCGGCTGGCCGACCGTCAGATCACCTGCGAGGTCTGCCCCTCCTCCAACGTCTCGCTCGGCGTCTACGAGCACCCCGAGGAGGTCCCGCTGCGACGGCTGTTCGACGCCGGGGTGCCGCTCGCGCTCGGCGCGGACGACCCGCTGCTGTTCGGCACCCGGCTCGCCGCCCAGTACGACCTGACCCGCGACGTCCTGGGCTTCTCCGACCAGGAGCTGGCCGAGCTGGCCCGCCAGTCGGTGCGCGGCTCCTGCGCGCCCGACAGCGTGAAGAAGGAGCTGCTGGCCGACATCGACACCTGGCTGACCGCCTGAGCGGCCCCGCTCGAGAGCTAGAGGCTGACGCCCACCATCACCGGCTCGTTGACCAGCTCCACCCCGAAGGCGGCCCGCACGCCGTCGCGGATCTCGCGGGCCAGCGCCAGCAGGTCCTCGGTGGTGGCGGCGCCGCGGTTGGTGAGCGCCAGGGTGTGCTTGGTGGAGAGGGTCGCCGGACCGCTGCCGTAGCCCTTGCCGAACCCGGCCTTGTCGATCAGCCAGGCGGCCGAGGTCTTGGTGCGCCCGTCCGGCGCCGGGTAGGCGGGGGCGGTCAGCTCGCGCCCGGTGGCCACCGTCAGGAAGGCGGCGTACTGCTCGGCGCTCAGCACCGGGTTGGTGAAGAAGGAGCCCGCCGACCAGGTGTCGTGATCGGCCGCGTCCAGCACCATGCCCTTGCCGGCCCGCAGGCCGAGCACCGCGTCGTGCGCCTCGCGCAGGCCGACCCGCTCGTCCTGGGCCACCCCGAAGTGCTTGGCGACCTCGGCGTAGCGGACCGGGGTGGAGCGCCCGGCGGCGTCCTCCAGCGCGAAGCGGACCCGCAGCACCACGTAGCGGTCCGGGTCCGCCTTGAAGCGGCTGTGCCGGTAGGAGAAGGCGCAGGCCTCGTTGCCGAGGGTGACGGTCTCGCCGGAGCGGCGGTCGTAGGCGACCACCTCGGTGACCGACTGGGCGACCTCCTGGCCGTAGGCGCCGACGTTCTGCACCGGGGTGGCGCCGGCCGAGCCGGGGATGCCGGCCAGGAACTCGATGCCGGCCAGGCCCGCGTCGACGGTGCGGGCCACCGCGTCGGCCCACACCTCACCGGCCGCCAGCTCCAGCTCGGTGCCGTCGAGGACGAAACCGGTGGTGGCGATCCGCAGCACGGTGCCGGGGAAGCCGGCGTCGCCGATCACCAGGTTGGAGCCGCCGCCGATCACCAGCAGCGGCTCCCCCGCCGCGTCCGCGGCGCGGACGGCGGCGATCACCTCGTCATCGGTGTGCGCGGTCACCAGGCGGCGGGCCGGACCGCCGAGCCGCAGGGTGGTCAGCGGGGCGAGGGGGGCGTCGAGTTCTTCCAGCACGCCCCCCAGCGTACGGGGGTCCCGTACGCCGCCCCGCCCCGGCCGGGGCGCGCTCAGGCCAGCCGGACGACCGCCCGGGACATGCCGAGCACCTTCTGGCCCCCGTAGGTCGCCAGCAGGTCGACCTGGACCTTGTGGTCGTCGAGCAGCTTGGCCACCTTGCCGGAGACCTCGATCACCGAGCCGACCCCGTCGTTGGGCACCGGCACCGGACGGGTGAACCGGACGCCGTACTCAAGAACCGCGGAGGGGTCGCCGACCCAGTCGGTGACCACCCGGATCGCCTCGGCCATGGTGAACATGCCGTGCGCGATGACGTCGGGCAGGCCGACCTCCAGGGCGAACTTCTCGTTCCAGTGGATCGGGTTGAAGTCGCCGGAGGCCCCCGCGTACTGCACCAGAGTGGCGCGGGTCACCGGGAAGGACTGCGCCGGCAGCTCCGTGCCGGCCTCGACCTCGTCGTAGCGGACCGTCATCGGGCTCACTCCCCCGTCGTCTCGTCGGCGGCCCGGGCCACCAGGGTCATGACGGACGTCACCACGTGCTCGCCGGACTCGTCCGCGATCTCACCACGCACGGTGAGCACGTCGTTGCCGGCCAGCGACTTGATGTTGTCCACGGTGACCGCCACGGTCAGCCGGTCACCGGCCCGCACCGGGCGGGTGTGGACGAACTTCTGGTCGCCGTGCACCACCCGGCTGTAGTCCAGACCGAGCTCCGGGTCCTGCACCACCTGGGCGGAGGCCCGCATGCTGAGCAGGATCGGGAAGGTCGGCGGGGCGATCACGTCCGGGTGACCCAGCGCCTTGGCCGCCTCCGGGTCGGTGTACGCCGGGTTGGCGTCACCCACCGCGGCGGCGAACTCACGGATCTTCTCGCGACCGACCTCGTACGGCTCGGTGGGCGGATACGTCCGCCCGATGAAGGAGGGGTCGAGTGCCATCGGCAAGCTCCTCGGAAACGCGGTGGACAAACGAAAAAACTCCGGACCGCAACCCAGTGAGGGATGCGGCCCGGAGTCAAAGACCTGATTCACACAGGCCCGATGCCCTACGACAGGGTCAGCGGGTCTCGCGGTGCGCGGTGTGCGAGTTGCAGCGGGGGCAGTGCTTCTTCATCTCAAGACGGTCCGGGTCGTTACGCCGGTTCTTCTTGGTGATGTAGTTCCGCTCCTTGCACTCCACGCAGGCCAGCGTGATCTTCGGGCGGACGTCGGTGGCAGCCACGGGAGTGCCTTCCTTGGACAATGAATAAGAACACAGACAAGAGTAGCCGACCGGGAGTGCGATCTCCCGACCGACTACGCGGGGTAGCGGTGACCGGACTTGAACCGGTGACACAGCGATTATGAGCCGCTTGCTCTACCAACTGAGCTACACCGCCACAGTGATCCGGAGCACAGCCGAAGCTGACTCCTTCTCACCAGAGCCCCCATGCGGAATCGAACCGCAGACCTTCTCCTTACCATGGAGACGCTCTACCGACTGAGCTATAGGGGCGAACGAGGAAGAGATTACACGTTCCGCGCCCAGAGGTGAAATCCGTATCCGGCGGCGAAGTCCGCAGGTCCACGGCACGCACGGCCGATCGATCGAAGGCCTGGCGTTCGACCGGCCTCCCCGGCGGCGGCCCGACCCGATACGACTATTGCCCGCCTCCCGGCACCCCGGGCCCGCCGCCCGTAGGCTCGGCGCTCATTGACGCGAGCAGGAGCCGGACGCGAGCAAGGAGCCGGGCGATGGACAGCGCAGCCGCCGACGGACCGCAGCCCGGATCCGGCCCGGCCGCCAACCCGCTCGGGCACGGACCCGTCCTGCTGCTCACCGGGGCCAGGCTGGCGGACGGCCGGGTGGTGGACGTACGGATCAGCGGCGACCGGATCCAGGCCGTCGGCACCGCCGGCGGGCTCGGGCCGCTGCCCGCGCTGCCCGGCGCCCCCACCGTCACCACCGGCGCCCGGATCGACCTGCGCGGCTACCTGCTGCTGCCGGCCCCGGCCGAGGCGCACGCCCACTACGACGTGGCCTTCTCCGCCGCCCTGTCCGCGCCGCCGCCGGAGACCTCCACCGACCTCACCCGCCGGGTCACCGAGGCCGCGCTGACCTCGCTCGGCTACGGCTCGACCGCCCAGCGCACCCACGTCCGGATCGGCGACGTGCACGGGCTGCGCCGGCTGGAGGCGGTGCTCACCGCCCAGCAGGCGCTGCGCGGCCTCGCCGAGCTGCAGGCCGTGGCGATGCCCCGGCTGCTCACCGGCCGGGCCGGGGCGGACGGCCGGGCCCAGCTGCGGGAGGCGCTCAAGCTCGGCGCCACCGCGGCCGGCGGCTGCCCCGAGCTGGACCCGGACCCGGCGGGCTACGTCGAGCTGCTGCTGGAGGCCGCCCGGGAGGCGGACTGCCCGGTGGACCTGCACACCACCGCCGCCGACCCGGGCCGGCTGGCCCGGCTGGCCGGGGCGCTCGCGCCGCTGCGGCCGCGGGTGGTGGTCGGGCCGTGCGGGTCGCTGGCACCGGGCGCCTCGACGGTGCTGGCCAGTGCCGGCATCCGGGTGGTCTGCCTGCCGCAGAGCGGCGGCTGCGCGGGGCTGGAAGGCCTGGCCGCCGGGCAGCGGCCGGCCCTGCTGCGCGAACTGGTGAAGGCCCGGGTGCCACTGGCGGCCGGCAGCGGATCGCTGCGGGACGGCGCCAACCCGGTCGGGCGGGCCGATCCGCTGGAGGCCGCGTACCTGCTGGTGGCGGGCGGCGTCATGGACGTGGAGGCGGCGTACGACGCAGTCTCCAACCAGGCGCGGGTGGCGCTCGGGCTGCCGCCGGTCCGGGTGGACGCCGGTTTCCCGGCCGAACTGCTGGCGGTGCGCGGGGACAGCCTGGCCGGGGCGCTGGCGGGCGGACACAGCCGGCTGGTGGTGCACAGCGGACGGGTGGTCAGCCGGACCAGCGCGGTGCGCGAGTTCGCCGACACGGTGGTCCTGGCGCTGCCCCGGCAGTCGGACGGCACGGACGGGCGCGGGCCGAACGAGTGATCGGGGCGCGCGGCCCTGTGCCGCGCGCCCCTACCCCACTGCTGGCCGCCTGAGCGGCGAAGCGGCCCCGGACATCCCCCACATGGAGCGGGGCCGCTTCCTCACCGCTGACGCTACGCCCGCGAACGGGTGGTTCCGGCGCCTCTTGACGGCCTGTTGGCGGCGGGGCCGCCGTCCTTGACGGCTTGTTGACGCCCGGGCGGGCCTCAGGGCTCGTAGCGGTAGCCGATCCCCGGCTCGGTGATCAGATGGCGCGGCCGGGCCGGGTCGCGCTCCAGCTTCCGCCGCAGCCCGGCCAGGTAGACCCGCAGGTAGTTGCCGCGCTGCTCCTGGGCCGGTCCCCAGACCTCGCGCAGGATCTGCCGCCCCGGCACCAGCCGGCCCGGGTTGGCCAACAGCAGGGCGAGGATCCGCCACTCGGTCGGGGTGAGCCGCACCGGGCCGTCCGGGCCGGTCACGGTGGTCGCGGCGAGGTCCACGGTGTGGTCGCCGATCACCGGTGCGGGCGCGGCCGGACCGTCGGCGGCCGGCGGACGGCGCAGCACCGCGCGCAGCCGGGCCAGCAGTTCCTCCATCAGGAAGGGCTTGGTGAGGTAGTCGTCGGCGCCCGCGTCCAGTGCGCCGATCCGGTCGGCGGCGCCGGAGCGGCCGGACAGCACGATGATCGGCACCGCGCTGCGGCGCCGCAGGCCGCGCAGCACGTCCATGCCGTCCAGGTCGGGCAGGCCGAGGTCGAGCAGGACGGCGTCGGGGGCGCGGTGCGCGGCGCGGTCCAGGGCCTCGCCGCCGGTGGTGGCGGTGCGGACGGCGTACTGCCGGGCGCCGAGGTTGATCCGCAGGGTGCGCAGCAGCGCGGGCTCGTCGTCGACGACGAGGATCTCGCTCATACGGGGACCTCCCCCTCGGAGGGCAGCTTCGCGGTGGGCGGTTTCGCGGTGGGCGGCTTCACGGCGGGCAGGGTGAGCAGCATGGTGGTGCCGCCACCCGGGGTGTCCTCGACCTCCAGGCTGCCGCCCATGGCCTCGGCCAGACCGCGGGAGAGGGCGAGGCCGAGGCCGACGCCCTGGGTGTTGTCGGTGTCGCCGAGGCGCTGGAAGGGCAGGAAGACCCGGTCGCGGTCCTCGGGGGCGATGCCGGGGCCGCGGTCGATCACCCGCAGTTCGACCTGACCGGCGTGGTGGCTGGCGGCGACCAGGACGGGCGCGCCGGGGGCGTTGTACCGCAGGGCGTTGGTGATCACGTTGGCGAGCACGCGTTCCAGCAGCGGCGGGTCGGCGAGCACGGGCGGCACGCTCTCCAGGTCGAGCGGCTGGACGGGCGCGTAGGGGTCGGCGAGCGAGTCCAGGGCGCGCGGCAGGATCTCGTCGAGGTGGGTCTCGGCGAGGTGGAGGGTGAGCGCGCCGGCCTGGAGGCGGCTCATGTCGAGCAGGTTGTCCACCAGACGGGTGAGTTTGACCAGCGACTCGTCGGCGGTGGCGAGGAGTTCGGCCTGGTCCTCCGGGGAGAACTCGACGTCGGGGCTGCGCAGCGAGCCGACCGAGGCGAGGGCTGCGGCGAGCGGGGTGCGCAGGTCGTGGCTGACGGCGGCGAGCAGGGCGGTGCGCATCCGGTCGGCGGCCCTGATCGGTTCGACCTCGGCGGCGACCACGGCGAGCCGGTCGCGTTCCAGGGCGGCGGCGACGTGCGCGGCGAAGGCGGTGAGCACCCGCTGGTCGGCGGCGGGCAGCCGACGGCCGGTGAGGACGAGGACGGCGTCGGCGCCGACCGGGACCTCGGTGGTCCCGTCGGCCTGCCCGGGGTCGGGTTCGCCGCCACCACCGCCGCCACCACCGCCGCTGCCGCCGTCGCCGTCGCAGGAGGCCAGCACCTCGCCGCCGGTGCGCTCCAGCAGGGCGACGGTGCGCATCCCGAAGGCGGTGCGGGACTTCTCCAGCAGGGCCGGCAGCGCGTCGGCCCCGCGCAGCACGCTGCCGGCCAGGGTGGAGAGGGTCTCGGCCTCGGCGGTGGCCCGGGCGGCCCGGGCGGTGAGCCGGGTGGCGTGGTCGACCACGGTGGAGACGGTCAGCGCGACGGCGGCGAAGACCACCAGGGCGATGATGTTGTTGGTCTCGCCGATGGTGAAGTTGTGGACCGGCGGGATGAAGAAGTAGTTGAGCAGCACCGAGGCGACCAGCGAGGCCACCAGGGCCGAGGTCGCGCCGCCGAGCAGGGCCACCGCCACCACGCCGAGCTGGAAGATCAGCGCGTCGGTGGTGAGGTTGACCGTCTCGTGGAACTGCGAGAGCAGCGCGGTCAGCAGCCAGGGCACCACCAGGCCGGAGAGGAAGCCGGCGACGGTGCGCCGCCGGGAGTGGCGGCGGCCGAGCGCGGGCAGCCGGCCGCGGCCGGTGAACGCGTGGGTGACCATGTGGACGTCGATGTCCTCGGAGGCGTCCACGGTGGTCTCGCCGATGCCGGGACCGGTGAGGAAACGGGCGATCCGGCCGCGCCGGCTGGTGCCGAGCACGAGCTGGGTGGCGTCGTGGGCGCGGGCGAAAGCGAGCAGCGCGGTGGGGATGTCGTCGCCGACGACCACGTGGTAGCTGCCGCCGAGGCTCTCCGCCAGCTGCCGTTGCTGGGCGAGGGCGCCGGAGGAGGCGCCGGCCAGGCCGTCGCTGCGGGTGACGTGGACGGCGAGCAGGTCGCCGCCGGCGGTGCGGTCCGAGATGCGGGCGGCGCGGCGGATCAGGGTCTCGCCCTCGGGACCGCCGGTGAGGGCGACCACGACGCGCTCGCGGGTCTCCCAGACGCGGTCGATGTTGTGGCTGGCCCGGTAGTCGCGCAGGCCCTCGTCCACCCGCCCGGCCACCCAGAGCAGGGCGAGTTCGCGCAGGGCGGTGAGGTTGCCGACCCGGAAGTAGTGGGAGAGCGCGGCGTCCACCTTCTCCGCCCGGTAGACGTTGCCGTGGGCCATCCGGCGGCGCAGCGCCTGGGGGGCCATGTCGACGAGTTCGATCTGGTCGGCCCGGCGGACCACCTCGTCCGGGACGGTCTCGCGCTGCGGGATGCCGGTGATCTTGCGGACGACGTCGTTGAGCGACTCCAGGTGCTGGACGTTGACGGTGGTGATGACGTCGATCCCGGCGTCGAGCAGGTCCTCGACGTCCTGCCAGCGCTTGCCGTTGCGCCCGCCGGGGACGTTGGTGTGGGCGAGCTCGTCGACCAGGGCGACGGCCGGCCGGCGGGCCAGCACCGCGTCGAGGTCCATCTCCTCGAAGTCGGCGTCCCGGTAGGAGCGGTGGGCCCTCGGCAGGACCTCCAGGCCGTCGAGCATCGCCTCGGTGTGGCGGCGGCCGTGGCACTCGATCCAGCCGACGACGACGTCCGCGCCGCGGTCGTGTCTGCGCCGTGCCTCGTCCAGCATCCGGTAGGTCTTGCCGACACCGGGGGCGGAGCCGAGGTACACCCTCAGCCGGCCGCGTCGGTGACCGGTGCCGGGGGTGAGGTCGCGGGCCATGGGCGCTGCTCTTTCCTTGCGTGGCTGGCAGGTCGGTGGTGCGCGGACACGGGCGGCCGGCCCGGGCGGCGGGTGTTCCGCTCGCCCGGGCCGGCCCGGTCATTCGACTTCTCGGTGAATGGTCGTCACTTCTGTTCCGCCAGCGCCTTGTTCAGCAGCACGACGTTGACGCCCGGCTGTCCGAGGAAGCCGAGTGGGCGTCCGTCGGTGTACCGGTCGACCAGCTCGCGGACGGTGTCCACCGGCAGGTCGCGGGCCTTGGCGACCCGGTCGACCTGTTCCCGGGCGTAGGCGGTGGAGATGTGCGGGTCGAGGCCGGAGCCGGAGGCGGTGACCGCGTCCGCGGGGACGCTCGCCGGGCTGACGCCGTCGAACGCGGCGACGGCCTGGCGGCGCTCCTCGACGGTCTTGGTGAGGTCCTCGCTGTTGGGGCCCAGGTTGGAGGCGCCGGAGGCCTTGGGGTCGTAGGCGCCGGGCCGCGGCTGGAACCACCGCGGGTCCGGCCGGGGGGCCTCGTCCGGGTCGTCCGGGTTCTGCTTGGGCAGGTTGAAGTTCTGGCCCAGCAGGCTGGAGCCGGCCTCCTTGCCGTCGACCTTCACGATCGAGCCGTTCGCCTTGTCGGCGAAGGCCAGTTGGGAGATGCCGGTGACCAGCAGCGGGTAGGCGATGCCGAGGAGCACCGTCAGGACCAGCAGGGCGCGCAGCGCGGTGAGGTGGGTGCGCACGGCGGTGGGCAGGGGCTTGGACATGAAACGCTCTCCTCTCTTGTTAGTTGAGGCCGGGGATGAACTGGACGACGAGGTCGATCAGTTTGATGCCGACGAAGGGGACGACGAGGCCGCCGAAGCCGTAGAGGCCGATGTTGCGGCGCAGCAGCGAACCGGCGTCGGAGGGGCGGTACTTCACACCGCGCAGGGCCAGCGGGATGAGGCCGATGATGACCAGGGCGTTGAAGACGATGGCCGAGGTGATCGCGGACTGCGGGCTGTGCAGGTGCATGATGTTGAGCTTCTCCAGGCCCGGGTAGACCGCCGCGAACATCGCCGGGATGATCGCGAAGTACTTCGCGACGTCGTTGGCGATGGAGAAGGTGGTCAGGGCGCCGCGGGTGATCAGGAGCTGCTTGCCGATCTCGACGATCTCGATCAGCTTGGTGGGGTTGGAGTCCAGGTCGACCATGTTGCCGGCCTCCTTGGCCGCCATGGTGCCGGTGTTCATCGCGACCCCGACGTCGGCCTGGGCGAGGGCGGGGGCGTCGTTGGTGCCGTCGCCCGTCATCGCGACCAGCTTGCCGCCGGCCTGCTCCTTCTTGATCAGGGCCATCTTGTCCTCGGGGGTGGCCTCGGCGAGGAAGTCGTCCACGCCCGCCTCCTCCGCGATGGCCCGGGCGGTCAGCGGGTTGTCGCCGGTGATCATGACGGTCTTGATGCCCATCCGGCGCAGCTCGTCGAACCGCTCCCGCATGCCCTCCTTCACCACGTCCTTGAGGTGGATGACACCCAGGACCCGGGCGGGCGCCTCACCGACCCGGGTGGCGACGACCAGCGGGGTGCCGCCGGCCGCGGAGATGCCGTCGACCAGGGCGGACACCTCGTCGGTGACGGTGCCGCCGTTGGCGCCGACCCAGTTGGACACGGCCGCGGCCGCGCCCTTGCGGACCTGCTGGAGCCCTTCCGGTTCGTCGAGGTCGACGCCGGACATCCGGGTCTGCGCGGTGAACGGCACCCAGGTGGCGTGGTCCAGCTCGCCCTGGGCGCGGGCCCGCAGGCCGTAGCCGGTCTTCGCCAGGACGACGATCGAGCGGCCCTCCGGCGTCTCGTCCGCGAGGGAGGAGAGCTGGGCGGCGTCGGCCAGTTCGTCGGTGGCCACGCCGGTCACCGCGAGGAACTCGGCGGCCTGGCGGTTGCCGAGGGTGATGGTGCCGGTCTTGTCGAGCAGCAGGGTGTTGACGTCGCCGGCGGCCTCGACGGCGCGCCCGGACATCGCCAGCACGTTGCGCTGGACCAGCCGGTCCATGCCGGCGATGCCGATCGCCGAGAGCAGCGCGCCGATGGTGGTCGGGATCAGCGCCACGATCAGCGCGACCAGCACGATCATCGACTGCGGGGCGCCCGCGTAGGTGGCCATCGGCTGCAGGGTGACGACCGCGACCAGGAAGACGATGGTCAGCGAGGCCAGCAGGATGTTGAGCGCGATCTCGTTGGGCGTCTTCTGCCGGGCGGCGCCCTCGACCAGGGCGATCATCCGGTCGATGAAGGTCTTGCCGGGCTCGGAGGAGATCCTCACCACGATCCGGTCGGACAGCACCTTGGTGCCGCCGGTCACCGCCGAGCGGTCGCCGCCCGACTCCCGGATCACCGGCGCGGACTCGCCGGTGATCGCGGACTCGTCGACGGAGGCGACGCCCTCGACGACGTCGCCGTCACCGGGGATGACCTGGCCGGCCTCGACCACCACGTGGTCGCCGAGCCGCAGCGCGGTGCCGGCCACCTCCTCCTCGGCCCGCGTCGCCGGCCAGTCGGTGAGGCGGCGGGCCAGGGTGTCGGTCTTGGTGCGGCGCAGGGTGTCCGCCTGCGCCTTGCCGCGGCCCTCGGCGACGGCCTCGGCCAGGTTGGCGAACACGGTGGTCAGCCAGAGCCAGACGGTGATCGACCAGGCGAACACCGACGGGTCGGCTATCGCGGAGACGGTGGTGACGACCGAGCCGACCTCGACCACGAACATCACCGGGTTCTTGACCATCACCCGGGGGTCGAGCTTCTTCACCGCGTCCGGGAGGGACGCCAGGATCAGCCTGGGGTCCAGCAGCCCGCTCGCCACGCGGTGCGGCGCCCCGGCGGACGCCGTCGGCGGCTGCGCGGCCGGCTTCCCGGCCTGCTCGGATTCTTCGGTCAGGGTGGAGGACATCAGGAGAGACCTTCCGCGATCGGCCCGAGAGCCAGGGCCGGGAAGTAGGTGAGGCCGACGACGATCAGGACGACGCCCGACAGCAGGCCCACGAACAGCGGCTTGTGGGTGGGCAGGGTGCCCGGGGTGGCGGGGACCGGCTGCTGCTGCGCGAGCGCGCCGGCCAGGGCGAGGACGAAGACCATCGGCAGGAACCGGCCGAACACCATGGCCAGACCGATCGCGGTGTCGTACCAGTCGGTGTTCACGGTGATGCCGCCGAACGCCGAACCGTTGTTGTTCGCGCCCGAGGTGAACGCGTACAGCACCTCGGAGAAGCCGTGGGCACCGGAGTTCAGCATCCCGGCCCGCTCACCCGGCAGCGACATCGCCACACCCGTGCCGACCAGCACGAGCGTCGGCGTGGTCAGGATGTACAGCGAGGCGAACTTCATCTCCCGCCCGCCCAGCTTCTTGCCCAGGTACTCCGGGGTGCGCCCGACCATCAGACCGGCCACGAAGACCGCCACGACCGCCAGCACCAGCATCCCGTACAGGCCCGAGCCCACCCCGCCGGGCGCGATCTCGCCCAGCATCATGTTGAACATCGTCAGACCGCCGCCGAACGGCGTGTACGAGTCGTGGAAGGAGTTCACCGCACCGGTCGAGGTGAGCGTCGTCGACGCCGCGAACAGGCTGGACGCCGCGATGCCGAAGCGCTGCTCCTTGCCCTCCATCGCCCCGCCGGCCGCCTGCAGGGCGCTGCCCGCGTGCTGCGACTCGGAGAGGGTGATCAGCGCCGTCGAGGCGATCCAGAACAGCGCCATCACCGAGACGATCGCGTAGCCCTGGCGGTGGTCGCCCACCATCCGGCCGAAGGCGCGGGGCAGCGCGAACGGGATCAGCAGGATCAGGAAGACCTCGACCAGGTTGGAGAAGCCGCTCGGGTTCTCGAACGGGTGCGCCGAGTTGGCGTTGTAGAAGCCGCCGCCGTTGGTGCCCAGCAGCTTGATGACCTCCTGGGAGGCCACCGGGCCGCCCGGGACCGCCTGCGGGTCGCCCGCCAGGCCGGCCACCTCGTGGAAGCCGTGGAAGTTCTGCACCACGCCGCTCGCCACCAGGACGAGCGCGAAGACGACCGCGACCGGCAGCAGCAGCCGCACGCTGATCCGGGTCAGGTCGACCCAGAAGTTGCCGACCCGGTCGGTGCGGTTGCGCGTGAAGCCGCGGATCAGGGTCGCGACCACGGCGATGCCGACGGCCGCGGAGACGAAGTTCTGCACCGCCAGGCCGGCCATCTGGGCCAGGTGCCCCATCGCGGCCTCGCCGCTGTAGGACTGCCAGTTGGTATTGGCGACGAAGGAGATCGCGGTGTTCCAGGCCTGGTGGCCCGGCATCTGCTCGACGCCCAGGCCCAGCGGCAGCCACTGCTGGAGGCGGATCAGACCGTAGAGGAAGAGCACGGAGACGGCCGAGAAGGCCAGCACCGAGCGCAGGTAGACCGGCCAGCGCTGGTCGGCGTCGGCGTCCACGCCGATCACCCGGTAGAGCGCCTTCTCGGCTCTCAGGTGCTTGGAGGTGGTGAGGATGCGGGCGATGTAGTCGCCCAGCGGCCGGTAGCACAGGGCCAGCGCGCCCACCAGGGCGAGGACCTGCAGCCAGCCCGCGAGAGTCGAGCCCATGTCAGAACTTCTCCGGGTAGATCAGCGCCAGGACGAGATAGCCGACGAGCGCGACGGCCACGATGAGACCCACGACGTTCTCCGCGCTCACAGCTTCTCCACCCCCCGCGCGATCAGGGCGATGACGCCGAACACGGCGAGCGTGACGGCGACGTAGATGAGATCGGACATGGCTCCACCACGGTGGCTCGGAGGTGGCCGCTGCCCGCGTCCGGGGCGAACCACGGACCTGCGGGGCACGGCGCCGGCGGCGGGCCGGCCATGCCAGCCAACCGCGCTCACGGAGCGTCAACGGATCTCTTGACGCCCTCCATACGGCGCCCGTTCGATTGTTGACGGGCTCCATACGGCGGCTTGTCCCGACCGTGACCGGGTACGCGAAGGCCCCGGACGGCGGGTGCCGTCCGGGGCCCTGCTCCTCCCCCGCGCGGTGGCTACGCGCGCTCGGGCGACCTCTCGCGCTCCGGCTCCCCGTGCTCCGGGCGGGACGCCGGCTCGCCGCGCCGGACCGCGCCGGGGGCGCGCCGCGAGGGCCGGTTCGCCCGGCTGGAGGAGGTCAGCTGCCACGGCACGCTGATCACCATCACCCCCGGTGTGAACAGCAGCCGGCTCTTCAGCCAGAGCGCCGACTGGTTGTGCAGCAGGTGCTCCCACCAGCGGCCGACCACGTACTCGGGGATGAACACCGCCACCGCGTCCTGCGGGCTGCTGCGCCGCCGGTCCCGCACGTACTGCACCACCGGCTTGGTGATCTCCCGGTACGGCGAGTCCAGCACCTTCAGCGGCACCTGGACGTCCAGCTCCCGCCACCGGCGCTCCAGCTCCCCGGTGGCGTCCTGCTCCACCGCGACGGTGAGCGCCTCCAGCGAGTCCGGCGCGAACGCCTGCGCGTAACCGAGCGCCCGCAGGGTCGGCTTGTGCACCTGGGAGACCAGCACGATGCCGTGCACCTTGGACGGCCGCACCGACGCGGCCCGCACGTCGTCCACCGCCAGCTCCTCGGCGACGCCGTCGTAGTGCCGGCGGATGCCGCGCATCATCAGCCACAGCACCACCGCCGCGACCACCGCCAGCCAGGCGCCCTGGGTGAACTTGGTCAGCAGCACGATGACCAGCACCAGCGCCGTGGTGACCGCGCCGAAGAAGTTGATCGCCCGGGAGCGCTGGGCGGCGCCGCGCACCGACGGGTCGGTCTCCCCGGCCAGGGCCCGGTTCCAGTGCCGCACCATGCCGATCTGCGACAGCGTGAACGAGGTGAAGACGCCCAGGATGTAGAGGTGGATGAGGCTGGTGACGTCCGCGTCGTACAGCCAGAGCAGCCCGCCGGCCACCACCGCGAGCGCGATGATGCCGTTGGAGAAGGCCAGCCGGTCGCCGCGGGTGTGCATCTGGCGGGGCAGGTAGCGGTGCTCGGCCAGGATCGAGGCGAGCAGCGGGAAGCCGTTGAACGCCGTGTTGGCCGCGAGGATCAGCACCAGCGCGGTGACCGCCTGCACGGCGTAGAAGAGGACGCTGTGGTCGCCGCCGAAGATCGCCGCCGCCAGCTGGGCGATCACGGTCTGCTGCGGCGCGCTCGCGCAGTCCCCGGGGAAGCCGGTGAGGTGGCAGGTGTCGTCGGTGATGTGGACCTTGGAGATCAGCGCCAGGGAGGTGATGCCGACGAACATGACCACGGCCGTGGTGCCCATCACGGCCATCGTGGCGGCGGCGTTGCGCGACTTCGGTGCCCGGAACGCCGGCACACCGTTGGAGATCGCCTCCACCCCGGTCAGCGCCGTGCAGCCGGAGGCGAAGGCCCGCAGGCCCAGCATCAGCAGCCCCAGCCCCGCCAGGCTGTCCTTGCCGTCCTCCGGAACGATCCCGTACCCGGCGCTGGACGCCACCGGCGCGTGGCCGAACGCCACCCGGATCAGACCGGTGACCACCATCAGCAGGATCGCGCCGATGAAGAGGTAGGTCGGCGCGGCGAAGGCCTTGCCGGACTCGCGCACGCCGCGCAGGTTCATCGCCATCAGCAGCAGGACGAAGCCGAGCGCCAGCTCCACCCGGTGGTCCGCCAGCGAGGGCAGCGCCGAGATGATGTTGTCCACGCCGGAGGCCACCGAGACGGCGACCGTCATCACGTAGTCGACCAGCAGCGAAGCGGCCACCACCAGGCCCGAGTTGGCGCCCAGGTTGCGGGAGACCACCTCGTAGGAGCCGCCGCCGCTCGGGTAGGCGTGCACGACCTGGCGGTAGGACATCACCACGACCGCCATCAGCGCGACCACGCCGGCCGCGACCCACGGGGTCAGGTAGAGGAAGGCGGTGCCGCCGACGGTGAGCACCAGCAGGATCTCCTGGGTCGCGTAGGCGACCGAGGAGAGCGGGTCGGAGGCGAAGATCGGCAGGGCCAGGCGCTTGGGGAGCAGCGTCTCGCCGAGCTCCTCGCTGCGCATGGCCTTGCCGATCACGAGGCGCTTGAGCGCCTGGGGCACGTTGAACACATCGGCGAGCGTAAGCGCGTGCGACAGGCGCGCAATGGGCCGTTCCGGCGTGCCGACGGCGTCCGGCGGGACGGACGGGCGGGATGTTTCCGCTGGTCGAAGCCGCTATGGACGGGCTTTCCCGGCGGGTCGGGGGCGTTTCGAGGGCGCCGAGGAGGGCCGTTAAGACATCGTCAAGATATGACGATCGCTCCATTTATATGGGGCATATCGGCGCAATTCCATCAGGGGGGGCTGTTCGCATTCGTGCGCCGTTCACCTCCGCGCACCGCCCGCCTCCCCGGGCCGTTCACCTCCCCGCACCGCTCGCCTCCCCGGGCCGTTCACCTCCCCGGGCCGTTCACCTCCCCGGGCCGTTCACATCCGCAGCCGGAGCCGGCAGACCACTGCGTCGGTGTGCCGGCGCAGCGCCCGGTCGATCACCGCGCCGCGGCGGTTCTGCAGCGCCCGCTGCCAGGGGCGGACCGGCTCGACCTCGGGGATGAGGACGGTGAGGCGGTCGTAGACGTGTTCGGCGGCGAGGTCGTTGACGAAGGCGGCGATCGGCTGCCCCAGGCGGCGGTGGCCGTCGGCGATCTCGACCAGCGGAACGCCGGGCCGCCACAGCTCCCAGTCCCGGCGCAGCGCCTCGGCCTCGGCGGGCTCGTGGACGACCGTGACGGCGACGACCTCGTCGCCGAGCGAGAGCGCGGCGGACAGGCCGTCGCGGGTGAGCCGGGTGATGGCGGTGACCGGGACCACGACCAGGCTGCGCTGCGGGGTGAGCGGTCCGGGGACGCGCCCGAGCTCCAGCCGCTCGCCGATCCGGGCGTAGCCGCGGTGCACCGCCTCGAACAGCAGCACCAGCAGCGGCAGGGCCAGGCAGATGCCCCAGGCGCCCTCGGTGAACCTGGTGCCGGTGACGACGAGGGCGGCGGTGCCGGTGAGCAGCGCGCCGAACCCGTTCAGCGCCGCCTTCCACCGCCAGCCGGCCGGCTTCAGCAGGCACCAGTGGCGGACCATGCCGACCTGGCAGACGGTGAAGCCGACGAACACGCCGATCGCGAAGAGCGGGACCAGGCTGTTGACGTCACCGCCCGAGCCGACCAGTAGCAGCGCGGAGACGGCGGCCAGGAAGAGCACGCCGTGCCGGTGCACCTGGCGGTCGGCGCGCAGCGCGAAGACGTGCGGCAGGTGGTTGTCGCGGGCCAGCAGGTGGAGCAGGACCGGCAGGCCGCCGAAGGAGGTGTTGGCGGCCAGCCCGAGCAGGACCACGGTGGCGAACTGCACCAGGTAGAAGGCGGCCCCGTGCCCGAGCGAGGCGTCGGCCAGCTGGGCGAGCACGGTGACGCCCTCGACCGGCTGGAGGTGGAAGCGGCCGATCAGCAGGGCCAGTCCGATCAGCATCACGCCGAGCAGCGCGCCGAGCGCGACCTCGGTGCGCTGCGCGCGCTTCACGCCCGGCACGCGGAAGGACGGGACGGCGTTCGCCACCGCTTCCACGCCGGTCAGCGCCGAGCACCCGGCCGCGAAGGCCTTGAGCAGCAGCAACGCGCCCACCGCCGTCGCGTTGTCGGCCAGCACGGAGGCGTGGCCGTCGGCCGCCGCGGTGCTCACCGGCGCGTCCCGGAACAGGCCGACCACCACGATCGTCAGGATCGACAGCACGAAGACGGCCGTCGGCGCCATGAACCAGCGGGCCGACTCGGCGATCCCGCGCAGGTTCACCGCCGTCACCAGCGCCAGCACGCCCAGGCAGAGCCAGACCCGGTCGTCGTACAGGCCCGGCACCGCGGAGGTGAGCGCCGCCACGCCGGCCGTCACCGAGACCGCCACGTTCAGGATGTAGTCGATCACCAGCGAGGCCGCGGCGGTCAGCGCCGTCCGCCGGCCCAGGTGCGCCTTGGCCACGGCGTACGAGCCGCCGCCGTCCGGGAAGGCCGCGATCACCTGCCGGTAGGAGGCCACCAGCACCACCAGCAGCACCGCGATCGCCGCCGTGACCGGCAGCGTGAACCCCAGGCCGTACGCCCCCGCCGCGGCGAGCACCAGCACCACGGACTCCGGCCCGTACGCCACCGAGGCCATCGCGTCCAGGGAGAGCGCCGCCAGACCGCCGAGCGCGGTCAGCCGGTGCCGGTCCGCCGCGCTCGCGCCGGTATCCGGCGGCTCGGGCTCGGCCGCGGGGGTCGCGGCGGCGGCCGGGGCGAGGGGGCTGGACATCGGACGGAACCTCCGCGGTCGATCGGTTGCTCCGATCCTGCGGGCGGCGGCCGGTCCCACCCCACGGCCCCTACGCGTTCCTGACGCGCCGCCGCCCGCCCTTGACGGGCCTCTGACGGCGGCTGGGCAGGATGGGCGGACCGCTTGTCCCGGCGGGCGCCGGTTGGGAAGACGATCGGCTCCTGGGAAGGACTCCCGGCGGCCGAGCTGAACGGTCCGACCCCACCCTGCCCCACCACTGTGCTGCCTCATCCATGTAATTGCAAGCCATTCGCAATAACCCCCACCCCCCTTCATCCGCTACCCTCCGCACATGCCACCTCACCCTCAGCTCTTTCCTTCCGTCCTGTCCTCCTCACCCCTCCTCCTGATCGACCTGGACCACACCCTGGTCGAACGCGACGGCGGCCCCGAGGCCTGGACCCCCGCCTTCTGCGCCGCCCACGACCTGCCCCCCGAGGCCGCCCCCGTCGTCTACGCCCTCTTCCGCGCCGACCGCTCCCCGTCCGGCTTCGGCCGCATCGGCGCCCGCTACCGCCTCCCCTACTCGGGAGCCACCCTCTGGAAGCAGCACGTCACCCACGAGGCCGCCCGCACCCGCCTGATCCCCGGCGTCCCCGAAGCCCTCGCCGCACTCCGCGCGGCCGGCTGGACCATCGCCGTCGTCACCAACGGCTCCACCGACATCCAGCGCGCCAAACTCGCCCGCACCGGCCTGCTCCCCGCCGTCGACGTCGTCTGCGTCTCCGAGGAGGCCGGCGCCCGCAAACCCGACCCCGGGATCTTCCACCTCGCCGCCGCCCGCCTCGGCCGCACCCTCACCTCCGCCGACTGGATGGTCGGCAACAACCCCGACACCGACCTCGCCGGCGCCCACGCCGCCGGCCTCCGCTCCATCTGGATCACCCCCACCCCGCCCCCGCCCCTCCCCCCGTCCCACCCCACCCCCACCCACACCGCCCCCGACACCCCCACCGCCGCCGCCCTCCTCCTCACCCTCCCCCGATGAGCCCCGAAAACGACGAAAGGCCCCCGACTCACGTCTCCGTGAATCGGGGGCCGTCCATCCATCCTGTGGCTGGTGCAGGGTTCGAACCTGCGTAGCTTGCGCGACAGATTTACAGTCTGCTCCCTTTGGCCGCTCGGGCAACCAGCCAGGATTTTTGCCTCCCGGGGGCTTGCCCCGTTCGACTGGGTAAACCTTACCCGATGCCGGGGGGTGGTTCGCCACCCGGTTCCGTGGGGCGGGATCGACGGGTGTGGCGTGGCTGTCCCGGGCGGGGGCGGGGGTGGGCTGGATAGGCTTGGGGCGGCGGGCGCCCGGTGGGGCGGGCCGCCTCAGTGCAGCCAGAACATCAAGGAGACCAACACCCATGGCCGACTCCAGTTTCGACATCGTCTCGAAGGTCGAGTGGCAGGAGGTCGACAACGCGATCAACCAGACCTCCCGCGAGATCTCCACGCGCTTCGACTTCAAGAACGTCGGCGCCGACATCAAGCGCTCCGGCGAGACGATCGAGATGAAGGCCAACGGCGAGGAGCGCGTCAAGGCCATCCTGGACGTGCTGCAGAGCAAGTTCATCAAGCGCGGTCTGTCGCTGAAGGCGCTGGACGCCAAGGACCCTCAGCTGTCCGGCAAGGAGTACAAGATCTTCGCGGACGTGAAGGAGGGCATCTCCCAGGACGATGCCAAGAAGATCGCGAAGATCATCCGTGACGAGGGCCCCAAGGGCGTGAAGGCCCAGGTCCAGGGCGACGAGCTCCGGGTGAGCTCGAAGAGCCGTGACGACCTGCAGGCCGTCCAGGCACTGCTCAAGGGCAAGGACCTGGACTTCGCGATCCAGTACGTGAACTACCGCTGAGCCGAGCGGCGGCCCCGGCCGGGAGCTCTGGAAAGGGCTTCCGACCGGGGCCGCCGTCGTTCGCGGGGGGCGTTCGCCGGGGGTCAGTCAGGGGTGGCCCAGGCGGCGGTGGTGCGGTGGGCGGCGAGGCCGACGGCGTCGAACTCGTCGCGGTCGGCGGTGCCGGCCGGGAGGTGGACGCCGAGGTGGCGCAGGACGCGGGAGATCGGGCTGCCCTCGGGCGGGAAGGGGCCGGGCTCGCCGCTGGTGAACGGGCCCAGCGCGAGGCGGCCGTCGGCCCAGAGGGCGGCGCGCTGGGTGCCGGTGCCGCCGAAGAAGTCGGCCTCCACGCAGGCGATCGGGCCGGCCTTGGACCAGGCGGCGAGCCGGCGTTCGAGGCCGACGGAGAACCAGTGGAAGCCGGCGGCGCCCGGGTGAGCGGGCTCCTCGTCGCCGAACCGGAGGGCCGCCAGGAACTCGGGGGTGGCCGGGATCAGCGCCAGGCCCTGGGCGAGCGGTCGCGAGCGGGCCGCCGAAACCTCGGCGGCCGCCACCGCGACCAGCTCCGCCGGGCCGATCAGCGCCTGAAGTTCGTATGACATTAAGTCATCGTGAACCATGGCACCGACAGTCCGCCCGACGTTTACGATTCCGTGCCCGGTCGGGTATCAGTCCGAGAGTCGGTCCCCTGCTCGGGGCGGACGCCGTAGAGCAGGGTGAACAGGGTCGCCTCCACCGCGTCCTCGGCGTCGCTCTCCCCCTCGGCGCCCAACTCGTCGAAGATCGCGTCGAGCTGACGACGCAACCGGCGCATCCGCTCGGGGGTGAGCCGGTAGGTGAAGTGCGAGAACATGCCCGGCAGACCGGTCGCGTCAGCCTCCCGCGAGGTGCCGAAGTCGATGCGGTCGGCCACCGCGTGAGCGCGGAAGTCGATGCGGACGCGGTCCATCGCGGCGAGCAGGGCGTCGTAGGCGTCGACCCGGGTCGGCGAGCCGGGCGCGAAGATCTCCGGGGCGACCCGCAGTGACGCCTGCGCCGGGGCGTAGCGGCTCTCCACGATGCCGGAGACCAGCCGGGTGCCGGCGACGCCGATCAGGCCGACCTTCTCCAGCTGCTTGATGTGCCGGTAGAGCTTGGTCTGCGGCTCGTCGAGCGCGGCGGCGATCTCCTTGGCGGTGAGCGGGCCGGAGTCGCCCGCCGCCATCAGGACGTCGAGGATCGCCAGGCGGAGCGGGTCGGCCAGGGCCTTGAGGGTGGCGGCGTCCTCCACCCGGCGCTCCTTCAGGACCGCGGGGGCGGCGACCATCGCTCCGTCGGTGCTCACAGCGCTCACAGCACTTTCGGCGTTCTCGGGGTTCTCGACGTTCTCGACCACGGGCCCACCCTCGCAGATGGCCGTGGACCCGGGCAATCGCGCGTTCACCCTTGCGCAAGCGGTCACATTCCCGTCATCATTCACGCATTCGTGAATGATGACGCCATGGTGAGTGGCGACGAGGGGGAGGCCACCGATGAAGACCGACACCGCGACCCCGCACGCGGCCCCGGACGCGGCGCCGCCCGTCCCGCTGCGGCGCAACTGGCGCTTCCAGGCACTCTGGGCCGGCCAGGCCGGCGCCACCCTCGGCCTGCAGATCGCCGACACCGCGTACCCGCTGCTGCTGCTCGCGCTCACCGGCTCCTCCACACTCGCCGGAGCGTTCGGGGCCGTGCAGATCGGCGCCGCCGTCCTCTTCGGCATCCACGGCGGCGCGGCGGCCGACCGCTACAACCGGCGCCGGCTGCTGATCGTCGGCGACTCCGTCCGACTGGCCGCCTGCGCCAGCGTCCCGCTCGCCATGGCGCTGGACCGGCTGACCGTCGCGCACACCCTGCTGGTGGCCGTGGTGATCGGCGCGACCATCGCGTACACCGGCCCGGTCCGGCTGATCGCGGTGCGCTCGGTGGTGCCGCCCGAGCAGCTGCGGCAGGCACTCGCACAGGACGAGGCGCGGATGAGCGGGGCGGGCCTGGTCGGGCCGCCGCTGGCGGGCGCGCTGTTCGGCCTCGGCCGGAGCGCGCCGTTCATCGGCACGGCGGTCGCCTCGCTGCTCGCGCTCACCGCCGCGCTGGTGGTCAAGTTCCCGGGCGGGCCGGAGTCCGGGACGAAGGGGATGAAGGGGACCACGGGGACGGACGGGGCCACCGGGACGGACGGGACCACCGGCAGCGCCCTGGCCGGCTACCGCTACCTGGCCGGCAACGCCCTGCTGCGCCCGATCCTCGCCGTCGTCCTGCTGATCAACGTCGCGGGCGCCGCGATGCTGCTGCCGGTGATGGTGATCCTGCGCGGCCAGGGCACCTCCAGCGCCGGCATCGGCCTGGCGCTGGCCGGCGAAGCCGTCGGGGCGCTGGCCGGCGCGCTGCTGGTGAGCCGGCTGCACCGGCTGGCCGGACCCGGGGTGCTGCTGCTCGCGGTGTCCTGGCTGACCGTCCCGACGATGCTCGCGCCGCTGCTGCCCGGCGGGCCGGTCACCGTCTTCACGGCGCTGTTCGTGGTGGGCCTGGGGATCCCGACACTGCGGGTGATGATCGACCTGCTGGTGTTCAGCCGGGTCCCGGACGCGCTGCGCGGCCGGGTGATCTCCGCGACGCTGACGCTGTTCACGGTCGGCATGCCGGCCGGGATGGTCGGCAGCGGACTGCTGCTCGACCACTTCTCCCCCGCGACGGCGCTCGGCGCGGTGGCCGCGCTGCTCACGGCGGGCCTGGCCGCGGCGACGGCCGGGCGGTCGCTGCGCCGCTCCGCCTGGCCCGAGCAGACGGCGGCGCCCGTGGGAACACCCACCCCCTGAGCCGACCCGCGGCCGACCCGCCCTCCTGACGCCCGCTCACCCGTGCGGGTGCACGCCGCATGCGGCTCCCGCGCCAACCGGGTGAACTGGCCGGGTACGGCCCAGCGCCGACGGGCCACCCCAGGAGGACGCATGAGTTCCATGGACATACCGTCGTCCGGCCAGGGCAGTCCTGGCGGCTCAGGCCCAGGCACGGGCCCAGGCACGGGCCCAGGCACAGGCCCAGGCACAGGCCCAGGCACAGGCCCAGGCACAGGCCCGGACGGCGGAGGCGGAGGCGGAGGGCCGGAGGCGGCCACCCGGGAACACACCGGCGCGGCGGCCACCCGGCTGGCGAACGCCCCCCGGATGTCCTGGCTGACGCTCGCCTTCATGACCACCGCCTCGGTGGCCAGCCTCCGCTCCGCCCCGACCATGGCGGTCTACGGCCTCGCCTGCGTCTTCCTCTACCTGCTCCCGGCCGTCGTCTTCCTGCTGCCGACCGCGCTGGTCTCCGCGGAGCTGGCGTCCGGTTGGGAGGGCGGCGTCTACCGCTGGGTGTCCGAGGGCCTGTCGAAGCCGCTGGGCTTCCTGGCCGTCTGGTGCCAGTTCGCGATGACGATCTTCTACTACCCGTCCCTGCTCGCCTACGTGGCCTCCACCATCGCCTACGTGGTCAACCCCTCCCTGGCGAACAACGGCCCGTACACCGCGCTGGTGATCATGGTGCTGTACTGGACCGGCGTCTGGGTCTCCTCCCGGGGCACCAAGGCGGTGGCCGGCCTCTCCTCGGCGGGCCTGGTCATCGGCACGCTGATCCCCGGCACGCTGCTGGTCGTGCTCGGCTTCGTCTTCCTCGGCCAGGGCAACGGCTCCGCCGCCCCGATGAACGCCGCGCACCTGTTCCCGGAGTGGGCCGGCCTGGCCAGCCTGGTGCTGATCGTCAACAACTTCCTCAGCTACTCCGGCATGGAGATGAACGCGGTGCACGTCTCCTCGCTGCGCGACCCGGCCCGGGAGTTCCCGCGCTCGATGTTCACCGCCTCCGGGATGGTGCTCGCGATCTTCATCCTGCCCGCGCTGGCGATCAGCTGGGTGGTGCCGTCCAGCGAGCTGAGCCTGACGGCCGGCGTGATGCAGGCCTTCGACGCCTTCTTCCAGTACTTCCACATCGGCTGGCTCACCCCGGTGATCGCGGTGGCCCTGGTCTCCGCCTCGCTCGGCGGCATGCTCACCTGGCTCGCCGGGCCGTCCAAGGGCCTGCTGATGATCTCCCGCCAGGAGGGCTACCTCCCGCCGTTCCTGCAGCACCTCAACAAGGAGGGCGTCCAGCAGAACCTGCTGGTCACCCAGGGCGTGATCACCACGGTCATCGCCCTCGCCTACGCCCTGATCCCCAACGTCTCCAGCGCCTACTGGATCTTCTCGGTGATCACCACGCAGGTGTACCTGATCGTCTACCTGCTGATGTTCGCCGCCGCGATCCGCTTGCGCCGCACCCGGCCCGACCACCCGCGCGGCTACCGGGCACCCGCGCTGGTGCCGATCTCGGTGACCGGTCTGGTGGCCTCGGCGGCGGCGATGGCGATCGGGTTCGTGCCCTCCTCGCAGTTCGGCAGCGGCTCGGCCTGGTCGTACGTGGCGATCGTCGGCGGCGGCCTGGTGATCCTGGGGCTGCTGATCCCGTACCTGTTCCTGCGGCTGCGCAAGCCGGAGTGGCGCTCACCCGACGCACGGGCCGAGCTCGCCGCGCAGGAGGCCGCCGAGCTGCACCGCGCCGAGGGCCCGGCCGAGGGTCCGGCCGAGGGTCCGGCCGAGGGCGGTGCGTCATGACCCGCAACCTGATGGCCTCCCGGCACCGCTGGATCTACCTCGGCGCGATCGTCCTGCTGGTCGGCATGCTGATCACCGGTCTGCTCACCTACACCCAGCTGCACGACACCAACGAGGCCAACCGCAAGGCCAAGCAGCTCTCCGAGGCGCTGACCGCCGCCGGCTACCCGGTGCCCTCGCAGAACCAGATCGTGCACACCCTGGGCGAGGACGGCGGCGCGGTCTGCGCCGATCCGGCCGGCGCGCTGCAGCAGGCGCAGTGGAAGTACGGCATGTCCACCGGGGCGGACGGACCCGGCCAGCGCCCGGTGCTCTCCGACCGCGAGGTGATCCTCGCGGAGACGATCGTGCTCTCGGTGTACTGCCCGGAGAAACTCGCCGCCGTCAAGGACAAGATCGACCAGCTCAAGCTCGAGGACACCGTCCGCAACTGACGCCGACCCGGGAAGGGAGCCCCACCCCATGACCGACGAACTCGCCCGCCGGATCGCCGCCCTGATGCCGCGCGCCAGGGCCGACCTGGCCGAGCTGGTCGCCATCCCCTCCGTCGCCGACCCGCGCCAGTACCCGCCGGAGGAGTGCCGCCGGGCCGCCGAGTGGGTCGCCGCCGCCTTCGCCGACACCGGACTGCGCGACGTCCACCTGGAGGAGACCCCGGACGGCAGCCACGCCGTGGTCGGCCACCGCCCGCCCCCGCCCGGCGCGCCGACCGTCCTGCTCTACGCCCACTACGACGTTCAGCCCCCGCTCGACGACAACGCCTGGACCTCTCCGCCGTTCGAGCTCACCGAGCGCGACGGCCGCTGGTACGGGCGCGGCGCCGCCGACTGCAAGGGCAACATCGTCATGCACCTCACCGCGCTGCGGGCGCTCGGCGAGGACCTGCCGGTCGGCCTCAAGCTGGTCGTCGAGGGCTCGGAGGAACAGGGCACCGGCGGCCTGGAGGCCTATGTGCCGCCGCACGCCGGCGAGCTGCACGCGGACGCGCTGCTGGTCTGCGACACCGGCAACGCGGCGGTCGGCGTCCCCACCGCCACCACCTCGCTGCGCGGCGTCACCAACGTCGTGGTCACCGTCTCCGCGCTCAAGGGCGACATGCACTCCGGCATGTTCGGCGGCCCCGCCCCGGACGCGCTGGCCGCGCTGATCCGGGCCCTCGACGCGCTGCGCGACGCCGACGGCGGCACCCGGATCGACGGCCTGGACAACGACGGCACCTGGAGCGGCGTCGGCTACGACGAGCAGCAGTTCCGCGCCGACGCGGGCGTCCTGGACGGCGTCCGGCTGACCGGCTCCGGCACCGTCGCCGACCGGCTCTGGGCCCGGCCCGCCGTCACCGTGCTCGGCATCGACTGCCCGCCGGTGATCGGCTCCGCCGCCGCCGTCCCGGCCACCGCCCGGGCCCGGGTCTCGCTGCGCGTCCCGCCCGGCACCGACGCGCGCACCGCCCAGGCCGCGCTCACCGCCCACCTGAAGGCCGCCGCGCCGTGGGGCGTGCGCGTCGAGGTGACGCCGGAGAGCGTCGGCTCGCCGTTCCGCGCGGCCACCGGAGGGCCGGCCTACGCGGCGCTCGACAAGGCCGCACAGGAGGTCTACGGCCGGCCGCTGTCCTTCCTCGGCCAGGGCGGATCGATCCCGCTCTGCAACGTGTTCGCCGCGACCTTCCCCGAGTCCGAGATCATCCTGATGGGCGTCGAGGAGCCGCGCTGCCTCATCCACGCGCCCAACGAGAGCGTGGACCCCGGCGAGATCGAGCAGATGGCCCACGTCGAGGCGCTGTTCCTCCGGCACTACGCCAACTCGCGCCATCCGTGATGCAGTTGACGCGCACCCGGCCAACGCCTCCGCCACCGCCACCGCCGCCATTGCCTCCGCCACCGCCACCGCCTCCGCCACCGCCATTGCCTCCGCCGAGCTCCCGCGCACCAGGAGACCCCGACATGCCCCGACCGTTCACCACCGAGGACTACCGCGCCCGCCTGGAGCGGGCCACCGCCGCCGCCACGGACGCCGGACTGTCCGGCCTGGTCGTCGCCCCCGGCCCCGACCTCGTCCACCTGACCGGCTACCAGCCCACCGCGATCACCGAACGGCTCACCGCCCTCGTCCTCACCGCCGGACGCGAGCCCGCGCTGATCGTCCCCGTCCTGGAACGCCCCGACGCCGAGAAGGCCGTCGGCGCCCCCGCCGTCCGGCTGGTCGACTGGACCGACGGCCAGGACCCGTACGCAGCGGCCGTCCCGCTGATCGACGGCTCCGGCCGCTACGGCATCTCCGACAGCGCCTGGGCGATGCACCTGCTCGGCCTCCAGTCCGCCCTGCCGGGCATCGGCTGGACCTCGCTCACCGCGACCCTGCCGATGCTGCGCGCGGTCAAGGGACCGGACGAGCTGGAGCGCCTCGCCGCGGCCGGCGGCGCCGCCGACGCCGCCTACCGGGGCATCCTGGAGGTCTCCTTCGCCGGACGCCGGGAGACCGACGTCGCCGCCGACCTCGCCGCCCTGCTCATCCAGTACGGCCACAGCCAGGTCGACTTCACCGTGGTCGGCTCCGGTCCCAACGGCGCCAACCCGCACCACGAGGCCGGCGACCGGGTCATCGAGCCCGGCGACACCGTCGTGCTCGACTTCGGCGGCCTCAAGGACGGCTACGGCTCGGACACCACCCGCACCGTCCACGTCGGCACCGACGTCCCGGCCGAGGTGCAGAAGGTCCACGACATCGTCCGGCAGGCCCAGCAGACCGCGTTCGAGGCCGTCCGGCCCGGGGTGAGCTGCCAGGAGATCGACCGGATCGCCCGACGGGTCATCACCGAGGCCGGGTACGGCGCGTACTTCATCCACCGCACCGGCCACGGCATCGGCATCACCACGCACGAGCCGCCGTACCTGGTCGAGGGCGAGGAGCGGCCGCTGGTGCCGGGCATGTGCTTCTCGATCGAGCCGGGCATCTACCTGCCGGGCCGCTTCGGGGTGCGGATCGAGGACATCGTGACCGTCACCGAGCAGGGCGGACGGCGGTTCAACAACACCCCGCACGAGCTGGGCATCGTGTCCTGAGTCACCCTCCGCACCGCCCCGGCCCGTGTTCGCTGCGCCGGCCGGGGCAATTCTGAGCCCTTCCTGAACGGACCGCCGTCCACACCGAGAGTTCTCCAAGAATGCCTTGCTAGCTTCGACCGGCATGACCAGAATGCTCCGCCCGGCGCCGCCCACCCCGCCCGCGAGCGCCGGGCGGCTGCGTCCGGCGACCGGCTCCCGGACCGGCGCGCGCACCGGCGCCCTGGCCCGGCTCCGGCTGCTGGCGTGGCCGCTCTACCTCGCCGCCCTGCTGTGGTACCTGCGCACCTACGGTCTGCCGTACACCAATGACCTGGTCTTCCTGTGGCTGATGGGCGCCCTGGTGGCCGCCGGTGTGCACAGCGGGCACGGCCTGCGCGGCTTCCTGCTGGTGCTGCGCGACTGGGTGCCGGTGATGGCCGTCGTCTGGACGTACTCGCTGCTGCGCGGCTACGGCGCGCACACCCCCTGGGGCCCGTACCTGTGGCCGCAGCAGCGCGCCGACGAGATCATCGGCTTCGGCGAGACGCTGACCGTCCGGCTCCAGCACGGGCTCTACACGCCCGGCTCGCCGCAGTGGTGGGACTACGCGGCGGTCACCGTCTACATGTCGCACTTCTTCGCGGTCTTCATGATCCTCGCGGTGCTGTGGCGCCGCCGGCACGACCGGTTCCGGCACCTGCTCACCTGCTACCTGGTGCTGACCTTCGCCGGCTTCGCGACGTACATCCTCTACCCGGCGGTGCCGCCGTGGCTGTCCTCCCAGGAGGGCCACCTGCCGGAACTGACCCGGGTCGTCTCGGACGTGCTCACCGAGAGCGGGCTGCCGCGGGCCGCTTCGGTGTTCGAGAACGGCAGCCAGTTCGCCAACGACGTCGCCGCGATGCCCTCGCTGCACTCGGCGTACCCGGCGATGCTGCTGTTCTTCTTCTGGCCGACGGCCTCGCGGTGGGTGCGGGTGCTGCTGGTCGCGTACCCGCTGGCGATGACCTTCGCGCTGGTGTACGGCGCGGAGCACTTCCTGGTGGACGTCTTCGTCGGCTGGGCGTACGCGGCGGCGGCGGTGTACGGCGTGCGGTGGCTGCGGGAGCGGCGGCGGACCAGGTCGCTGGCGGCGAGCCCGGCGGCGGTGGCCGTGCCGACGGCCGCCCCGGTGGTCGCCGGGGCCCCGGCGGCCGCGGCCCCGGAGGCGGGGGTGACCGCGGGGGCGACGGCGTCCGGCGGCACACTGGACCGGTGACCGAGAAGCCGACCACGGCACCCAGGCCGACCGCCGAGCAGTTGCTCGCCGCCCGCGACACCACGATCGAGGACGTCACCGCCCCCGGTCTGCGCGTCCTGTTCTGCGGCATCAACCCCGGGCTCTGGTCCGGGGCCACCGGCCATCACTTCGCGCGCCCGGGCAACCGGTTCTGGCCCGCCCTGCACCGCTCCGGCTTCACGCCCCGCCAGTTCCGCCCGGACGAGCAGCGGCAACTGCTGGACCTCGGCCTCGGCATCACCAACGTCGCCCCGCGCGCCACGGCCAAGGCCGACGAGCTGACCGCCGACGAGCTGCGCGCGGGCGGCGCCGCCCTCACCGAACGGGTGCTGCGGCTGCGCCCCCGGGTGCTGGCGGTGCTCGGCATCGGCGCCTACCGCACGGCCTTCGGCCGGCGCACGGCGTCGACCGGGCGCCAGGAGCAGACCGTCGGGGACACCGAGGTCTGGGTGCTGCCCAACCCCAGCGGCCTCAACGCCCACTACACCCTTGACGCGCTGGCGGCGGAGTTCGCCGGGCTCCGCGCGGCGGTCGGCGACTAAGCACGGAGGAACTCCAGCACCGCCAGCACCCGGCGGTGCGTCTGCTCGGCCGGGGGCAGGTCCAGCTTCATCAGGATGTTGCCGATGTGCTTGCCCACCGCCGCCTCCGACACCACCAGCTCCCGGCAGATCGCCGCGTTCGACCGGCCCTCGGCCATCAGCGCCAGCACCTCGCGCTCGCGCGGGGTCAGCCGCTCCAGCGGGTCCCGGCGGCGGCGCAGCAACTGGCGGACCACCTCCGGGTCGACCACCGTCCCGCCGGCCGCCACCTCGGCGACCGCCGCCGTGAACTCCTCGATCTGGCCGATCCGGTCCTTCAGCAGGTAGCCGACGCCGGAGCCGTCCCCGGAGTCCAGCAGCTCCGCCGCGTACGAGCGCTGCACGTACTGGCTGAGTACGAGGACCGGCAGGCCCGGGCGCCGCTCGCGCAGGGCGACGGCCGTGCGCAGCCCCTCGTCGGTCTGGCCCGGCGGCATCCGGACGTCGGTGACGACGAGGTCCGGCTCGTGCTCCTCGGCCGCCGCCCGCAGTGCCCCGGCGTCGCCGACGGCGGCCACCACCCGGTGCCCGAACCGGGCCAGCAGGCCGACCAGCCCCTCGCGGAGCAGCACGCCGTCCTCGGCGAGCACGATCCTCAGGTTCGCCGGGGCGGTCCGCGGGTCCGTCGGGGCGGCCTGCTGGTCCGCCGGGGCGGTCCACGGGTTCATCGGGGGGCTCCTCCGCCGGCCGGGGCGCAGGGGATCTCCACCCGCACCAGGGTCGGTCCGCCGGGCGGACTGCTGACCGTCAGTGTGCCGTCCACGACCGCGACCCGGTCGGCCAGCCCGGTCAGCCCGGTGCCGCGCCCCGGGTCGGCGCCGCCGCGGCCGTCGTCGGTCACCTCGATCGTCAACCGCCCGTCCGCGTACCGGCCTTCGACGCTCGCCGCGCTCGCGCCGCTGTGCTTGGCGACATTCGCGAGGGCCTCGGTGACGGCGAAGTAGCCGGCCGACTCGACCGGTGCCGGGAGCCGGGCGGGCAGCGCGAAGCGGGTGGCGACCGGGACCGGCGAGCGGTCGGCGGCGTCCGCGCAGGCCTCCGGCAGGCCGCGGTCGGTGAGCACCTGGGGGTGGATGCCGTTGATCAACTCCCGCAGCCCGGCCAGCACGTCGCCCGCCTCGCGGTGCGCTTCGGCGAGCCGGGCGGCCAGCGGCCCGTCCGGCGGCACGTCCAGCCGGGCCAGACCGAGCGTCATCCGCAGGGCGACCAGGCGCTGTTGGGCGCCGTCGTGCAGATCGCGCTCGATCCGGCGCCGCTCCGCCTCGAAGGCGTCCACCAACCGGGCCCGGGAGCGCACGAGTTCACCGATCCGCCGCTCCTGCCGGTCCGGCCCGAGCAGCAGCCGGACCAGTCCCGCCCGGGCGGCCGCCACCAGCGCCGGCGGGTAGCCGGCCAGCGGCAGCAGGACGAGGCCGGCCAGCCCGCACAGGGCCGCCGTCCACGGCGAGTGGACCTCCCAGAGCTTGAGGACGTTGACCTGCTCGCCGTCCAGCAGGAGCAGCGGGAGGGCGGCCAGCAGGTAACCGGGGACGGCCAGCGCGCAGCCGGCCACGGCCAGGTCGACCGGCCAGAGCACGAACGCGGCGAGCGCGGTGAAGCCCAGCTCCCGCCAGGTCACCCGCTCGCGGTAGCGCAGCCGCAGCCAGGCGGCGAGGCCGGGGCGGTCGGGGACGCGGTGCGGGTCCGGCACCCGTCCGCCGTCCAGGAACCGGGCCAGCCGCCGCTCCCAGGCCGCGACCGGCAGTCCGACCAGGGCGAGCGCGGCCAGCAGCGGCAGCCCGACCAGCAGCATCGCGAGCGCCCCGCCGGCTGCCACCGACAGCAGCAGCCCGGCACAGAGCACCAGCCCGGTCAGCCCGGTCACCAGCAGGTACCCGGCCGCCCGCCACGGGGCCGCCGAGCGCAGGAACCCCGGCCGCAGCACCGGACCCCACCAGCCGCCGTCGTCCATCGCGCCCCTCCCCCGTCCCGGCCAGCCTAGGGTCGCGGCGGCGGCCCGGCGGTAGGGCCTGCCCTACCTTCCGGAGTGGCCCCCGGCCTGCCGCGCCGACCCTCGCCCCGGCGGTTCGCTGGTGGCCATGGGAATGCTGCGGATCGCGCTCACATCACTGAAGGCCCGCCAGGTCTCGCTGCTCGGCGCCTTCGTCGCGCTCGCGCTCGGCGTCGCGATGACCGCCGTCATGCTGCTCGGTCTCGCCTCCGCCGCGGGTGCCCCCGGCGGGGAGGAGCTGGTCTCGCTGGTCGCCGCGCTCGGCACGGCGGGCGGGGTGAGCGCGTTCGTCTCGGCGTTCGTCGTCGCCTCCACCTACTCCTACGCCGTCGCCCGGCGCCGCCGCGAACTCGGCCTGCTCCGCCTCGCCGGCGCCACCCGCGCGCAGGTCCGCCGTTCCGTGCTCGCCGAGGCGCTGCTGCTCGGCGCGGCCGCCTCCGCCGCGGGCTGTCTGCTCGGCCGGCTCGGTGCGCCCGCGTTCGTCCGGTGGCTGTCCGACGTCGGGATGGCCCCGCCCGGCTTCCCCCTCGCCCCCGCCGGCTGGCCGCTGCCCGCCGCGTTCGGCACCGGTCTGCTGGTCGCCCTCGCCGGTGTCGCCGTCGCCGCCCGCCGGGCCGGGCGGGTCGGACCGCTGGACGCCCTGCGCACGGCCGACCTCGACACCGGCGTGCTGACCGCGGGCCGCCTGCTCACCGGGCTCGGGCTGCTGCTCACCGCCGCCGTCCTGGCCGGCACCGCGCTCGCCACCGACCCGGTCGACCTGCTGCACCGCAAGACGTACACCACCCAGCCGATGTGGCTGATCTCGGCGGTCGGCCTGCTCTCACCGCTGCTCGCCCCGCCGCTGGTCCGCCTCCTGGGCCGCGTCGTGCCCCTGCGGCTCACCGGCTCCGCGGGCCGTCTGGTGCCCGCCGGCGCCGCCGCGGCGGTCCGCCGGACGGGCGCGGTCGCCGCACCGGTGCTGGTCTCGGTCGCGCTGACCGGTTCGCTGGCGGGCGCGCTGGACACGGTGGCCGCCGCCCGCGCCGCCGAGACGCGGGCCCGCACCGCCGCCGACCTGGTCGTCGTACCGGCGCCCGGGTCCGGGGACGCGCTGCTCGGCGCGCTGCGCGCCGTCCGGGGCGTGGCCGCGCTCTCCGCCACCGCGCCGACCGCGCTCGGCCTGGTCGAGCCGGACGGGGTGACCGTCCGCGCCGAGGCCCGGATGACCGCCGACCCGGCGGGTCTGGCCGCCCTCGCCCGACTGCCGCTGCTGGCCGGCTCGACGGCCGCGCTCGACGACGGCTCGCTGGTGCTGCCCGCCGAGTGGGGGCGCACGCGTGTCGGCGAGCGCGTCCCGGTGGTGCGCGCCGACGGCAGCCGGACGACCCTGCGGGTGGCCGCCGTGCTGCGCGACGGGCTCGGCGACAACGGCCTGTACGTGACCGCCGCCAACGCCCCGGGCGCCCGCGTCGACCGCATCGAGGTCCGGTTCTCTTCCTTCGCCACCGGCGACGCCGACGCCGGCCGGGTGACCGCCCGGGTCGCCGATGTGCGCGCCGCCGCCCGGCCGTACGGCGCCACCGTGCTGACCCGGGAGGAGTGGCTCACCGCCGGGGCACCCACCGGGACGGCCTGGCTGCGGATCGCCCTGGTGCTCGGACTGGCCCTCGTCTACACCGGCATCGCGCTCGCCGGCACCCTGCTCATGGCCACCGCCGACCGCCGCCGCGAACTCGCCCTGCTCCGCCTGGCCGGAGCGACCCGCGCCCAGGTGGTGCGCCTGGTGACGGCCGAATCGGTGCTGGTGACGGCGGTCGGCGCGGTGCTCGGCTGCGCGGTCACGGCCGTCCAGCTCGGCTCGACATACGCCGCGCTGGCGGTGCTCCGGGTGCCCGCGCCGCTCGTTCTCCCCTGGCGTCCGGTCGCCGTGGTGGCCGGCGGCGCGCTGCTGCTCGCCGCCGGGTGCGCCGCCCCGGCCGCCGCCTGGGCGCTGCGCTCCCGGCCGGTCACCGCCGCCGCGCGCTGAGGCCGCGCGCTGAGGCCGCCGCCGCTTCCCGCGTCAGACCGCCGCCAGGCCCTCCGGCAGCACCTGTGCGCGCAGCTCCCGCAGCTCCCGGATCAGCGCCCGGACTGCGGCCGTCCCCGCCAGCTCCGGCGTGGTCACGTACCCGACGTACCGGCTCGGCGGCCGCGGCCCGAGGTCGGTGACCGCCAGCCCGGCGGGCGCGCCGAGCAGCGCCGTCCGGGGCATGATCGCCATCCCCAGGCCCTGGGACACCAGGGAGACGGCCACCGTGTCGTCCTCGACGTCGATGGTCGACGGCGGGATCCAGTCCTGCCGGTCCCACCAGTCCCGGGTGTACGAGCCGCAGTTCTCGTCCCAGTCGACCAGCGGCAGCCCGCGCGGCACCGGGTGGCCGGCCGGGTGCGCGAGCGCGTACGTCTCCTCGAACAGGCGGGCCGCGACCAGACCGGGGACGGGCGGCGGCGCGTCCGGGTCGAGGGTGGCGAGGCCCAGGTCGGCCCGGCCGTCGGCGACCTCACCGGCGGTGCCCCGGCCGAGCTCGCGGACGATCCGCACCTGTGGGGTGAGCCCCGGGTGACGGGCGGTCAGCCGGGCCAGGACGGGCGGCAGCAGGTGGGCGGCGACGCTGCGGAACGCGGCGATCCGCAGCACGCCGGTCACCTCCCCGGCCGCGTCCCCCGCCCCGGCCGCCCGGACCTCCGGGCCCATCGCCGCCAACAGCCGCAGGACCCGCCGGGCGTACGCGACAGCCCGCTCGCCCGCCTCGGTGGGGCGCGCGCCGTGGCGCCCGCGCTCGAACAGCACCGCGCCGAGCTTCCGTTCGCAGGCGCGCACGGCGTGCGAGACGGCGGACTGACTGCTGTCCAGGCGCGCGGCGGCCGCCGTGAACCCCCGCTCCTCCGCCACCGCGACCAGAACCCGCAGCTCGTGCGGGGCGAGATCGGTCATGCGGGTGACGCTACCGGATCCATCGATCCCCTTCATGGAACGTCCCCACCCATCGACGCCGCCCCCTGCCCGGGCCGGGCCCCGCTCCCTACGGTGATCATCACCGTCCACCGACACCCGACACCGTCTGGAGCCCCCGTGTCCCGCCCCACCGCCCGCGTCGTCCACCTGGTCTCCCGCCCCACCGGCGAGCCCACGCCCGACAACTTCGCCTTCCTCGACGAGACCGTCCCGCCGCCGGCCGCCGGTGAGGCACTGGTCGAGAACATCCACCAGTCCGTCGACCCGTACATGCGCGAGGATATGGACGAGTCCGGCGGCTGGCAGCTGCACGCCCCGCTGGAGGGCCGCACCCTGGGCCGGATCGTGGAGTCCCGGACGCCCGCCCTGCCCGTCGGCACCCTGGTCCACCACCGCCGGGCCTGGCGCACCCTGTCCGTGGTCACCCCGGACGAGGCCACCGTCCTGCCGGACTTCGCGGGCGTGCCGCTCAGCGCCCACCTCGGCATCCTCGGCGGCACCGGGCTCTCCGCCTGGGTCGGCCTGACCCGGATCGCCCGGCTGCGGGCCGACGAGACGATCTTCATCTCGGCGGCCGCGGGCGGCGTCGGCACCGCGGCCGGCCGGATCGCCCGCCTGCTCGGAGCCGGCCGGATCGTCGGCAGCGCCGGATCCGCCGCCAAGGTCGCCCACCTCACCGAGCGCCTCGGCTTCGACGCCGCCTTCGACCACCACGACGCCCCGCTCGCCGACCGCCTGCGCGAGGCCGCCCCGGACGGCCTGCACGTCTACCTCGACAACGTCGGCGGCGACCACCTGGAGGCCGCCATCGGCGCGCTGCGCGACCACGGCCGGATCGCCTGGTGCGGCGCGGTCGCCCAGTACAACCACCTGCAGTCGCCGCCGCCCGCGCCGCGCAACCTGTTCGACGTGGTCGGCAAGAGCCTGCGGCTGGAGGGCTTCCTGGTCCGCAACCACCTCGACGCCCGCCCCGAGCTGTACGACTTCCTCGTCCCGCACCTGCGGTCCGGCGCCGTCGCCTCGGACGAGACGGTCGTCCGGGGCTTCGAGAACGTCGTGGACGCCTTCCTCGGCATGCTCCGCGGCGCCAACACCGGCAAGATGATCGTCCAGCTCGCCGACGAGCCGCGCTAGCGGGCCTCGTCCGCGAGCGTGACGTCCGCCGCGGCCAGCCGGGCCGGGTCCGCGACCACCTCGAAGGCGGCCACCCGGCCGTCCGCGACGGTGAACCGCAGCAGCAGCCGCAGCCGCCCGTCCGGGGCGATCGCCGCCCCGACCGCGCCGTCCACCAGCACCGGCACCCCGAACCGCGCCCGCCGCCCGATCACCCGGGTCTCCCGAGCCACCGCCCCGGCGCCGCGCAGCACGGCGGTGCCACCGGCGGGCAGCGCGGCCGGGTCGGCCCGGCGCACCACGTCCGGCGCGAGCACGGCGAGCAGGGCGTCCAGGTCACCCCCGCGCGCGGCGGCCAGGAACGCCTCCACCACCACCCGGTCCCCCGTCCCCCGCTCCTCCCCGGCGCCCCTGACCCGCTGCCTGGCCCGGCTCGCCAGCTTCTTGGCGGCCACCGTGTTCCGCCCGACGATCGGCCCGATCTCCTCGAACGGCACCGCGAACCCGTCGTGCAGCACAAACGCGACCCGCTCGGCCGGGCCCAGCCGGTCCAGTACGACCAGCATCGCCCGGCCCACCTCGTCGACCAGCTCGGCCTCCGCCTCGGGCCCGTCCACCACCCGCTCGACCAGCACCGGCTCGGTCCGCCGCGCCCGCAGCACGTCCAGGCAGATCCGCGACACGACGGTGGTCAGCCACCCCGGCAGGTTCTCGACCTCCGCCGCGTCCACCCGCTCCAGCCGCAACCAGGCCTCCTGCACGGCGTCCTCCGCCTCCGCCGTCGACCCCAGCATCCGCCGCGCCACCGCCCCCAGCCGCGCCCGCTCGGCCTCGAACCGCACCGCCAGTTCCTCGCGCCCGTCCATCGGTCACCTTTCCGTCCGCACCCGCGTCACGGGATTGACGATGCCCACCCCTCGAAGGTGACCGGGAGACCCCTCATGCCCACCCTGCTCCACCTGGACTCCAGCGCGAGTCCGACCGACCACTCCGTCAGCCGCCGCCTGACCGCCCGCTTCGCCCACGCCTGGCGGGCCCGCCACCCCGACGCCCACTACCGCTACCACGACCTCGCCGCCGACCCGGTGCCCCTCATCGGCGCCGGCTACGCCTCCCTCGGCGTGCGCGTCGAGCGCCAGGGCGCCCCGGTCCCCCTCACCGACGTCCTTTCCTTCGCCACGACCCCTTCCGAGCACCAGGAGTGGTCCCTCACCCACCCCCTGATCACCGAGCTCCACTCGGCCGACACGCTCCTCCTCGGCGTCCCGATGTACAACTTCACGGTCCCCGCCGCCCTCAAGGCCTGGATCGACCGCATCACCTTCCCCGGCGCCCACACCGGCCGCCTCACCGCCACCCGCGTCATCGTCGTCACCGCCCGCGGCGGCGGCTACGGCCCCGGCACCCCGCGCGAGCCCTTCGACTTCCAGACCCCGTACCTGCGCGCCTGGTTCACCGAACACCTCGGCATCCCGGACGCCAACCTCCGCTTCATCCACGCCGAACTCACCCGCGCCGCCGACATCCCCGCCCTCACCCCCTACCGCGACCTCGCCACCACCTCCCTCACCACCGCCCGCACCACCCTGACCGACCTCGCCACCGCCTGAGCACGCCGAAGGGCCGACGGGAACACCCGTCGGCCCTTCTCCACTTCCCCCTACCGGCCGCCCCACGGCTCGTCCGTCGGCACGATCTCCCGCCCCAGCGGCGTCAGCGACACCGGGATGAGCTTGAGGTTCGCCCACCCGAACGGGATCCCGATGATCGACAGGAACAGCGGAATGCTGGTGATCAGGTGCATCAGCGCCAGCCACCACCCCGCGAAGATCAGCCAGATCACATTCCCGACGCACGACGGCGCCCCGGCATCCGGCCGCTCGACGGCCGTCCGCCCGAACGGCCAGATCACGAACCCCGCCAGCCGGAAGGACGCGATGCCGAAGGGGATGGTGATGATCAGAACGCAGCAGATGATGCCGGCGACCACATAACCGATCGCCATCCAGAACCCGCAGAAGACCAGCCAGAGCACATTCAGTACGAACCCGATCACCTTCATGCCTGGCACCTTCTCACGTACGACGGTTCACCCCTACGACCAGCCGATTCCCGCCGGTCCATGTGTCCACTCCCCTGGGCGACCGGGTTCAGGGACCGCTCCGGGTCCCTCCCATCCTTACGGAGGAGGGCCTTCCGCTGAACGGAGGAAGCAGCGGGAGTCAGAGCGGCGTGACGGCCTTGAGGACGAGGAGGAGGGCCACGGCGGCGTTGAGGGCGGAGAGGGCGGAGGCGGCGGTGCCGAGGGCGGCGACGAGGGCGGCGAGGCCGGCGGGGGTGTGGGCGGGGGGCCAGTTGCGGGTGGTGGGGACGGGGCCGAGGAGGGCGGCGACGCGGCGGGGGACGGGGCCCGGGGCGGCGAAGGCGGGGAAGGCCGCGTAGGCGGCGGGCGGGCGGTGGGAGGCGAGCGCGGCGCGGGCGACCGCGCGGGCGGTGACCCGCCGGTCGCCGACGGCCTGCGCGGACTCCTCGTCCGCCCAGCGCTCCGCGCTGTAGGCGACGGCGCGCTCCAGCGGGCGCAGGAACGGGTTGACGCAGCCCGCGAGCTGGGTGGCCAGCAGGTGGCGGTGGTGCCGGTGGGTGAGGTGGGCGCGTTCGTGGGCGAGCAGAGCGGCGCGCTCGTCCTCGGCGAGGCCGGCCAGCATGCCGGTGGAGACGACGACCCGGCCGGGCGAGCGCAACGAGCCGGGGAGCGCGTAGGCGTACGGGGCCGGGTCGGGCAGCAGGACGACGTCGGACGAGCCGGGCAGCGCGCGGCCGAGGGCGCGCCGGGCGCGGGCACGGATCCGCAGGTGGCGGACGAGGGTGCGGCCGACCGCGAACAGGACGGCGCCGAGGGCGAGCAGCGCCGCCGTGCCGACGGTCTCGTGGTACGGCAGAGCGGCCCGGACCTCGGGGTCGGACCAGCTGTCGGGCAGCGGGTTGCCGGGGATCTGCGCGGTGCCGACGACGCCGATCAGCGCCAGGCAGACCGCGCTGCACAGGGCCATCACGATGCTGATCGCGGTGAGCAGCCGGGCGGCGCCGCGCGGGTGGAGGTGCTGCTCGGTGAGGCGGGCGATGGGCAGCGCCGTCAGCGGCAGGAAGAGGGGAAGGAAGACGAAGACGCCCACGGTGAGGGGGTCAGCCTTCGCGGTCGGCGGCCGGGGCGCAGGCGCCGTCGAGCAGGGTGCGCAGCAGCTCCTCGTCGTGCGGGAGGAGCGCGGTCACGAAGCTGGCGAGCACGGCGTCCCGGTCGGGTTCGCCGTCGAGGACGCGGCGCATCCGCAGGGCGGCGAGGCCGGCCGCGTCCGAGGAGGCCTGCCAGAGGTAGGAGCGGCCGGAGCGGGTGCGGGTGACGGCGTCCTTGGCGTGCAGCCGGGAGAGGATGGTCATCACGGTGGTGTAGGCGAGGTCGCCGTCGAGGCGTTCCTGGACCCAGCCCGCGGTGACGGGGACGGGCGCCCGCTGGAGCACGGCCAGCACCTGCGCCTCCAGTTCGCCCTGGCCGCGCCGCCGGGCCCGCGGGTCGCCGGCCAGCTGGGCGTTGGTGTCCTCTGCCATGCCGGTCATCCTAACGAGAAGGTAAAGGACCCGGAATCAGACGTGTGGTGCGCGGGCGTTCTGCCGCCGGTCGATCTCGGTGATCTCGGGGTGGTGGAGGTCGAAGGCGGGCGACTCGGACCGGACCCTGGGCAGCGTGACGAAGTTGTGCCGGGGCGGCGGGCAGGAGGTGGCCCACTCCAGGGAGCGGCCGTAGCCCCACGGGTCGTCGACGGTGACCCGCCGCCCGTACCGGGCGGTGTGCCAGACGTTGTAGAGGAACGGCAGGGTGGAGATCCCGAGCAGGAACGAGCCGATGCTGGAGACGGTGTTGAGCGTGGTGAAGCCGTCCGAGGCGAGGTAGTCGGCGTAGCGGCGGGGCATGCCCTCGGCGCCGAGCCAGTGCTGGACGAGGAAGGTGGTGTGGAAGCCGACGAAGAGGGTCCAGAAGTGGATCCGGCCCAGCCGCTCGTCGAGCATCCGGCCGGTGAACTTGGGCCACCAGAAGTGGAAGCCGGCGAACATCGCGAAGACCACCGTCCCGAACACCACGTAGTGGAAGTGCGCGACGACGAAGTACGAGTCGGAGACGTGGAAGTCGATCGGCGGCGCGGCGAGCAGCACCCCGGTGAGGCCGCCGAACAGGAAGGTGACCAGGAAGCCGACGGCCCACAGCATCGGCGTCTCGAAGCTGAGCGAGCCCCGCCACATGGTGCCGATCCAGTTGAAGAACTTCACCCCGGTGGGCACCGCGATCATCATCGTCATGATCGAGAAGAACGGCAGCAGCACCTGCCCCGTGACGAACATGTGGTGCGCCCAGACGGTGATCGACAGGCCGGTGATGCCGATGGTCGCGCCGATCAGGCCGGTGTAACCGAAGATCGGCTTGCGGCTGAACACCGGGATGATCTCGGTGACGATGCCGAAGAACGGCAGCGCGATGATGTAGACCTCCGGGTGCCCGAAGAACCAGAACAGGTGCTGCCAGAGCAGCGCCCCGCCGTTGGCCGCGTCGAAGACGTGCGAGCCGAAGCGGCGGTCCGACTCCAGGCAGAGCAGCGCGGCCGCCAGCACCGGGAAGGCGAAGAGCACCAGGACGGCGGTCAGCAGGATGTTCCAGACGAAGATCGGCATCCGGAAGAGCGTCATCCCGGGAGCCCGGAAGCAGACGATCGTGGTGATGAAGTTGACCGAGCCCATGATGGTGCCGAAGCCGGAGAGGGCCAGGCCCATGATCCACAGGTCGGCGCCGAGGCCCGGCGAGTGGTCCGGGCCGTTCAGCGGCGCATAGGCGAACCAGCCGAAGTCGGCCGCGCCGTCCGGGGTGAGGAAGCCGAAGACGACGATCAGCGAGCCGAACAGGTACAGCCAGTAGGCGAGCGCGTTCAGCCGGGGGAAGGCGACGTCGGGGGCGCCGAGCTGCAGCGGCATGATCCAGTTGGCGAAGCCGGCGAACAGCGGGGTCGCGAACATCAGCAGCATGATCGTGCCGTGCATGGTGAAGAGCTGGTTGAACTGCTCGTTGGAGAGCAGTTGCAGCCCGGGGCGGGCCAGCTCGATCCGCATCAGCATCGCCATCAGCCCTCCGAACAGGAAGAACACGAAGGAGGTGGTGATGTAGAGGGTGCCGATCCGCTTGTGGTCGGTGGTGGTGAGCCAGCCGACCAGGGCCCCGCCCCGCCGACGGCGGGCGGCGCGGCGGCGTTGCGACCAGGTCGGGCGTGACGGGTACGGGGGCGGCTGCTCCACGGTGTCCTGCGGCAGGAAAGTCACGCGCTGCGCCTTCCGGGTCCGGGGCAGGGGTCGGACCACCTGTACCGGCCCGACGGGCGCGGCGGACGGGGGCACGCGGGGGCGCGCGCGGCGGCTCACCCGAACAGCGGGCGATCACCCGAACAGGCGCGGCCCGGTTGCCCGGCCCCGGCCGGGATCGGACGGTCGAAGTCCGCACGTCTCTCCGCACACCTGTCCGGGAGTGCCTGTCCGGCCCCGGCGTCCGGTCCTGGAGGAACCCATGAGCAGCACGTCGCCCCCGCCGCCCGGCCAACCGCCCCCGGAACAGCCCCGGGTGGACCAGCCCGGGGTGGACCAGCCCCGGGTGGACCAGCCCCCGCCCTGGCGCCACGGCACCGGCCAGCCGCCACCGCCTCCCTCGCACCACCGCTTCCGCGAGTGGGCGCCCGGCTTCGTGGTGTTCGCGGGTGTCCTGATGCTGATCAACGGCGTCATGGAGGTGCTGCGGGGCATCATGGCGGTCCACGAGGACGAGGTCTTCCTGACCACCAACCGCTACGTCTTCCGCTTCGACCTCACCGGCTGGGGCTGGATCCACATCGTCGTCGGCGCGCTGGTCGCGCTGGTCGGCGCCTTCCTCCTCAAGGGCGCCGCCTGGGCGCGGTACGCCGGTATCGTCCTCACCGCGGTGAGCGCCATCGACGCGTTCCTGTCGATGCCGTACTACCCGGGCTGGTCGATCGTGGCGATCGCGCTGGACGTCTTCATCATCTGGGCCCTCTGCGTCTACCGGCCCAGGGAGGCCGGCCACTGATCCCCGCCGTCGCCGTCCGGCCCCGTACCGCGTACGGGACCGGGCGGCGCCGCGTACGGAGGCGCCGCGTCAGGCCCGGTCCCGCTGGGTGAGCGCGATGCAGAGCAGCACCACCACCGCCGTTACCGGGGCGGCGGCCGGCAGCTCCTCGCCGAGCAGCAGCACCGACCAGACGAGCGTGACCAGCGGCTGGGCCAGCTGGAGCTGACTCGCCCGCGGGACCCCGATCAGCGCCATCCCCCGGTACCAGACCACGAACCCGCCGAACTGCGAGACCGCGGCCGTGTACAGCAGCCCGGCCACCGCCTTCGCCCCGGGGCCACCGGACGGCAGCGGCTCGGAAGCCAGCGCCACGGCCGCGGTCAGCGCGGTCACCGGCAGCGCGGCGACCACCGCCCAGCCGATCACCTGCCAGCCGGGCAGCTCCCGGGAGATCCGCCCGCCCTCCGCGTACCCGGCCGCGCAGACCAGCAGCGCCGCGAACAGGTAGAGCTCGGCGAGGCCGGGCCGCCCGTGACTCCGCAGCAGCGTGAACCCGAGCACCGCGACCGCCCCGGCCAGCGCCGCGCCCCAGAACAGCCGGGACGGGCGGCGGCCGTCGCGGCGGGAGCGCAGGGCCGCGACGGCGGCGGTGGCCAACGGCAGCAGACCGATGACGACGGCCGAGTGCGCGGTCGTGGAGGTGCGCAGGGCCAGCGTGCTGAGCAGCGGGAAGCCGAGCACGCAGCCGGCCGAGACCACCAGCAGACCGGGCCAGTGGCGGCGCTCGGGCAGCGGGACGCGGGCGGCGGCGAGGCAGAGCGCGGCGAGCAGGCCGGCCAGCGCGCCGCGCAGCCCGGTGGCCGTCCAGGGGCCGAAGCCGGTCAGCGCCCAGGCGGTGGCGGGGAAGCTGAAGGAGAAGGAGAGGACGCCCAGGGCGGCCAGTGCGGCGCCCGGCCCCCCGAGGCGGCGGGCGCCGTGGCGGGTCGTACCGCTACCGCCGGAGAGGGGGTAGCGCTATCTTGTGCTCTCATGAACGAGCGTAGCAGTGTGGCCGAACTTGCCGACAGCCTGCGTCGCGAGGTCGAGCGCTACCCTGAAGGACGGAAGCTGCCGTCGAGCCGGGCGCTGATGGAACGCCACCAGGTCAGCCCGGGAACGGTGTCGCGCGCCATCGCCGTGCTGGCCGCCGAGGGCCTGGTGGTCTCCCGCCCGGGCGCCGGCGTGTTCCGGGCGGCGGCCTTCGCGGGCGGTCCGGGCATCGGAACGCCCGCCGCCGCCCGTCCCGGCGACCTCTCCTGGCAGGAGATCGCGCTCAGCACCGACAGCGGCCCGCGCGATCTGCTGGCCGCCCCGGTGTTCGCCACCCTGCGCGTGCCGCCGCCCGACGTCGTCGACCTCAACAGCGGCTACCCGCACGCCTCGCTGCTGCCCGAGCGTCTGCTCGCCGCCGCCCTCGGCCGGGCCGGGCGGCGGCCGGGCGCCTGGGAACGCCCGCCCACCGACGGCCTCACCGAGCTGCGCGGCTGGTTCGCCCGCGACATCGGCGGCCCCGGCGGGCCGATCGCCACCGGGGACGTGCTGATCACCTCCGGCGGGCAGGGCGGCCTCACCGTGGCGATGCGCTCGCTCGCCGCGCCCGGCGCGCCGGTCCTGGTGGAGTCGCCGACGTACTCGGGGATCCTGGCGGTCGTCCGGGCAGCCGGGCTGCGGCCCGTCCCGGTGCCGGTGGACGCCGACGGGGTGCGCACCGACCTGCTGGCGGACGCCTTCGCGGCCACCCGGGCACGGGTCTTCGTCTGCCAGCCGCTGTTCCAGAACCCGACCGGCGCGGTGCTCTCCCCCGAACGCCGGGGCGAGGTGCTGCGGATCGCCCGGGCGGCGGGCGCGTTCGTGGTCGAGGACGACTTCTCCCGGCTGCTGGTCCACGCGGACGCCCCCGCGCTGCCGCGCCCGCTCGCCGCCGAGGACCGCGACGGGGTGGTGGTGCACCTGCGCTCGCTGACCAAGGCCGCCTCCCCCAACCTGCGGGTCGGCGCGCTCACCGCGCGCGGGCCGGCGCTCGCCCGGCTGCGGGCGACCCAGGTGGTGGACACCTTCTTCGTGCCCAGGCCACTGCAGGAGGCGACGCTGGAGCTGGTCGCCGACCCCGGCTGGGCCCGCCATCTGCGCACCCTCGGCAGCGAGCTGCGCGACCGCCGCACCGCCGCCGTCACCGCCCTGCACCGCGAGCTGCCGGGCCTGCTCGGCGACTACCGGCCCGGGGGCTACCACCTGTGGCTGCGGCTCCCGGACGGCGTCGACGACGGCGCCCTCACCGAGGCCGCCCTGCGGGCCGGCGTCCAGGTGACCCCGGGCCGCCCGTACCACGCCGCCGAGCCACCGGCCCCGCACCTGCGGCTGAGCTACGCGGCCGCGGAGAGCTCCGCCCAGGTGGCGGAGGGCGTGCACCGCCTGCGACTGGCCTTCGAGGAGGTCGCGGGCTGACGACGGGCCCCGCGCTCCCAGGGGCGGGGCCTAACCCCGGTAACCGGCCATCCGCTCCAGCCGGGCGATCCGCTCGGCCATCGGCGGATGGGTGGAGAAGAGCTTCGTACCGGCCTCGCCCGGCCGGAACGGGCTGGCGATCATCATGTGGCTGGCGGTCTGGATCTGCGGCTCCGGCGGCAGCGGCAGCTGCCGGGTGCCGGCGTCCAGCTTGCGCAGCGCGCTCGCCAGGGCGAGCGGGTCGCCGGTGATCCGGGCGCCGTCGGCGTCGGCCTGGTACTCGCGGGAGCGGCTGACGGCCAGCTGGATCAGCGAGGCAGCGACCGGGCCGAGGATCATGATCGCGAGCATCCCGAACAGGCCGGGGCCGTCGTCGTCCTCGCTGCGGCCGAACGGGATCAGCCAGGCGAAGTTGACCAGGAACATCACCACCGAGGCGAGCGCCCCCGCCACCGAGGAGATCAGGATGTCGCGGTTGTAGACGTGGCTCAGCTCGTGGCCCAGGACGCCGCGCAGCTCCCGCTCGTCGAGCAGCTGCAGGATGCCGTCGGTACAGCAGACCGCGGCGTTGCGCGGGTTGCGGCCGGTGGCGAAGGCGTTCGGGGCCGGGGTCGGCGAGATGTAGAGCCGGGGCATCGGCTGGCGGGCCGCGGTCGAGAGCTCGCGGACGATCCGGTAGAGCTGCGGGGCCTCGATCTCGCTCACCGGGCGGGCGCGCATGGCGCGCAGCGCGAGCTTGTCGCTGTTCCAGTAGGCGTAGGCGTTGGTGCCGAGGGCGACCAGCAGGGCGATCACGAAGCCCGTGCGGCCGAAGAAGCTGCCGATCACCAGGATCAGCGCCGAGAGGCCGCCGAGCAGGGCGGCGGTCCTCAGTCCGTTGTGCGGGCGGTGCACGGCCGGCCCTCCAATGGTGCGTGGGGAAGCCCTTTCTGCCTCGTCCCTCCTGCCCGCTCAACGGGCGGGGCCGGGGGCCTTGTTCCCTTGTGACCAGCGCGACACCCGACCGGGTGACGCACCCGCACCGCCCGCCACCTCGGCACACGTCCGGGGCGGGGGGCGGGAGGGGGGTCAGAACAGCGAGCCGCCCACCACCTGGAGCACCAGTTGCGGGGCCACCGAGAGCACCACGGCCGCCGAGGCGGTGAGCCCCAGGGTGGCGCTCAGCGACACCGGCAGGCGTCGCTCGTGGGCCGGGGTCCCGACCGCGGCCCCCTCCGCCGGGGCGAACAGCCGGGCGGTCCAGAGCAGGTAGTAGTACAGGGCGACGACCACATTGACGGCCATCACCACGGCCAGCCAGCCCAGCCCGGCGTCGACGGCGGCGCGGAACACCACCACCTTGCCGAACAGGCCGATCACGCCCGGGGGCAGTCCGGCCAGGCAGAGCAGGAAGAAGGCCAGCGCCAGTGCCGTCCAGCGGTTGCGGGCGAACAGACCGCGGAAGTCGTCCACGCTGGTCCCGGCCCTGCGGCCGACCGCCGCCACCACGCCGAAGGCGCCGAGGTTGACCACGCCGTAGATCAGCGCGTACGCGGCGGTGGCGCCCAGCGGGTCGGTCACGGTGGGCGCGTAGCCGGCCGCGGCCAGCGGCACCAGCAGGTAGCCGGCCTGGCCCACCGAGGACCAGGCGAGCAGCCGGACCGCGCTGTGACGGGTGTCGAAGCGCTGGCGCAGCGCGCCCACGTTGCCGACCGTCATGGTGACGGCGGCCAGCACCGCGAGCGTCAGGCCCCAGGTGTGGGCGTAGGGGCGGAAGGCGATCGTGGTGGCCAGCGCCAGACCGGCCAGACCGGCCGCCTTGCCGACCACCGAGAGGTAGCCGGCCACCGGCAGCGGGGCGCCGGTGTAGGTGTCCGGGACCCAGAAGTGGAACGGGACGGCGGCAACCTTGAAGGCGAAGCCGACCAGGGTGAGCACGGCGCCCGCCTCGGCCAGCGGCTTCAGCTGCGCGGGCGCCTGCTCCAGGCCGGTGGCGACGGCGCCCAGGTGCAGGCTGCCGCTCGCCGCGTAGACGAAGCCGACGCCGAGCAGCATCACGGCGGTCGCGGTGACGGAGGAGACGAAGAACTTCAGCGCGGCCTCGGCACCCCGGCCGTCCCGGCGCAGCGCGACCAGGGCGAAGGCGGGCAGCGAGGCGACCTCCAGGGCGATCACCAGGGTGGCGAGGTCGCGGGAGGCGGGCAGCAGGGCGGCACCGGTGGCGCTGGAGAGCAGCAGGAACCAGTACTCGCCGCCGGGCAGCTTCTCGTCCTCCACGGTGTGCGCGGACAGCAGCGCGGCGATCAACGCGCCGCCGAGCGCGAGCAGCTGGAAGACCAGCGCGAAGTGGTCGGCGACGTAGGAGCAGCCGGCGTTGTCAGTGGCTCCTGTTACGTTCTGTGCACAGAACGTGGCCCGGGGTGATCCCCCGGTGAGCGGGAGGAGCGAGATGAGCGCGAGGGCGAGTCCGGCGGCGGTGAGCCGGCCCAGCCACTTCTTGTGCCGCGCGGGCAGGAAGAGGTCGGTGACCAGTACGGCGAGGGCGGCCGCGGCGGCGATCAGCGGGGGCGCGATCGCCACCCAGTCCACGGACTGGATCAGGCTGCCCGGGTTGGCGACGGCGAGGGAGGTCACAGTGGTCTGCCCCGTGGAGTGAGGTCCGAGTGCGGTGCCGAGCATGATCAGCCACCCCCGAGGAGGTGTTTGACGGCGGGGTCGGAGAGGCCGAGCAGCAGCGCGGGCCAGAGACCGGCGAGCAGGGTGAGGGCGGCCAGCGGAGTCCAGCTGACGGCCTCGTACGGGCGCAGATCGGCGAGCTCGGCCACCGGGGCGGGCTGCTTCGGGTCGCCCATGCAGACGCGCCTGACCACGATCAGCAGGTACGCGGCGGTGAGGAGGGTGCCGAGACCGGCCAGGACCATGTAAGTGACGAACGCGGGGCGCGAGAGGCCGTCGGCCGGGTCGAACGCGCCGAACATCGCGAGCAGCTCGCCCCAGAAGCCGGCCAGCCCGGGCAGGCCGAGGCTGGCGACGGCGGCGAAGGCGAGCAGCGCGCCCAGCCGGGGCGCCCGTCCGTAGAGGGCGGCGCCGGTGGTGCCGGAGAGGGTGTCGAGGTCCGCCGTGCCGTAGCGGTCCTTGAGCGCCCCGACGACGAAGAACAGCAGGCCGGTGATCAGACCGTGCGCGATGTTGGCGAACAGCGCGCCGTTGACGCCGACCGGGGTGAGGGAGGCGATGCCCAGCAGGACGAAGCCCATGTGACCGACGGAGGAATAGGCGATCAGGCGCTTGAGGTCGCCCTTGGCCCCGCGCCGCGCGAGCGCGAGGCAGGCCAGCGAGCCGTAGACGATGCCGACGGCGGCGAACGCGCCCAGGTAGGGGGCGAGCGTCGTGGTGCCGTCGGGGACGACCGGGAGGAGGACGCGGACCAGGCCGTAGGTGCCCATCTTCAGCAGCACGCCGGCGAGCAGCACGGAGCCGACGGTCGGGGCCGCCGTGTGCGCGTCCGGGAGCCAGCTGTGCAGCGGCCAGGCGGGGGCCTTGACCGCGAGCCCGACCATGATCGCCAGCGCGGCGATCACCTGGGTGGAGTGGCTCAGGCCGGAGCCGTGGGCGGCGGCGAGGGCCTGCATGTCGAAGGTGCCCGCCTTGCCGCCGACCAGCAGGAAGCCGAGCAGCATCACGGCCGAGCCGAGCAGCGTGTACAGGATGAAGCGGTTGGCGGCCGGCACCTTCGCCCCGCTGCCCCAGCGGGCGATCAGGAAGTACATCGGGATCAGCACGATCTCGAAGGCCAGGAAGAAGAGCAGGAGGTCCAGCACCGCGAAGGTGGCGAGCATGCCGACTTCGAGGAGGAGGAACAGCCCGACGAAGGCCCGCGCGGACGGGACTCCCTCCCCGGAGGGCAGCCGCCGCTCCGAGTACAGCGCGCAGAGGAAGGTGAGCAGCGAGGTCAGGACGATCAGCGGCAGCGAGACGCCGTCCACGCCGAGGTGGAAGCGCACGCCGATGGCCGGGATCCAGGACACGTCGGTGGTGGCCTGCATCCGGGCGGGCTCGTCGTGGTCGAAGCCGGCCGCCAGGACGACGGTGAGCACCAGGACGGCGCCGGTCACCACGGTGCTGAAGCGCAGCGCGCGGCGGTCGGCGGCGGCCGGGTCCGCGCCGAACGCCGGGGCCAGGGTGAGCGCGGCGCCGAGCAGCGGCAGCACCAGGAGGGCGATGAGGACCGCGTTCATCGGGGGCTCCTAGCAACAACCACGACGGCGGACGGGGAAGGGAGGTACGGCATCGGCTACACCGCCACCAGGACGGCCAGCAGGACGACGCCGGCGAGCAGCGCGCTGAGGTAGGTCTGCGCGTTGCCGGTCTGGGCGAGCCGCACGGCGCGGCCGAGCAGGCCCGCCCCGGCGCCGGCGCCGCGCACGTACGTCTCCACGACCTCGCGGTCGAGGAAGCGGACGAGCCGGGCGGCGGCCTCGACCGGGCGGACGAACAGCGCGCTGTAGAGCCGGTCGACGCCGAAGCCGTGCCGGGCCGGGCCGAACAGCGGGCCGAGCAGGGCGCGCCCGGGGTCGGCGACGACCACGTCGGCGGCCGGGGCTCCGTCCTGCTCGGGCACCCGGGCGGTGGCCGAGCGCCAGGCCCCGTAGGCCAGCAGCGCGCCGACCACGGCGAGGCCGGTGCCGATCACGGCGGTGACCGCGGAGGGCCGCAGCGAGCCGCCGTCCAGCAGCGCGGGCAGCCAGTCCGAGCGCAGGCCGGCGACGCCGAAGCCCATGGTCGGCACGGCGAGCACCCAGAGCGGCCAGCGCATCGCGGGCGGCTCGGCGACGGCCGGGTCGGCCTCGTCGAGCTCGGGCGAGTACGGCGCGCCGGCCTCGTGGTCGCCGACGACCGTGCCCCGGTCGGCGGCGGGCAGCACCGCGGGCGCCGCCGCGGCCGCGCCGACCGGGCTGTGGAAGGCGACCAGGAACAGCCGGGCCGCGTAGGCCGCCGTGAGCAGCGCGGTGAGTCCGGCCGAGATCAGCACGATCCAGCCGGCCGCCTGCGGCACCGCCGAGGCGGGGCCGAGGCCGTTGGTCAGCGCCTCGCCGTTGGCGGCGTGCTCGGCGGCGGTCAGCACCGCCTCCTTGCTGAAGAAGCCGGCGAACGGCGGCAGGCCGACCAGGGCGACCAGCGCGATGCCCATCGTCCAGTAGGCGTCCGGGACGCGCTTGCGCAGCCCGGGGATCCGGGACATCGCGGAGATCGAGTTGGTGTGCGCGGCGTGGATCACCACACCGGCCGCGAGGAACAGCAGTGCCTTGAACGCGCCGTGGCTGACCAGGTGGAACACCGAGGCCTGGCGGTCGCCGCTGGCCAGCGCGCCGGCCATGTAGCCGAGCTGGCCCACGGTCGAGTAGGCGAGCACCCGTTTGAGGTCGTCCTGGGCGAGCGCGCTGAGCGCCGAGCCGATCATCGTCACGGCGGCCATCACCGCCAGCACGACCAGCGCCGCGCCGGAGAGCAGGAAGACCGGCAGCAGCCGGGCCACCAGGTAGATGCCGGCCGCGACCATGGTGGCGGCGTGGATCAGCGCGGAGACCGGCGTCGGGCCGGCCATCGCGTCCGGGAGCCAGGTGTGCAGCGGGAACTGCGCGCTCTTGCCGGCCACCCCGGCCAGCAGCAGCAGCGCGACCAGCGTCGGGTGGCCGAGCCGCCCCTCGGTGGCGGCCCGCAGCACGTCCTCGATCCGGAAGCTCCCGGCGTCGGCGCCGAGCAGGAAGATGCCGAACAGGAACGGCACGTCGCCGAGCTTGGTGACCAGGAAGGCCTTGAGCGAGGCGGAGCGGGCGTCCTCGGTCTCCCAGTGGTGGCCGATCAGGAAGTACGAGCAGATGCCCATGACCTCCCAGCCGACCAGCAGCACGACCAGGTCGCCGGAGTAGACGACCAGGAACATCGCCGCCGTGAACAGCGAGACCAGCGCCGCGTAGGAGGGGTAGCGCGGGTCGTCCTTGAGGTACGCGGTCGAGTAGACCTGCACACAGGTGGCGACCAGGCCGACCAGCACCGAGATCAGCGAGCTGAAGCCGTCCAGGTGGATCGCGAGCGCGATGTCCGGTCCGCCGGTCGGGGTGAGCCGGGTGCCGGCGTCCAGCACCTGGCCGCTGCCGAGCTGGAGCGCGACGACCAGCGCGAGCACCGCCGAGACGGCGACCGGCACGATCGCCAGCGGCCGGGCGAGGCCGGGCGCGCGCTTGCCGACGGCCAGGGTGGCCGCCGCACCGAGCGCGGGCAGCGCGGGGACGAGGGCGGGCAGGGCGAGGTTCATGCGGCGGCCCGGCCCTTCAGCGCCTCGGCTCCGGCCGTCGCCCCGTCGACGTCGGCGGTGGACTCGGCCGGGTCGCCGAGCGCGGTGGCCCGGTCGATGTCCGCGGTGCCCCGGGCCCGGAACAGCAGCAGGACGATGGCGAGCCCGAGGCCGATCTCGGCGGCGGCGACGGTGATGGTGAACAGGGTCAGCGCCTGCCCGGCGTGCAGCGAGTCGCGCAGCCAGGCGTCGAAGGCGACGAGGTTGAGGTTGACGGCGTTGAGCATCAGCTCGACGGACATCAGCACCAGGATGACGTTGCGCCGGGCGAGCACGCCGTAGACGCCGATGCTGAACAGCAGCGCGGCGAGGACGACGGGGTAGGCGAGGTGCATCAGCCCTCCTGCTCGGTGGTGGTCGGCGCGGGCTCCGCCGAAACCTCGGACGCAGGCACGGGCTCGACCGAGGGCGCGGGCGCGGTCCTCGCGACCGGCCCGTTGGAGCCCACCGGCCGGCCGGCCCGGATCCGCCCGGCCCGGGGCGCCGGCACCCGCCGGCCGTTGCCGCGCGACAGCACGATCGCGCCGACCAGCGCGGCCAGCAGCAGCACCGAGAGCGCCTCGAAGGGCAGCACCCAGGTCCGGAACAGGCTCGCGCCGGTCACCGTCGTCGAGCCGCCACCCGCGCCGAGGTCGATCCAGGACGTCCGGAAGGCGTCCACGACCAGCGTCACCAGCGTCCCGGCCGAGGCCAGCGCGACCACCAGGGCGACCCAGCGGTTCTTGGAGTCGGCGTCCGGCGAGCGTCCGATCGGCGCCTTGGTGAGCATCAGCCCGAACAGCACCAGGACGACCACCGAGCCGAGGTAGATCAGCACCTGCACCCAGGCGATGAACTCGGCGGTGAGCAGCAGGAACTCCACGGCCAGTCCGCCGAGCGCGGCCACCAGCCAGAGCGCGGCGTGCACCAGCTGCTTGGTGGTGACGGCGACCAGGGCCGAGCCGAGCACGGCGATGCCGACCAGCAGGAAGACGATCTCCGCCCCGGTCGGGGAGAGGAACGAGCGCGCGGCCGGGTCCAGCGACCCGGTCGCGGCGAGCAGGGTGGCGGCCCCGATCACGCGTCACCACCGTCCTGCGCCGTCTCCGCTTCCTCCGCCGCCTTGGCGGCGGCCGCCGCCAGCTTGTTGGCGGCCTTGCGCGCGGTGGCGATCTCCTTGGGCTCCTCGGCCGCCGGATCCAGCGCCGGCGGCACCGGCACCGTCCACATCCACTCCCGCAGCCGGTCCCGCTCGTGGGTCAGCTCCAGGATGTCGGTCTCCGCGTACTCGAACTCGGGCGACCAGAACAGCGCGTCGAAGGGGCACACCTCGATGCAGATCCCGCAGTACATGCAGAGCGAGAAGTCGATGGCGAAGCGGTCCAGCACGTTGCGGGTGCGGGCGCGCGCGTTCGGGTCGGCGGCCGGCAGCGTCTCCTTGTGGGAGTCGATGTAGATGCACCAGTCCGGGCACTCACGGGCGCAGAGCATGCAGACCGTGCAGTTCTCCTCCAGCAGGGCGATCACGCCGCGCGAGCGCGGCGGAAGGACCGGCTGCACGTCCGGGTACTGCGCGGTGATGCTCTTCTTCGTCATCGTCCGCAGGGTGACGGCCAGGCCCTTGGCCAGGCCCGCACCGGGGAAACTCATGAGATCGCCACCTTGATGATGCCGGTGAGGGCCAGCTGGACGAGGGCGAGCGGGATCAGCACCGTCCACGCGAAGCGCATCAGCTGGTCCTCGCGCAGCCGGGGGTAGGTGACCCGGAGCCAGATCACCACGAAGGCCAGCGCGAAGGTCTTCAGCAGGGTCCACAGCCAGCCGAGCTGGTCCGGCAGCGGGCCGTGCCAGCCGCCCAGGAAGAGCACCGCGGTCAGCGCGGAGACCACCAGGATGCCCGCGTACTCGGAGAGCAGGAACAGCGCGAAGCGCAGACCGGTGTACTCGGTGTACGCGCCGAAGATGATCTCGGAGTCGGCGACCGGCATGTCGAAGGGCGGACGCTGCAGCTCGGCCAGACCGGCCGTGAAGAACACGAAGCCGCCGATCAGCTGCCACGGGATCCAGTACCACTCCCAGGCGTCCATGATCCCGGGCAGCGAGAGCGTCCCGGCGGCCATCGCCACGGAGGCGGCGGCGAGCACCATCGGCAGCTCGTAGGACATCAGCTGCGCGGCCGTCCGCAGACCGCCGAGCAGCGAGAACTTGTTGGCCGAGGCCCAGCCGGCCATCAGCTTGCCGATCACGCCGACGCCCATGACGGCGAGCACGAAGAACAGACCGGCGTCCACCGCCTGCCCGACGAAGCCGCCAGGTCCGACCGGGATCACCAGCAGCACCAGCAGGTACGGCAGCAGCGAGACGGCGGGCGCCAGCTGGAAGATCCGCCGGTCGGCGCCGGAGGGGACGATGTCCTCCTTCTGGGCGAACTTCACACCGTCCGCGATCAGCTGCGCCCAGCCGTGGAAACCGCCGGCGTACATCGGGCCGAGCCGGCCCTGCATGTGCGCCATCACCTTGTGCTCGGTCTGGCCGATGACCAGGGGCAGGACGAGGAAGACGACCAGCGTGGCGACGCAGCGCAGCACCGTGTCGAACAGGTTCACGCGCCGTCTCCGTCCTGGCCGGCCGACTCGACCGGCGGCTTCTTCGTCTTCTCCGCGCTCTCGACGTTCTCGGCGTCCGCACCGTTCCCGGCGTCCGCACCGTTCCCGGCGTCCGCCGCCTTCGCCTCGCCGGCGGGTTCCCCGGCGGCCGGCTTCCCGGGCTCGTCGTGCGCCGGCACCGGGTTGTGCCACGGCGCGTCGGAGGACTGCGTCCGGGCGGGCGGCGGCGCGGCGGCCTCGGCCGGGCCGGCGGGCGCCTGGCTCACCGATCCGTCGGAGACCGAACGCGTGCGCCGCGGCCGGTCCGCCCGCACCGGGGGCGGGGGTGCCTCCTGCGTGGCAGGGGCCTCGCCGACCGTCTGGCTCGCCGACCCCTCGGAGACCGAACGCGTGCGCCGCGGCCGGTCGGCCCGCACCGCGGCGGCGCCCTCGGCGCCCTCGGCGCCCGCGGCACCCGCCGCCGCACGCGGCGTCCGGGCCGCACCGGCCGCCCGGGCACCGCGCGCCGGCCGCTCGGCGACCGGCGGCAAGGTGCCCTTGAGCGGGCCCCACTCGTTCGGGTCCGGCACACCGGCCGGCTGCATCTTGCGCCGCGCCGGCCCGTCGCCGTGGTCGGACTCGCCCGGCTCCTTGGCGCCCGGCCAGGCCTTGGCGACCCGGGCCGCGAGCACGAACTCCTTGCGCAGCGGGTGCCCCTCGAAGCCGTCCGGCAGCAGCAGGGTGATCAGATGGGGGTGCCCGGGGAAGTCGATGCCGAACATCTCGTGCGTCTCGCGCTCGTGCCAGGCGGCCCCGGCGTACACCGGGACGGCGGTCGGCAGCGCGGCCGCGTCGCGCGGCACCCGGGTGCGCAGCGCCAGGTGGCGCACGCCCGGGGCGTCGACGGCGGCGAGGTGGGCGACCACCGAGAAGCCCTCGGCGAGCTCGTCGACGGCGCTGAGCCAGTCGAAGAAGCCGAGGCCCAGGGTGTCCCGGGCGGCGGTGAGCGCCTCGATCCAGTGCTCGGCCGGCACGTCGACGGTGATCAGCCCGTACGCCTCGGCGCCGGTCGCCCACTCCCCGACCGACGCCGCGTACTGCTCGGCCGTGGTCACGAGACCCCTCCCTCAGCGGAACCCGAACCGGCCGCCCCGGCACCGGCCGCCCCGGCACCGGCGGCACCGGGCCCGGCCACCGGCGGACGCCGCAGCGCCGCCGCGGGCGCGGGCGCGGTGTAGCGGCCGGGCAGCGACTCGGCGGCGATCTTCTCCTGGAGCTTGAGAATGCCCTGGAGCAGCGCCTCCGGCCGGGGCGGGCACCCGGGCACGTAGACGTCGACCGGGATGATCTGGTCGACGCCCTTGGTCACCGAGTAGGAGTCCCAGTAGGGCCCGCCGGAGTTGGAGCAGGCGCCGAAGGAGATGACGTACTTCGGCTCGGGCATCTGCTCGTAGAGCCGCTTGACGGCGGGCGCCATCTTGTCGGTCACCGTCCCCGAGACGATCATCAGATCGGCCTGCCGGGGGCCCGGCGCGAACGGGATGACGCCCATCCGGATGAAGTCGTGTTTGGCCATCGAGGCCGCGATGAACTCGATCGCGCAGCAGGCCAGACCGAAGTTGAAGCACCAGAGGCTGTAGCGCCGTCCCCAGTTGAGGACGACCTTCACCGGGTCCGGAGCCAGCCGGGCCAGCGGGCCGATGGACCGCCGCTCGACGGTGCCACCGGGGCGCGACGGGTCCGGCACGCCCAGCGGAACCGGGCCGCCGGAGGCGTCGTGCCCGTGCGAGTGGGTGTGCGTCACGTCCATTCCAGAACGCCCTTCTTCCAGGCGTAGAGCAGTCCGACCGCGAGGAAGCCGATGAAGACGAACATCTCGACCAGCGTCCCGGCGCCGTATCCGGCGGAGGCGAAGACGGTCGCCCACGGGAACAGGTAGATCGCGTCGACCGCGAAGATCACGTACAGGAAGGCGTAGACGTAGTAGCGGATCTGGGTGTGCGCCCAGTCCTCCCCCACCGGGTCCACACCGCACTCGTAGGCGAGCAGCTTCTCCGGCGAGTACACCACCGGCCGCAGCAGGCGGTTGGCGGTGAACGCCACCGTCACGAAGACCACGCCGACGACGGCGAGCAGGCCGATCGCGGCGTACGCGTCGAAGTAGCCGCCGCCGGCCGCCGGGTCGGCCGCGACCGAAGCCGCCCGCTGCCCCACCATGCCTCGCCTCCACATCGGCCGCGGAACCCGCCCTCGGGGCGGTTCTACGACGTTCCTTTACACGCTCATAACCATCGCCAGTGCGTGAGTCTAAGTGCACGGCACGGGTACCCCGCACCCTGCCCGATCCGCAAGACACCCGATGGACAACCGGTGGACACCCCGTGCGCCCACCGCCGGGGTGGGGATAACCCCCGTCCCGGGAGACGTATCACCCCCATGGCACCACCTACCCCCGACCGGCCAAGCTAGGGGCACAGCTCGACCGGAAAAGGACGGTAGACCGAGATGAAGCGAATGGACGGCACGGCCGAGGTCTTCGGCCAGGAGCCGCCGGCCGGCACCGAGCGCACCCCGCTGTACGGCGCGCGGATGTGGCGGCAGGTCGGGCGGCTGCTGCTGAACCTGCCGCTGGGGATCGGCGGCTTCGTCTTCACGATCGTGACGCTGTCGGTCGGCCTGGCCCTGTCGGTCACCGTGATCGGCCTGCCGCTGCTCGCCGCCGGACTGGCCGGCTGCCGCTCGATGAGCGGCTTCGCCCGCCGCCGGGCCCGGGCGCTGTACGGCTCCGAGGTGCACGAACCGGAGCCGGTGCCGCGCCGCCGGCCGGGCATCACCGGCTACGCCATCGCCCACCTCACCGACGGCCTCTCCTGGCGCTCGGCCCTCTACAACGTGCTGATGCTGCCCTGGGGCGTGCTGAGCTTCGCGCTGACCCTGGTCTTCGTCCTGGTCGGCTGGCCGGCCCTGCCGTGGGCGATCCGCGCCCAGTCGGCGGTGGACCGGATGCTGGTGGAGACCCTGCTCTACCCCGGCGCCCTCTCCGAGCGGGTCCGCGAGCTGGAGGACGACCGCGGCACCGTGGTCGACACCGCCGCCGCCGACCTGCGCCGGATCGAGCGCGACCTGCACGACGGCGCCCAGGCCCGCCTGGTGGCGCTGGCGATGGACCTCGGCATGGCCAAGGAGCGGCTGCGGGAGACCGAGACGCCGGACGACGTGGCGGCCGCCGCGAAGATGGTGGACAACGCCCACGGCGAGGTGAAGCTGGCCCTGCAGGAGCTGCGCGACCTGGCCCGGGGCATCCACCCGGCGGTGCTCACCGACCGCGGTCTGGACGCGGCGCTCTCCTCGGTGGCGGCACGCTGCACGGTGCCGGGGGGCGTCCGGGTGAACGTCGACCTGAAGGCCCGGGACGGCGGCACCGAGCGGCCGGACTCGGCGGTGGAGGGCATCGCCTACTTCACGGTCAGCGAGCTGCTGACCAACATCTCCAAGCACTCCGGTGCCCGCTCCGCCACGGTGGACGTCTGGCGGGCCGACGACCAGCTGATGGTGCTGGTCCAGGACGACGGCAAGGGCGGCGCGGCCCCCTACCCCGGCAGCGGCCTGGCCGGACTGGCCGAGCGGATCCGCGCGGTGGACGGCGTGTTCCTGGTGGAGAGCCCGGACGGCGGACCGACCACGGTGACCGTCGAACTCCCCTGGCGGACCCGCACCGTCCGCCGCTGACCGGAGCGACAGCCCTCGGCCCGGACGGCGGACGGCCGCGCGGAACCCTTGCGCGGTCGTGCGGGCCGCCGCCGTCCGGGGGCTGTCGGGACGCCCTAGGGCGTCGGCAGGGTGCCGAGGGTGACCTCGGCGGTCTTGCTCTGGCCGTCCCGGGTGTAGGTGACGGTCACCTTGGTGTCCGGCGCCAGCGAGGCCAGTGCGGTGGTGAGCGAGGTGAGCGAGTCCACCGCGGTGTCGCCGATCCTGGTGATCACGTCGCCGACCTGGAGGCCCGCGGAGTCGGCCGGGCCGTTCGGCGCGACGGCGACCACCACGGCGCCGGCCGGGCGGAAGTTCTGGTCGAAGAAGGTCCGGGCGGTGATGCCGAGGGCGGCCCGCCCGGAGTTGGTGACCTTGCCCTCCTTGATCAGCTGGTCGGCGATGCTGGTCACGGTGGACGCCGGGATGGCGAAGCCGATGCCCGGGGCGGCGGCCCCGTTGGACTCCGGCTCGGTGGCGGCGAGCGTGTTGATGCCGATCACCTGGCTGTCCAGGTTGACCAGCGCGCCGCCGCTGTTGCCGGGATTGATCGCGGCCGAGGTCTGCACCATGTTGCCGATGACGGCGCCCGGAGAGCCCGCGCTGGACGGCTCGGAGACGGTGCGGCCGGTGGCCGAGACGATGCCCTGGGTGACGCTGCTGGAGAGTCCGAGCGGGCTGCCCATGGCGAGGGTGATCTGGCCCAGCTCGACCTTGGTGGAGTCCCCGAAGGAGGCCGGCTTGAGACCGCCCGGCGGGCTGCTCAGCTTGATCACCGCGAGGTCGGAGTCCGGGTAGCTGGCGACCAGCGTGGCGTCCAGCGGCTTGGTGCTGCCGGCCAGGGTGACGGCGAAGGTGGTGGCGGTGCCGACCACGTGGGCGTTGGTGACGATGTCGCCCTTGTCGTCGTAGACGATCCCGGAGCCGAGGCCGCTCCCGGTGGTGATCTGCACCACCGAGGGCAGCACGTCCTTGATCACCCGCTGGTAGTCGGTCTGGAGCTGGTTGGCGCCGCCCGGCTGGGCGCTGCCGGTGGCCCCGGCGGTGACACTCGGGGAGCCGCTCTCCGGCGGGGAGGAGGCGTCCGAGGACGTGCCGCTGCTGCACCCCGCCAGCGCCAGCGCGAGCGCGGTCAGCGCCGCGAAGGCCCCGGGCCCGGCCGGACGGGGTCCGGCGGGAATCGGACGGGTGGGCTCCTTCTTGCGGTTCACCGTGACGGCCTCCGGACTCCTCGGCGTGACAGAGATCTTTGTCAGCATTTCAGCGAAATGTCCGAATCTCCGGCTCCGACGCGCCCACAGCACCGTCGCGAAATCCTCACGCCCTAGGATTCGGCCATGACTTGGTTGATCACCGGCGGCGCCGGATACATCGGCGGGCACGTCGTGCAGCAGCTCCTCGACGCGGGCGAGCGCGTGGCCGTCCTGGACGACCTCAGCACCGGCGACCGGACCCGGCTGCCCGAGGGGGTCGCCCTGGTCGAGGGGTCGACCCTGGACCGGACCGCCCTGGACGCGGCCATCCGCGAGCACCAGGTGGAGGGCATCCTCCACTTCGCCGCCAAGAAGCAGGTCGGCGAGTCGGTCGAGCAGCCCTTCCTGTACTACCGCGAGAACATGATCGGCCTGCAGACCGTCCTGGAGGCCGCGGCCGAGGGCGGCGTCAAGCGCTTCCTGTTCTCCTCCTCCGCCGCCGTCTACGGCATGCCGGACGTCGACCTGGTGACCGAGTCGACCCCCTGCGCGCCGATGAGCCCGTACGGCGAGACCAAGCTCGCCGGCGAGTGGCTGGTGGCCGCGGCCGGCAAGGCGTACGGGATGTCCACCGTCGCGCTGCGCTACTTCAACGTGGCCGGCGCCGCCTCGCCGGAGCTCTCCGACGCCGGTGTGTTCAACCTGATCCCGATGGTCTTCGAGCGCCTCACCGCCGGTCAGGCCCCCCGGGTCTTCGGCGCCGACTACCCCACCCCGGACGGCACCTGCGTCCGTGACTTCATCCACGTCTCCGACATCGCCTCGGCCCACGTGGCGGCGGCGAAGCGGCTGGCGGCCGACCCGGCCGGGGAGACCGCGCTGGTCCTCAACATCGGACGCGGCGAGGGCGTCAGCGTCCGCGAGATGCTGGACGTGATCGGCAAGGTCACCGGGTACGACACCACCCCCGAGATCACCCCGCGTCGCGCCGGCGACCCGGCCCGGGTGGTCGCCTCGGCCGAGCTGATCCGGCGCGAGCTGGGCTGGACCGCCGGGCACGGGGTCGAGTCCATGGTCGCCTCGGCCTGGGAAGGCTGGTGCAGCCGCCACCCGGAGGCCCGGAAGTAGCGCAGCCACGGCGGGGGCCCGAGGGCTCCCGCCGTCCCGCGCCCCGGGACCGTACGCCCCGGGCGGCGCGCCCCCGCGTCAGTGCGAGGGCACTGCCGTGCCGTAGAAGGCGTCCAGCGCGTAGACGCAGCGGTCCTTGCTGCCGACGAAGACCCTGCCCCCGATCGCCACCGGCGAGCCGGTCAGCTCCCCCTTGGTGCCCAGCTCCCAGCGCAGCTGGCCGCTGGCCAGGTCCACGGTGTGCAGCGAGTGGTCCCGGCTGCCGAGGTGGACCAGCCCGTCCGCGACCGCCGGCGAGCCGACGATCTCGCCGCGCGCGGTGTACCGCCAGCGCTCCCGGCCGCTGCCCGCCTCGAAGGCGTAGAGCACCTCGCCGCTGCCGACCAGCACCATGCCCTCCCCGACCACCACCGGCTCGGCGCCCTGCCGGGTGCCGGTGACCGCGCGCCAGCGGTCCCGGCCGGTGGCCGCGTCCAGCGCGTACACGGTGCCCAGGTAGTCCGCGACGTAGACCGCGTCGGCGTCCAGCGCCGGCGGGGTGAACAGCACCACCGGGGCCTCGAACCGCCAGCGCTCGGCGCCGCTCGCCGCGTCCAGCGCGTACACCCGGGTGCCGGCCGTCACGTACAGCACGCCGGAGCGCTCGACCGGGCGGGAGGGCACGTCCTCGCCGACCGGGACCGACCAGCGCAGGCCCGAACCGCGCGGATCCACGCAGCGCAGCCGCCCGCCCCCGTAGTAGTACGCCGAGCCGCCCACCAGGGCCGGGCCGGACTGCGGGTTCTCGAAGTCCTGCTGGGCGTCGTCGGCGCGCCACAGCTCGGCGCCGGTGGCCGCCGAGCGCAGCTGGACGCCCCCGCCCCGTACGCCGCAGCAGAGCACGCCCTCGGCCGCGTCCAGCGAGTACACCCAGCCGTCCAGCGAGTGCCGCCAGCGCTCGGTGCCGTCCGTGACGTCGACCGTGTACAGGTGCGGGCCGTCGGCCGCGTGCACCCGCCCGGCGTCCACGGCGAGCGCCCAGGCGACGTCCCGGGTCTTGTAGCGGCGCTGGCCGGACGCGATGTCCAGGGCGTGCACCTCGAAGCTGGAGACGAACAGGGTGCCGTCGGCCACCACAGGGGTGCCCCAGACCTCGTTGGACATCCGGAACCGCCAGGGGCGCCAGCGGGCGGCGCGGGCCGGGGGCGGGGTGATCCGGCGGACCCAGTCGGTCTCGGCGGGCGGCGCGCCGGGGCCGGCCTGCTCGGCGCGCGGCCCCGGCCCTATCCGGACCGAGGCACCGGGCAGCCGCACCTCGTCGCCCTCCGCGGCGGCCGGCCGGCGGTGCCGGCTGGGGGCGGCCAGCTTCTCGGTGGCGGCCTCGGTGTCCGGCCCGGGCGGCCCGCTGCGCACCGGCCCGGCGGGCGGCCCCGCGTGCGGCCCCGCGTGCCCGGCGACCGCCCGGGTGCGGGGGTCCTCCTGGCCCGGGTGCGACGCCGGGGGCTGCGCCGGCAGCGACGGCGGCGCGGCCGGGTGCGGCGGCTGGTGCGGGGCCTGCTGCGGCGCGACGGCCGGCGGCGGTGTGCGGCGGCCCCGCTTGTGCTCGATCAGGGCGAGCGCGTCGGGCGGCAGCCAGTCCCCGGCCTCGCCGGAGGCGTCGTCCCGGGAGAACAGGTGCGGGGCCAGCTCGGCCTGGATCTGCTCCGGGGTCGGCCGGTGCTCGGGGGCCGGGCGCATGCAGGCGCGCACCAGGTCCACCAGCTCCACCGGCAGGCCGGAGAGGTCGGGCTGGTCGCGCAGCAGCTGGAAGACCGTCTCCACCGGGTTGGCGCCCCGGTACGGCGGGTGGCCGGTGGCACAGAAGACCAGCAGCGAGCCGAGCGAGAAGACATCGCTGGCGCCGGTGACGCCCCGGCTGTCCCGGGCCTGCTCCGGCGACATGTACGCCGGGGTGCCGACCGCGACGTTGGTCATGGTGAGCCGGGTGCTGGAGACCCCGGCGGCGATGCCGAAGTCGATCACCCGGGGACCGTCCTCGACGACCAGCACGTTGGACGGCTTGAGGTCGCGGTGGACCAGCCCGGCGGCGTGGATGGACTGCAGGGCCTCGGCGATGCCGGCCACCAGCCAGCGCACCGCCCCGACCGGCAGCGGCCCGCAGTCGGTGACCAGGTCCTCCAGGGACGGCGCCGGGACGTACGCGGTGGCCAGCCAGGGCACCCGGGCGTCCGCGTCGGCGTCGACCACGGCCGCCGTGTAGAAGCCGCCCACCGTCTTGGCGGCCGCGATCTCCCGGGCGAAGCGGACCCGGAACAGCTCGTCCTCGGCCAGCTCCCCCCGGACGGTCTTGATCGCCACCCGCCGGCCGGACGCCGACCGCGCCAGGTAGACCAGGCCCATGCCGCCCGCCCCGAGCCGCCCCAGCACCTCGAAGGGCCCGATCCGCCTCGGATCGTGCGCCGTCAGCTGGTCCACCCGCTGCCACCTCCCCGTCTTGTAGCACCGCCCGCGTGGTGCCGAGCACCCGCCGCGTGGTGCCGGTCCCGATTCTCCAATGCCGCCCGGCCCATCTCCAACCTCCCCCGCCCAGAGCGCCGTGCGGCCACCGGGAGGCCCCACCGCCCGGTCAGCGACTTCGAAACGGCCGGATCCTGACGTCCGCTCCGGCATCGGCTTGCACCCGACACGCCCGGGAGTGTGGCGAGGGGCAGGTCACATCGCCGATCTGATCGTCACTCTGCGTTACTCGATAACCCCTCAGCGAAGGGTTCGTCACCCTGCGGCGTCGCCGGTGCACGGGGGGGCGTCAAGGAGGGCCACGGAGGGCGATGAATATCCGTCCGAAGGGCTCCGAGCGGCTATACCAACCCCCGTGCGGAGTAATTGTCACATCACCGAATCGCGCCAAGATCGGGCCACGGTAAGCTGACGGCATGACAGGACAAGTTCGCACCGTCGACGGTCGCGTCGCCGGGCGACGCGGACAGGAGACGCGGCAGAAGCTGCTCGACTGCCTCCGCGAGATGCTCAGCACGTCGCCCTATCGGGACGTCAAGGTCATCGACGTCGCCCGTATGGCGGGTACCTCCCCCGCGACCTTCTACCAGTACTTCCCGGATGTCGAGGGCGCCGTCCTCGAAATCGCCGAGGAAATGGCCAAGGACGCCGACACGCTCAAAGAGCTGGTGGCCGGAAAGTCCTGGGCAGGGAAGTCCGGCACGGCCACTTCGGAAGAACTGGTCGACGGATTCCTCGCCTTCTGGCGCAAGAACGACGCCATTCTCCGAGTGGTCACGCTCGGTGCCGCCGAAGGGGACAAGCGGTTCTTCAAGATCCGCATGACCGTCCTCAACGCGGTCGCCAAGCCGCTCACGGAGGCCGTCAAGGAACTCCAGGCGAAGGGGCAGTCCGACAAGTCGTTGGACCCGGCCGCCGTCGCCGGATCGCTGGTCTCGCTGCTCGCCTCGGCGGCCGAGCACCAGAAGGCCTTCACCTCGTGGGGCGTCAAGGTCAAGGACCTCAAGCCCAACCTCGCTCCCCTGGTGTACCTGGGCGTCACCGGCAAGAAGGCGCCCAAGTAGACCGATCCGTCTCGACCCCACCTTCCGCTTCGCGCGCGCCCCGGCCTCCTGTCCGGGGTACGACGGACGGCGGCCGTGTCCTCGGGGGAGGTCCGCCGGCGGTCCGCAGCGCGCCACGACACGCCTGTGGGCGGTCACCCTGGACGGGTGACCGCCCACAGGCGTGTCAGCGGCTGCCGGAGCGGCCTCAGGGGCAGCGGACGACCTGCCCCGCGTAGGCGAGGCCGCCGCCGAAGCCGAACAGCAGCACCGGGTCGCCGGGCGACAGCTCGCCGCGCTCGACCAGCTTGGAGAAGGCCAGCGGGACGGAGGCCGCCGAGGTGTTGCCGGACTCCACCACGTCCCGGGCCACCACGGCGTCGGTGACCCCGAGCCGGTTGGCGATGGCGTCGATGATCCGCAGGTTGGCCTGGTGCGGCACGAAGCCCTTCAGCTCGGAGGGGTCGATCCCGGCCCGCTCGCAGGCCTGCCGGGCCAGCGGGGCGATCTGGGTGGTCGCCCAGCGGAACACCGACTGGCCCTGCTGGCTGATCACCGGGTCCCAGCCGGTGATCACCACGGCGTCGCCCTTCTCCGGCTCCGAGCCCCAGACCACCGGGCCGATCCCCGGCTCGGCGCCCTCCTCCTGGGCCTCGACCAGCGCCGCGCCGGCGCCGTCGCCGAAGATCACGCAGGTGGAGCGGTCGGTCCAGTCGAGGGTGTCCGACATCCGCTCCGCGCCGATCACCAGGGCCGTCCGGGCCGCCCCGGCGCGGATCGCGTGGTCGGCGGTGGCCAGCGCGTAGGAGAAGCCCGAGCAGACCGTGTTGATGTCGTAGGCGGCCGGCGCGCGCACCCCCAGCCGGGCGGCGACGGCGGCGGCCGTGTTGGGGCTGCGCTCCACCGCGGTGCAGGTGGCGACCACGACCAGGTCGACCTCGGACGCCGACCGGCCGCTGTTGGCCAGCGCCTTCTGCGCCGCCTCGGTGGCGAGGTCGACGACGGTCTCGCCCTCCGCGATGTGCCGCGTCCGGATGCCCACCCGGCTGCGGATCCACTCGTCGTCGGTGTCGACCAGCTTGGCCAGGTCGTCGTTGGTGAGGACCTTGGGGGGCTGGTAGTGGCCGAGTGCCACGATGCGCGAACCGCTCATACTGCCCACTCAACCCGGTTACCCACTGGTCAGCGGGGCGCGACCGGCTACAGGATCCGCGCCGGGAAAGTGTAGGAGGCCGACAAGGACCGTTGCGGCAGACGGGCGGCGGGCCCCGCGCACGCGCGGCGCGGGGCGGCGGATTCGGCCGGGAACCGCCGGGAACGGCCGGAAACCGCCGCTCAGACCGCCAGCGAGGCGGCGTCGCCCATCACGATCACCGGCCGGGCGGCCGGGTCGAGGGTGCGGATCAGCTGCGTCATCTTCTCCTCCGGTATGGAGACGCAGCCGTGCGTCGGACCGCCGTGGTCGACGTGGATCCAGATCCCGCCGCCCTTGGTCGAGCCGCTCGGGCGGCGCGGGTCGAGCGGGGAGTTGCCGGGCACCCGGTTGTAGTTGATCGCGACGACGTAGTCGAAGGAGCCGGCCAGCTGCTCGCCGGCGAAGCCCGTGCCGGAGACCACGAAGTTCGGGTCCTTGTCGTAGGGCAGCCTGCTGCCCGGGTCGGCCTTGCGGCCGCCGGCGTCGGTGAGCGAGAAGACGCCGATCGGGCTGCGCAGGTCGCCCTCGTTGTGGTCGGTGGTCCAGCCCTTGAAGGCGTTGTGGCCCTGCCAGTTCTCGCCGCCCAGCCAGCGGCCCTCGGCGGTGCGGCTCCACAGCGTCACGGAGGTCCGGTTGGTGTCCACGCCCTCGCCGGTGGCCACCACCACCTGGTTGGTCTCGGCGGGTATCCGGGCGACGAAGGAGGCGCCGAGGCCGGGGATCACCTCGACCGAACCGTCGTCGCGGGCCTCGCTGCGGCCCGCGGCGGGCGTCTCGGCCTGCCGGGCGTCGGCGGCCGCGGCGGCCGGGGCGGCCGGCGAGGCCTGGTCGGCCGGGCGGTCCGGGGTGCCGACGCCCTCGGGGCCGGAGCCGTCGGCGGCGGTGACACCGGGCCGGTCGGTGTCCTGGCCGACGGTGTACCAGCCGGCGGCGGCCGCCAGCAGCAGGGCGGTACCGGCGACGGCGGCGCGGCCGGTGCGCTTCTTCCTGGCCTTGCGCCGGTGGTTGCGGGCGGCCGCGCGGCCACCGGCCGGAGCGGCGGCCCGCTGCCGCGGCGGGGCGGGCGGCGCCGGCGGCTCGGCGGGCTGGGCCTGGAACGGCCGGTCGTACACGTCGTGCTCGGCCAGGCTCCGGTAGCCGTCCCCGGCCTCCGGGTCCTCGTACAGCGGGCCGTCGTAGTCCTGCCCGCCGTCGTGCTCCTGCCGGCCGCCGTACGGCTGCTGCGGCGCCCCGTAGGACTGCGGCGGCACCCCGTACGGCTGCTGCGGCGCCTCGTACACCGGCTCGTACGACGGGTACGGAGAGGTGCGATGGGAACCGGACATGTGGCCGATCCTGCCAAACGGAGGCCGGGTTGCGAAAGCCGGGGGCCCGTGCGGGCCGCGTGAAGAAGCCGTCGCCCGGGCCGCGGGGGCCCGGGCGACGGCCCGTCGTCGGCGGCCGCGCGTCGGCCGCCGCAGGTCAGAGGCGCATCGCCTGCGGGGTCTCGCGGCGCGTCAGGTCGGGGCCGTCGTACTCGCGGATGATCTCGTAGCGGGTGTTGCGCTCCACCGGGCGGAAGCCGGCGTCCCGGATCAGGCCGAGCAGGTCCTCGCGGTTCAGCTTGTTCGGGGTGCCGAAGTTGTCCGCGTCATGGGTGATCTTGTACTCGACCACCGAGCCGTCCATGTCGTCCGCGCCGTGGCTGAGCGCCAGCTGGGCGGTGGTGACGCCGTGCATCACCCAGAAGACCTTGACGTGCGGCACGTTGTCGAACAGCAGCCGGGAGACCGCGAAGGTCTTCAGCGCCTCGGCGCCGGTGGCCATCTCGGTGCGCGCCATCAGCTTGTTGCGCACCACGCCGTCCTTGGAGTCGTGGAAGTCGTGCTGGTAGCGCAGCGGGATGAAGACCTGGAAGCCGCCGGTCTCGTCCTGCAGCTCACGCAGCCGCAGCACGTGGTCCACCCGGTGCCGGGGCTCCTCGATGTGGCCGTACAGCATGGTGGCCGGCGTCTTGAGGCCCTTGCTGTGGGCGAGCCGGTGGATCCGCGACCAGTCCTCCCAGTGGGTGTCGTGGTCGACGATGTGCTGGCGGACCTCCCAGTCGAAGATCTCCGCGCCGCCGCCGGTCAGCGACTCCAGGCCGGCGTCGATCAGCTCGTCGAGGATCTCGTCGGCGGGCAGGCCGCTGATCCGCTCGAACCAGTGGATCTCGGTGGCGGTGAAGGCCTTGAGCGAGACGGTCGGCAGCGCGGCCTTCAGCTCCCGCAGCGAGCGCGGGTAGTAGCGCCACGGCAGGGTGGGGTGCAGACCGTTGACGATGTGCAGCTCGGTGAGGGAGTCGACCTCCATCGCCTTGGCGAGGCGCACGGCCTCCTCGATGCGCATCGTGTAGGCGTCCTTCTCGCCCGGCTTGCGCTGGAACGAGCAGTACGCGCAGGACGCGTTGCACACGTTGGTCATGTTGAGGTGGCGGTTGACGTTGAAGTGGACGACGTCGCCGTTCTTCCGCGTCCGCACGTGGTGGGCGAGACCACCCAGCCAGGCCAGGTCGTCGCTCTCGTAGAGCGCGATCCCGTCCTCCCGGGTCAGCCGCTCACCCGCGTAGACCTTCGCCTCCAGCTCGCGCTTGAGCCCTGCGTCCATGCGGTGCCCCGCCTCCTCCGACTTCGAATCGTTGCCGGAACGAGCGTACGCCCCCACTCGGTGCGGTTCGAGGGCAGCCGCCCCGCACGGGTCAGCCCGCCAGCAGCTCCGCCAGCAGCGACGGCTCGATGTTGCCCCCGCTCACCACCGCCGCCACCGCCCGCCCGCCGATCTCGGCGGCCCGGTGGAAGTAGGCCGCCGGGGCCACCGCGCCGGACGGCTCGGCGACGATCCGCCCGCGCCGGGCCAGCAGGGCCACCGTGGCGCGGATCTCGTCCTCGGTGACGGTGACGACGTCGTCCACGTAGGCGGTGAGGTGCTCGAACGGCAGCACGCCCACCGAGGGGGTGCGCAGACCGTCGGCGATCGTCCGGTAGGTGTCGGCGACCGGCCAGGTGATCCGCTCGCCCGCCCGCAGGCTCGCCTGCGCGTCGGCGGCCAGCTCGGGCTCGACGCCGACCACCCGGACGTCCGGGCGGGTCAGCTTGAGCGCCGCCGCCGTACCGCCGATCAGCCCGCCGCCGCTGACCGGGACGAGCACGGTGTCCAGCTCCGCCGGGGCGTCCTCGGAGATCTCCAGGCCCACCGTGCCCTGACCCGCGATGATGAACGGGTCGTCGTACGGCGGCACCCAGACGTAGCCGTGCCGCTCGGCCAGCTCGCCGGGCACGGTGTCCCGCTCCTGCGGCGGGACCAGCAGCACCTCGGCGCCGAACGACCGGGTGGCCTCGACCTTGACCGCCGGCGAGGTGTCCGGCATCACGATCACGGCCTTGACGCCGAGCAGCGACGCGGCGTACGCCACCGCCTGCGCGTGGTTGCCGCTGGACTGGGCGACCACGCCGCGGGCGCGCTCCTCGCCGCTCAGCGCGGCGAGCCGGTTGTACGCCCCGCGGGTCTTGAACGCGCCGGTCGGCTGGAGGTTCTCCGGCTTGAGCCAGAGCCGGCGCCCGCCGTCCGCCGCCCAGGGGGCGGGGACCAGCGGGGTGCGCACCGCGACGCCCGCGATCCGTTCCCGGGCCGCGCGCAGTTCCTCCAGACCGACCAGTGCCATGACCGTCACTTCCCCGCGTGCTACTCGGCCTCGGTGAGCGGCAGCTCGCTGACCCGGTTCTCCCACTTGGTGGAGAGCACGACGGTGGTCCGGGTGCGGGCCACGCCCTTGGTGCCCGAGATCCGCTTCACCACCGACTCCAGGCCCTCGACGTCCGGCACCCGGACCTTGAGCATGTACGAGTCGTCACCGGCGATGAACCAGCAGTCCTCGACCTCGCCGAGGTCCTTCAGCCGGAACGCGACGTCCTCGTGGTCCGCCGCGTCGGTCAGCTGGAGACCGATCAGGGCCGTGACCCCGAAACCGAGCGAGGCCGGGTTGACCGTCGCGCGGTAGCCGGTGATGACGCCGGCCTGCTCCAGGCGGTTGATGCGGTCCGTGACGCTCGGGCCGGAGAGGCCGACCAGTCGGCCCAACTCGGCGTAGGAGGCGCGGCCGTTCTCCCGGAGCGCCTGGATGAGCTGTCTGTCCACCGTGTCCATATACCGTCCGCGTCCTTCCGAACCTCGCCAGACCCACAGATCATTATCCGGATTCAAAGGCGCCGTGCTCGGACCAACCCGGATATCGCAGAGAACATACTCTCCCGTCCTGCGGTATCTCACTCCCCCTCAGGCCGACCGACCGGTTGCGCGGGCCGCCGCGCCCAGCTCTCCCTCCCAGCGTCGGTACAGCGTGTGCGGTACGCCGACGGCGTCCAGCACCCGTCCGGCGACAAAACCGACCAGCTCGCCGACGGTGGAGCCGCCGGCGTAGAACCCGGGCGAGGCGGGGAGCACGACCGCGCCCTGCGCGTCCAGCTCCACCAAGTGCTTCAACGTCACCCCGTTGAGTGGTGTCTCGCGGACGCAGACGACCAGCGGACGCCGCTCCTTGAGGGTGACGCTGGCCGTCCGCTGGAGCAGGTCCTTGCTGAGGCCGAGCGCGATCCCGGCCACCGCGCCGGTGGTCGCGGGCACCACCAGCATCCCCTTCGCGGGGTACGAGCCGCTGGACGGGCCCGCCGCGAAGTCCCCCGCCGGCCAGTACCGGACGTCCTCCAGTCCGTCCGCGGGCGCGTCCGGTCCGATCCCCAGCCAGGCGGCCAGGTCGGTGCGCCAGTGCGCGTCCCGGAACGCGATGCCGGTCTCGTCGAGGATCGTCAGCCGGGCCGCCCGGCTGACCACCAGGTCGACCGACTCCCCCGCGTCGAGGAGGGCGCGGATCACCGCGGCGGCGTACGGGGTGCCGGACGCGCCGGAGACCCCCACGACCCAGGGACGGCGGACTGGCTGCTCAGGCTTTTCCATAGTGCCTCCTTTCTATCTCCACCCGGCCCCTCACCGAGCCCCGGCCCGCCCTGGGAGGATGGGCGCCATGGCCCCGACCCTCGTCGACCTCACCCACCAGGTGACCACCGCGATGCCGGTCTACCCCGGCGATCCGGCCGTCCTCCTGGAGCCCGCCCTCACCACCGCCACGGCCGGGGTGAACGTGCTCTCCCTGCACCTCGGCTCGCAGTCCGGCACCCACGTGGACGCGCCGTACCACGTCGACGTCACCTGGCCGACGCTGGACGGGCTGCCGCTGGAGCGGTTCACCGGGCCGGCCGTCGTCGCCGACCTGCGCGGCCTGGAGCCGCGCGCCCCGATCACCGCCGAGCTGCTCGCGCCCGCGCTGGAGCGGGCCGGCGAGGGCACCGTCCTGCTGCTCGCCACCGGCTGGACGCGGCACTGGGGCACCGACGCCTACCTCGCCCATCCGAGCCTGACCACCCGGGCCGCGGAGGCGATCGTCGCCGCCGGGGTGCGCACGGTCGGGGTGGACGCGCTCAGCGTCGACCCGACGCCCGACCCGGGCCCGGGCGACCCGGCGGTCGCCGCGCTGCTCGCCGACCTCACCGACGAGCACGACCAGCCCGCCGCCGAGGAGCCGACGCTGGCGGCGCACCGGATCCTGCTCGGGGCGCCGGGCGGCGGGGTGATCGCGGAGAACCTGACCGATCTGCGGCCGCTGCTGGCGGCGCAGGAGGCGGGGCGGCCGGTCGAGGTGTCGCTCTTCCCGCTGCGGCTGGTGGCGGCCGACGGCGCCCCGGTCCGGGCGGTGGCCAAGCTGGGCTGAGCGGCCGGACCCGGGCGCGGGGCGAACGCCGCTCCGGGTCCTGGCACTTGGTCTAGACCATCATCGGCGGGCGGCGGTACGCTGTCCGGCCATGGCAGAGATCATCGGAGTCGTCGAGCAGCTCTGGCGCTACCCCGTGAAGTCCACCGGCGGCGAGCGGCTCGACTCCGTCGAGGTGGACGACCGCGGGCTCGCGGGCGATCGTCTCTACGCCGTGCGCGACGGCAACGGCAAGCTCGGCTCCGGCAAGAACACCCGCCGGTTCCGGCGGATGGACGGCCTGCTCCGCCTCTCCGCCCGGCTCGGCCGGCTGCTCGACGGCCCCGAGCTGTTCGACCCGCTCGGCCGGCCGGTCCTCGACCCGACCGCCTTCCTCCGTGCCTACCTCCAGCGCGACGACGTCGAGCTCGCCCGCGAGGACGCCGTGTCGCACTTCGACCAGCTGCCGGTCAGCGTGCTCACCACCGCCACCCTGGACTGGGTCGCCGAGGCCGCGCCGTCCGCCGTGGTGGACGTCCGCCGGTTCCGCCCGAACATCCTGCTGCGCACCCCGCCGGGCACCCCGCCGTTCAGCGAGGACACCTGGTTCGGCCGCGAGGCGCACGGCTCCGCGCGCCTCGGCGCCCGGCTCGCCTTCGTCCGCTCCAGCGAGCGCTGCGCGATGACCACCGCCGCCCAGCCCGGCCTGCCGCACGCCCCGGAGATCCTCAAGGCCATCGCGCAGTTCCACGACTCCCGGCTGGACGCCCTCGCCGAGGTCGCCGCCCCCGGCCGGCTCGCCGTCGGGGACACCCTGACGCTGGCCTGACCAGGCACTTCCCACCACCCGTCAATTCCTCCTTCCGCGACACCACTTGACTGACGCACGACTATCCTGTCTTACTGTCGTAGGACAGGAGAACAACTGGTGATCGAGTTCGTGCTCGACGGCCGCTCACGGGTGGCCACGTACATGCAGCTGGTGCTGCAGGTGAAGCAGTCGCTGCGGGTCGGGCTCGCGCAACCGGGGGACCAGCTGCCCAAGGTGCGCGACGTGGCCCAGGCCCTGGCGATCAACCCCAACACCGTGCTCAAGGCCTACCGGGAGCTGGAGTTGGAGGGGCTCGCCGAGGGGAGGCCCGGGGTCGGGACCTTCCTGGTCCGCACCCTGGCCGGACCCTCGCTGGCCCACCAGGCCGAGCTGCGCCGGGAGTTGGTCGCCTGGCTGGCCAAGGCGCAGGCCGCCGGCCTCGCCCGCGAGGACATCGCCGCGCTCGTCGACACCACCCTGCGGGCCACGCCCGACCGGCCGCCCACCGAAGGGACCGGACCGGTCTGACAGTCATCTTGGGGGAACACACATGACGGAAGTCGCTCTGCACGCCGAGGGGCTGGGAAAGCGCTACGGGCGCTCCTGGGCCCTCCAGGACTGCTCGCTGGCCCTCCCCGCCGGGCGGATCGCCGCCCTGGTCGGGCCCAACGGCGCCGGCAAGTCCACCCTGCTCCACCTGGCCGTCGGACTGCTGGAGCCCGACGCCGGACGGGTCCGCGTCTTCGGACGGGACCCTCGCCACGACCGCGACGCCCTGGCCGACCTCGGCTTCGTCGCCCAGGACACCCCGCTCTACCCCGACTTCACCGCCGCCGAGCTGATCACCATGGGCGGACGGCTCAACCGCCGCGGCGTCTGGGACGACGCGATCGCCCGGGACCGGCTCACCCGGCTCGGCATCCCGTCCGACAAGCCGGTCGGCAAGCTCTCCGGCGGCCAGCGCGCCCAGGTCGCGCTGGCGCTGGCGCTCGCCAAGCGGCCCCGGCTGCTGCTGCTCGACGAGCCGGTCGCGGCCCTGGACCCGCTCGCCCGGCACGAGTTCATGCAGGCCCTGATGGGCGCCGTGGGCGAGTACGGGACCACCGTCCTGCTCTCCTCCCACCTGCTCGCCGACCTCGAACGGGTCTGCGACCACCTGGTGCTGCTGCACACCTCGCACGTCCAGCTCACCGGACCGGTCGAGGAACTGCTCGCCGGGCACCGCCGGCTGATCGGCCCCCGGATCGCCGACGGCGCCGCCGTTCCCGGGGTGGCCTCGGTGATCCGGGCCAGCCACACCGAACGGCAGTCCACCCTGCTCGTGCGCACCGAGGGGCCGGTGGACCAGGACCACTGGGCCGTGCACGAGGTGACCCTGGAGGACCTCGTCCTCGCCCACCTCGGCGCCCCCGGCGCCGCCGACCGCCCGGAGGTGGCCGCGTGATCTGGCTGACCTGGCGCCAGCACCGCAAGCAGGCCCTGTGGACGGCCGTGGCACTGGCCGTGCTCGCCGCCGTGCTCGTCCCCACCGGCCTGTCCATGCGCTCGTCCTTCGAGGACTCCGGCCTCGGCGCCTGCCTGCGCGCCCTGGGCCACTCCCGGTTCGTCGGCGGCGAGGGCTGCGAGGCGCTCAGCCAGCGCTTCGCCAACCAGTACGACTCGACCGCCTTCCTGGCCATCCTCTTCGTCCTGCTGCCGATCGTCCTCGGCCTCTTCCTCGGCGCCCCGCTGGTCGCCAAGGAGGTCGAGAACGGCACCCACCGGCTGGTCTGGACCCAGGGCATCAGCCGCCGGCGCTGGATCCTCACCAAGTTCGGCCTGGTCGGCGCGGTGGCACTGGTGCTGTCCGTCGGCTACGCGCTCGGCGCCGCCTGGTGGCTCGGCCCTCTCGGCGCCAACGGCCTCGGCCGCTTCCGCTACCTGATCTTCGACGTCCAGGGCGTCGCGCCGATCGGCTACACGCTGTTCGCGGTCGCGCTCGGCATCCTCGCCGGCACGCTGACCCGCCGGGTGCTGCCCGCGATGGGCCTGTCGCTCATCGCGTTCATCGCCGTCCGCGCCCTCGTCGAACTCCTCGTTCGCCCGTCCTTCCTCGCGCCCGAGACGCTCAGCTACCGGATCGACGGCCAGGGCATGGCCAACCGCTTCACCGGCGACTGGGTCTACCAGGAGGGCGTCCGCAACGGCGCCGGCGCCCTCGTCCTCCCCGACGCCCGCGTCGGCTGCGGCGGCGACACCGGCGCCGAGACCGCCCGCTGCGTGGAACGCCTCGTCCAGGACGGCTTCGGCCCGGCCCCCTTCAGCAACTGGCAGGAGTACCAGCCGGCCGACCGCTTCTGGACCTTCCAGGCCGTCGAGAGCGGCATCTTCCTCGCCCTGACCGCCCTCCTCCTCGCCCTCGCCATCCGCCGCGTTCGCCGCATCTCCTGAGGCGGGCGATCCAGGTCGGCCGGGCGGGTCAGGGGCGGGCCGGGAGCAGGCAGACGTGGTGGCCGGCCGGGTCGGCGTAGAAGCGCCGGCCGGTGGCGTCCTGGAGCAGCGTGGCACCGAGCGCGAGGAGCACGGGTTCCGCGCCGAACGCCGGCGCGCCGGGTTCGATGATCATCACCACCGGGCAGGAAGCCCTTCATGACGATCCCTCACCGCCTGGTCGGCACCGGCGAGCACAAGGTCCTGGTGCTGCACGACTGGTTCGGCACCAGCGCCGGCTGGGGCCCGTTCCCGGACTACCTGGACGGCTCCGCCTTCTCCTACGCGTTCCTCGACTACCGGGGCTACGGCGAGCGCATGGACGTGTCCGGCGAGTACACCCTGGCCGAGATCGCGGACGACGCGCTCGCGCTGGCCGACCAGCTCGGCTGGCGGGACTTCTCGCTGGTCGGGCACTCGATGGGCGGCAAGGCCGTCCAGCAGGTGCTCGCCCGGGCCCCGCACCGGGTGCGCAAGCTGGCCGGTCTCGCGCCGGTGCCGGCCGGGCCGTACCCGATGGACGCGGCCGGCGAGGAGCTGTTCTACGGCGCGGCCGAGGACCGGGCGAAGCGGTACGAGATCCTGGACCGGGTGACCGGGCGGCGGGCCGGCCGGGTTTGGCTCGACCGGATGGTGGACCGCTCACTGGAGCTGTCCACCCGCGAGGCCTTCGGCGGCTACGTGCGGGACTGGGCCACCGCCGACCTGGTGGACCGGATCGCCGGGAACCCGGTGCCGGTCCGGGTGTTCGTGGGCGAGCACGACCTGCTGCTGACCGCCGAGGCGATGCGCGGCACCTTCCTCGTCCACTACCCCAACGCCGACGTCGAGCAGCTGCCCGCCAGCGGCCACTACCCGATGCACGAGACGCCGGTCGCCCTGGCCGCCGCCCTGGAGTCCTTCCTGCACGACTGAGTAGGACCGAGCACGACCGAGCACACCTGACCGGACGCTTCCGGGAGCTACCCGAGCCGTCTGATCCGCTCCCGCACGGCCGGCGAGGCCTTCGCCCACGATCCGCTGTCGAACGGCGGCCGCGGATCGTACTCGGCGTGCAGCTGGATCGCCCGGGCGGTGGTCTCGTCGGTGAGCAGGGCCGCCAGCAGGAGCGCCATGTCGATGCCGGCCGAGACCCCGGCCGCGGTGACGATCCGGCCGCGGCGCACCACCCGCTCAGGGGTGTACTCGGCGCCGTGCGCGGCCAGTTCACCGGCGGCCGCCCAGTGCGTGGTGGCGGCGAGGCCGTCGAGCAGTCCGGCGGCCCCGAGCAGCAGCGCGCCGGTGCAGACGGAGGTGGTGAACCGGGTGGTCGCGTGCGTCCGGCGCAGCCAGTCGAGGAACGCCTCGTCGTCCATCAGCGGCCGGGTGCCGTGCCCGCCCGGGACGAGCAGCAGGTCGCACGCCCCGACGTCCGAGTAGCGGGTCGGCACGTCCAGCCGCAACGCCCCGATGCCGTCGGCCACCGGCCCCCGCTCCCCCGCCGCCACGAACCGCACGGTGGCCCCGGGCAGATGACCGAGCACCTGGTACGGGCCGATCGCGTCGAGCGGCTCGAAGGCGTCGAAGAGCACGATGACGATGTCCATGTCCCGCAGCGTAGGCGCGAGTTGGCCACCCGTCCCGGCCCCGGTCAGCGGATTCACGAGAACGAGTGGTCTGCACCACCGCCCTTTACCGCAGCGCATCCAGCTCCGCGCCGACGGCGGCCCGGATCGGGTCGTGGGCGGGGGTGAGGGCGTGGGCCGGGTCGGTCCAGTGGGTGCGGGGGTAGAGCCAGACGGGGAGGCGGACGAGGTCGGCGGGCTCCCAGTCGTAGCGGGGCCAGACGTGGGCGTGCAGCATCGGGTCGGTGTTGCCGAGGATCTCCAGGTTGACCCGGCGGAAGGCCGGATCGGCCGCCCGGCAGGCCCGCTCGACGGCCTCGCCGAGGCGGTCGAGGTCCTCCAGGTAGGCGAGCCGGCGGGGGCGGGGCAGATCGGAGAGCCGCTGCACCCCCGGCCGGTCGGTGAGCAGGATCGCGTACCCGGGCAGGAACTGCACGTCGCCGGCCACCGCGAACCCGGCGTCCAGGCGCCGGATGACGGTGGGGTTCTCGCCGCGCAGGGCGCTGCCGACGCGGTCGGACTTCCAGTCGCTGGTATCGGTCATGCCGCGATGTTAGGGATGAACGATCACCGGATGGTCGGATCCGACCAGTTCGGCCGCCCGCACCGGGTCGCCGCCCGCCCGGCCCAGCAGCCCCGCGACGTCGTAGACCGGCTCGTCGGGGCCGCCGATGCCGAGGGTCAGCCCGGGCTCGCAGCGGGTGGACCACACCGCGGCCGCCAGGTCCGGCCGCTGCCGTTCCAGCGCCCGCACCAGCGCCCAGGCCCCTTCCTCCAACCGGGCCCGCCGGGACGGCTCGCAGGCGGCGACGGCGTCGGCCACCCCGTGGTCGTCCGGGTCGTAGTCCTCCAGCAGCGGCAGCAGTTCGGGGGCTCCCAGGATCTCCGCCGCCCGGAAGGTGAGGACGGCCGCGCCGTCCGGATCCGCCAGCAGTTCGCGCATCAGCGGCACGGCCCGCGGGTCGCGCCGCCGGGCCAGACCGCGGATGCCCTCCTCGCGGGCGTCCGGGTACTCGTCACCGGTCCGCTCCCAGAGCGCCTGCCGCACGTCCGGGCCGTCGGCCGCGCACTGGAACCCGAGCGTGAACGTCGCCCAGTCGCGGGTCTCCGGGTCGGTGTCCCGGGTCAGCGCGAGGAGCGCGCGGACACCGGGGGCGTCCGGCGGACCGGTGACCACCGCGTCGAGGGACAGCCCGGAGGCCACCTGTCGGCGCACCTCCGCTTCGGGGTGACCGGCCAGGGTGACCAGCACGGGCACCGCCCGTCCGTCCTCGGTCCGCCCCAGGGCCCCTGCCAGGCAGGCCAGGACCTGGCCGTCCCGCTCCCGCTCCGCGTGCGCGAGCAGCACGGTCGCCGCCTCGGCCCGGAGGTCCTCGTCCCGGTCGGCCGCCTCGCCCACCAGGCGGCAGCCCGCCGCCCGTTCGGCCGGTTCCGCCGATCCGAGCAGTTCCGCGCCGTGGGCGAGGGCCGCCGGTGTGTTCATCACCATCGGGCCAGTCTGACGCACGGATCCCGCCCGCACACAGCGCTTTGACGCCCGGCCGGAAAGCCCGGCCGGGCGTCTGATCCGCTGCTGCGGGTCGGGTCAGAACTGGGTGGTGACCGTGACGCCGCTGAAGTCGGTGGCGGCGTACAGGCTCAGGTAGCGGTAGCCCGCCGTGGGGTTGGTGACGGTGATGGACTGGGTGGTGCCATCGGCCGCCGAGGCGGCGGTGTAGGCCTTCGGCGAGGCCCAGGTGTCGGCGTTGTAGTACAGGTACGCGGTACCGGTGCCGCCGAGGGTGCTGACCTTCAGCGTGGTGGTGCCGGCCGGCAGGTAGACGTACAGGTAGTCGCTGTTGCCCGCGGTCGCGGCGCGGCCGGGCCGGGCGCAGTTGCGGGCCATCGCGTCGGTGCGCTGCTCGGTGCAGGTCGGCAGGCCGAGCGCGGTCGTGGTGACCGCGGTCGAGGCGGTGCCGGTCCGGCCGGTGTCGTCGGTGGTGGTCAGGGCGACGGTGTACAGGCCGGGCACGCCGTAGGTGTGGCTCGGGCTGCGCTCGTCCGAGAAGGTGCCGTCACCGAAGTTCCAGTGCCATCCGGTGATCCGGCCCGAACCGGTCTGCACGGAGCGCTCGTTCACGCTGACGGTCGCACCGTTCACCGTGGTGTCGAACAGCGAGGTCGGACCGGCCGCGTAGCAGCCGCCGGCGACGCAGGCGTCGAGCCAGGCGTCGAAGTCGGCGTCGTAGGAGGTGCCGAGGTTGTTGTAGACCGCGTAGCCGCCGGGGTAGTCACCGACGCGGAAGCGCTCCAGCATGGCCTGGACGTCGGCCGGGTGCTTCTCCAGCATGTACCGGACGGACAGGTAGCCCCACGGGTAGGTGCGGGTCGAGTCCGAGTTGGCGTAGGTGTTCTGGAAGAGCGTGCTGAGCTTGTAGGTGTGCTTGGCCGCCTGGTTCATCGCGTCGACGTCGGTCGCGCCGCGGTGGGTGTACGAGACGTACTCGGCGAGGCCCTCGACCCACCACTTGTTCGGGACCGACGACTGGGTGGTGTAGTTCCCCTTCAGGTTGTAGATGCTGTCGAGGTAGTGCGTGTACTCGTGGTTGAGGTTCCACACCCGGGCGGGGTCGTTGACGTTCCAGGCCTTCTGGTACATCACGGTCACGGCCCGCACGTTCGGGTCGGTCGCGTCCATGACGGTCTGGCCGCCGTTGTCGGTGTCGTTGCCGAAGATCGCCCACGAGTAGGTGGTGTAGTCGGCCTTGTTGGCGAAGATCCCGAAGGTGACGGTCTTGGCGTACTGGTTCGGGATCGGGCCGTTGTCCTTGGCCACGCGGTGGAAGAGCGCGTCCTCGCTGCGCAGGCTCTCGCAGACGGTGGCCAGCTCGGCGGCCGACAGGGACTGGGCCTGGAGGATGCGGTTGTCGCAGACCAGCTGGTTCGGCAGGATCACCGAGGTGAGCTTGGTGCGCAGGTCGCAGATGCCGTAGTACGAGCACTGGTTGTTGTTCCAGTACTCGGCCTGGCGGGCCGTGTACAGGTACAGCGTCCCGAAGGGCGAGAGCAGCGGCGCGGAGTCCAGCACCTTCTTGACCAGCGGCTTGGTCACGGCCTCGGCGGCGGGGCTGGTGCCGGCGAGCCGGGCCAGGTCGTTGCCCGCGTTGGTGTCGAGGACGGCGTGGGGCCCGCTGAGCAGGTCCCGGTGCTTGATCGCGAAGTCGGCGAGCGAGTTGACGAGGCCTGTGTCGGCCGCGAGCGCCTTGACGAAGTCCGTGTTCCGGTAGCCGAACCAGAGCGGGTAGTACAGCACCGAGTTGACCGCGTTGATCATCTGCGGGAACTGGTTGTAGGTGTTGTCGTACTCGTCCAGGATCCGCTTGTAGGCGCCGATGTAGCGGGCCTGGAGGTTGGCGCTGTCGGTGAGCCACACCACCTCCTTGAGGATGCGGCCGTTGTCCTCGGTGACGTCGCGCCAGCGGGTGCCCGCGAAGAGCGTGTCCAGGGCGGAGGTGACGGCGGTGGCGAGCTCGTCGGTGTACGGGCCGGCCTGGGTGGGGAAGTTGAACTGGATGTAGTAGCCCGCCTGCAGGTACTTCACCAGCTGCGCGATGCCGGTCGTGTTGTCGCCGGAGTAGTTCGCCGCCAGGTCCTTGAAGGCAGCCGCGACGGACAGCATCCGGGCCTGGTTGAAGATGCTCGGGTCGGCGACGGCGCTCTGGTACAGCGACTTGATGCAGTCCGGGGTCGAGCTCCGGATGAAGGCGACCAGGTCGGCCCCGGTGCGGGCCGCGAAGTCGGCCGGGGTGCAGCTCTGTACGGCGAGGGACTTGAACTGGGCGGGGGCGCCCGCCCGGGCCGCGTCGGCCGGCTCCTCCAGCAGGCGCGTCGCGCCGATCAGCGCCGGGGAGCGCGGGGCGATGGGCTCGGCGGGCTCCTCGGAGCCCGTCGCGGTCGGGGTCGGGGCGGCGAGTCCGACGGGACCCGCCGGGGCGGCGGCGGGCGCCGTCGCGGTCGGGGCGGCTGTGGCGGCGAGGGGCGCCGCGAAGGCCTGGGTCGGCAGCACGGCGGTGGCCGTGGCGCAACAGGCGACGACGCCGGCTGCGAGCATGGAGAGTCTGGTGCGCAGGAGCACGCCGAATCCTTCGTCGAGTGGGGGCAGTCCGGCGTGGGGCCGGACCGAAAAGAAGGAGATGTGGCGTGGATCCTGTCACCGACTGATGGTCAGAACAATGTCACAGTTCATATGGCATGAGATTTTCGGCCACTGCGGCGCACTCTCCGCCACATCCCCCCGACCCGTCGCCGGAGCCGCCCGGGACCCGCCGGAGTGACCCGGATCACACCCTTCGGCCGATGAGTTCCCGCGCCCCCGCCGGTCCTATGGACACCGAACGAAGGAGAGCCGCACCATGACCGCCACCCCCGCCGCCAAGGGCCCTGCCAGCTACTTCCCGTCCATCGAGCAGAAGTACGGGCAGCCGATCGCGCACTGGAAGGAACTGATCCGCTCCTCGCCGCTGACCAAGCACATGGAGCTGGTCGCCTGGCTGAAGGCAGACCACGGGATCGGCCACGGACACGCGAACGCCCTCGTCAAGCACACGCTCGACGAGGGCGGGAAGTAGACCCTGGCCCCGGGTTGGGGGCGCGGCCTCAGACTCCGAGGCCGCGCACCACCAGGTCCACCAGCGCGAAGAGGAACAGCGAGATCCCGACGAAGCCGTTCGTCTGGAAGAACGCCCGGTTCAGCCGGGACAGGTCGTTCGGCTTGACGATGGTGTGCTCGTAGACGAAGGCGCCGGCCACCACCAGCAGGCCGGTCCAGAACGCCACGCCCGCGTCGGTGAGCACCGCGTACCAGCCGAGCAGCAGGGTGGTGATCACGTGGCAGGCGCGGGCGCCGCGGACCGCGGCCGGGACACCGAACCGCGCCGGCACCGAACGCACGCCGTCCGCCCGGTCGGACGCGACGTCCTGGCAGGCGTAGATCAGGTCGAAGCCGCCGATCCAGATGCCGACGGCCGCGCCGAGCACGACCGCGTCCCAGGACCAGGTGCCGGTGACGGCCAGCCAGGCGCCCACCGGGCCCATCGCCTGGGCCAGGCCCAGGATCGCCTGCGGGAAGTCGGTGAACCGCTTGCCGTACGGGTAGACCACCATCGGCACCACGGCCACCGGTGCGAGCGCCAGGCAGAGCGGGTTGAGCAGCGCCGCGGCGCCCAGGAAGACCACCAGGGCGACCGCCGAGCCGACGTACGCCGTCCTCAGCGAGACGGCGCCGGTGACCAGCTCGCGCCCGGCCGTGCGCGGGTTGCGGGCGTCGATCTCGCGGTCGATGATCCGGTTGGCGGCCATGGCGAAGGTCCGCAGCCCGACCATGCAGACGGTGACGATGAACAGCTCGCCCCAGTGCACCCGTCCGTCGACCAGGAACATCGCCGTCAGCGCCGCGATGTAGGCGAACGGCAGGGCGAAGACCGAGTGCTCGATCATCACCAGCCGCAGGAAGGCTCTGACCTTGCCGGGCGGGACCTCGGGGAGCGCGGCGGCGGTGCTCACAGCCCGTACTCCTTCCAGCGCCGGTCCACCAGGGCGGCGGTCGCCGGGTCGGAGGTGACCATCTCGGGCCAGCCGCCGTCGCGGGTGTAGCCCTCCTCGGGCAGTTTGCGGGTCGCGTCGATGCCCGCCTTGCCGCCCCAGAACTGCTGGTAGGAGGCGTGGTCCAGGTGGTCGACCGGGCCCTCCACCACGGTGAGGTCGCGGCTGTAGTCGACGTTGCCGAAGGCACGCCAGGCGACCTCCTGGTAGTCGTGGACGTCGCAGTCGGCGTCCACCACGATGATCAGCTTGGTCAGCGACATCATGTGCGCGCCCCAGATGGCGTGCATGGTCTTCTGCGCGTGCTTCGGGTACTTCTTGTCGATCGAGACGATCACGCAGTTGTGGAAACCGCCGGCCTCGGGCAGGTCGTAGTCGACGATGTCCGGGATGATGATCTTCAGCAGCGGCAGGAAGAAGCGCTCGGTGAACTTGCCCAGCGGGCCGTCCTCCGTCGGCGGGCGGCCGACCACGATGGACTGCAGGATCGGCCGGCGGCGCATCGTCACGCAGTCGATCCTCAGCGCCGGGAACGGCTCCTGCGGCGTGTAGAAGCCGGTGTGGTCGCCGAACGGCCCCTCGGGCAGCATCTCGCCCGGCTCCAGCCAGCCCTCCAGGACCACCTCGGCGTCGGCCGGGACCTGCAGCGGGACCGTCTTGCAGTCCACCATCCGCACCCGCTCGCCCGCGACGAAGCCGGCGAACAGGTACTCGTCGATGTCGCCCGGCAGCGGCGCGGTGGCCGCGTAGGTGACGGCCGGCGGGCAGCCGAAGGCGATCGCGACGGGAAGCCTCTCGCCCCGCTTGGCGGCCACCGCGGCGTGGTTGCGGCTGTCCTTGTGGATCTGCCAGTGCATGCCGATGGTGCGGCGGTCGTGCCGCTGCAGCCGGTACAGGCCGAGGTTGCGGATGCCGCTGTCCGGGTCCTTGGTGTGGGTGAGGCCCAGGTTGAAGAAGGAGCCGCCGTCCTGCGGCCAGGTGAACAGCGCGGGCAGGTCGTCCAGGTTGACGTCCTCGCCGGTGAGCACCACCTCCTGCACGGGCGCGTCGCCGGCCTTGACGTGCTTCGGCGGCACGTGGGCCATCGAGGCGAGCTTGCCGAAGGCGTCCCGGAAGCCGGTGAAGCCCTGCGGCAGCTCCGGCTTCAGCAGGCCGGAGATCTTGTCGCCGATCTCCTCCGGGCCCTTGAGACCGAGCGCCTTGGCCAGCCGGCGCTCGGTGCCGAAGACGTTCATCGCCAGCGGCATCGTGGAGCCCTTGACGTTCTCGAACAGCAGGGCCGGGCCCTTGGCCTTCTGCACCCGGTCGACGATCTCGCCGATCTCCAGATGGGGGTCCACCTCCGCCTTGATGCGCTTGAGGTCGCCTTCGCGGTCGAGGGCCCGCAGGAACGAGCGGAGATCGTCGTATGCCATGCCTGTCAGTATCCGCCACCCGCTAGCCTGACCTGTGTCAAGGGCCCCCTTGGCACGGCGGACCGCCCGGCGGCCGCCGTACCGGGGCCCGACCGCCAGCCACCGACGCCGCCCGGGGGAGATCGCCGCCGTGCTGAGGATCCTGACCTTCGTGCTCCCGCTCGCCCTGTGGGTGTGGGCCTTCATCGACTGCCTGACCACCCCCGAGGAGGAGGTGAAGCACCTTCCCAAGGTGGTCTGGGTGATCATCGTGCTGCTCTTCCCGCTCGTCGGCTCGATCGCCTGGCTGGTGGCCGGCAAGCAGCGCGCGGTGCGCACCGCCCCGGCCGGCGGCTTCGGCGCGGCCGGCCAGGGCCACGACCGCCGGCGCGACGGCCGCCCGCTCGCCCCGGACGACGACCCCGAGTTCCTCGCCTCGTTGAAGAAGCACAACAACGAGCACGAGGACATGCTCAAGCAGTGGGAGGCGGATTTGCGCCGCCGCGAGAACGAGCTGCGCGGCAAGGACGACCCTGACGAGGGCCGCCGGGGCTGACCCCCGGGTCGCCCGGACAGCCCACCCGGCATCCACCGGGTGGGCTGCGGTGTTTTTGGCGCATCCCTACGACAGGCCGGCCGGTGCCACGCCGCCGGCCCGGTCTTCACCGCCGCACCAAGCGTCTCTTGAGCAGCCCTTGAGCGGCGTCGGGCAGTATCGAGTACGACAGCTCTGACCTGCACGTTCCCTCATGTTCAGCTCACCCGGAGGTCATCATGGCGACAGCTGCGGGTAATCGAACAGCTACCGTTCGCACGGGCTGAAACGCTTCGGTTTCTGTACAGCCCTGACATCTAAACGGACGCGACCTTGTACGGAATCGACGCCGAAACCAGCGTGCGGCCCCTCGTACAGTCATAAGTGAAGAAGTGATTCGCAGCCGGGGGCATCGCAGACGTTGGCTGTCGGACAGTTCCCTCACCTTTGGAGTGGTTCGAGATGACGGTTGTGCACCAGGCGCCGGTCGACGACGACGCCCCCGAAGCCCCCGCCGACGTACGGGGCAGGGTCGCGGAGCTGCACGAGCTGCGCGAGCAGGTCCGGCGCGGCCCGAGCGAGAAGGCCACCGAGGCCCAGCACGCCAAGGGCAAGCTGACCGCGCGCGAGCGCATCGACCTGCTGCTCGACGAGGGCTCGTTCCGCGAGGTGGAGCCGCTGCGCCGGCACCGGGCCTCCGGCTTCGGCCTGGAGGCGAAGAAGCCGCACACCGACGGCGTGGTCGTCGGCTGGGGCACCGTGCACGGCCGGACGGTCTTCACCTACGCCCACGACTTCCGGATCTTCGGCGGCGCGCTCGGCGAGGCCCACGCCCAGAAGATCCACAAGATCATGGACATGGCCATCGCGGCCGGTGCCCCGCTGGTCTCGCTCAACGACGGCGCCGGCGCCCGCATCCAGGAAGGTGTCACCGCCCTGGCCGGTTACGGCGGCATCTTCCAGCGCAACACCAAGGCCTCCGGCGTCATCCCGCAGATCTCCGTGATGCTCGGCCCGTGCGCCGGCGGCGCGGCCTACTCGCCGGCCCTGACCGACTTCGTCTTCATGGTCCGCGAGACCTCGCAGATGTTCATCACCGGCCCGGACGTCGTCCAGGCCGTCACCGGCGAGAAGATCAGCCAGAACGGGCTCGGCGGCGCCGACGTGCACGCCGGGGTCTCCGGCGTCTCGCACTTCGTCTACGACGACGAGCAGTCCTGCATCGAGGAGGTCCGCTTCCTCCTCTCGCTGCTGCCGCAGAACAACCGCGAGATGCCGCCGGCCGCCGTCAACGACGACCCGGTGGACCGCCGCAACGAGTCGCTGCTCGACCTGGTGCCCGCCGACGGCAACCGGCCGTACGACATGCGCAAGGTGATCGAGGAGATCGTCGACCACGGCGAGTTCCTGGAGGTCCACGAGCGCTGGGCCACCAACGTGCTCTGCGTGCTCGCCCGGATCGACGGCCACGTCACCGGCATCATCGCCAACCAGCCGCAGTCGCTGGCCGGCGTCCTGGACATCAACGCCAGCGAGAAGGCCGCGCGCTTCGTCCAGATGTGCGACGCCTTCAACATCCCCCTGGTCACCATGCTCGACGTCCCCGGCTTCCTGCCCGGCGTCGACCAGGAGCACGACGGCATCATCCGGCACGGCGCGAAGCTCCTCTACGCCTACTGCAACGCGACCGTGCCGCGGATCCAGCTCATCCTGCGCAAGGCCTACGGCGGTGCCTACATCGTCATGGACTCGCGCTCGATCGGCGCCGACCTCTCCTTCGCCTGGCCGACCAACGAGATCGCCGTCATGGGCGCCGAGGGCGCCGCCAACGTCATCTTCCGCCGGGACATCAACGCCGCCGACGACCCGGACGCGATGCGCAACCAGAAGATCAAGGAATACAAGAGCGAACTGATGCACCCGTACTACGCGGCCGAGCGCGGCCTCGTGGACGACGTCATCGACCCCGCCGAGACCCGCCAGGTCCTGGCGTCCTCGCTGGCCATGCTGCGCACCAAGCACGCGGACCTGCCGAGCCGCAAGCACGGCAACCCGCCGATGTAGCAGCGTGCCCGGCCGGGCACCGCACCGCCGGGCCCGCCGACGCCGACCGACGACCACCTCACACCATCCGCCGGGAGAAACCGGACCATGACCGTCTCCGCCGAACCACTCGTCCGCATCGTCCGCGGTTCGCTCTCCGACGAGGAGCTCGCCGCCCTGACCGCCGTGCTGATGGCCCGCGCCGCGGCCGCCCAGCAGGCGGCGGCCGCCGCCTCGCCGGTCGAGCCGATCGCCAACTGGCAGCGCCTGGAGCGCCGCCCGGCGTACTACTCGCCGGTCAGCTGGCAGTGGGCCGCCTGACGGCTCGACCGAGGACCCGGCCGGCGGCGTTCCGGCCCCCGGAACGGCTCGAAAGGATCGCTACCACGCGGTACGGGGGCCACCGCCCGGCCCGCCGCCGTAGGATCCAGCAGCTGCCGACGACAGAGATCAGGGAGGCTGCGATGCCCAGGCAGGCCCGGGCCCTGGCGACCCGCCAGACGGTGCTGTGTGCCGCGGCCGAGGTGTTCGACGAACGCGGCTACGCGGGCGCCACGATGGCCGAGATCCTGGAACGGGCCGGTGTCACCAAGGGCGCGCTCTACTTCCACTTCCCCTCCAAGGAGGAGCTGGCGCTCGCCGTGATCGAGGGCCAGGAGGCCTGGCTGGCCACCTGGCAGGCGGCCTCCGACAGCCCGACGCAGACCGTCATCGATCTCGGCTACGCGTTCGCGCACTCGCTGCTGGACGATCCGCTGCTGCGCGGCGCGATCCGGCTGACCATCGAGCACGGCAGCTTCACCCAGCCGCAGGTCGGCACCTACCAGAGCTGGACGGACGCGGCACGCGAGCTGCTGGAGCGCGCGCTGGAGGTCGGCGAACTCCGTCCCGGGGTGCGGCCGGCCGCCGCCGCCGGGGTGATCGTCGGCGCGGTGACCGGCATCCAGCTCAGCTCGCAGGTGCTGATGGACCGCAGGGACCTGCTGCAGCGGATGGCCGACCTCTGGACACTGCTGCTGCCCGGCCTGGTCGAACCCGGCACCCTGACCCGCCTGGACACCGTCGACCACGGGGGAACCGGGACCCGCCCGCTCGACCGGGCCGTGCTCGACTAGGCCCGGCTCGACCGGCCCGGCCGGATCGCGTTCGGAGCGGGCTGGATCCGGTAGTCCGGCAGGCGGTCGGCCGGGACGAGGGCCGGCAGGGCGGTCGACCAGAGGCCGCTGACCGCCGCGGGGGCGAGCCGGCCGGTGGACTCGGCGGAGAACAGCACCAGGCCCGCCGCCAGGGTGGTGAGCAGTGCGGCCGACTGCTCCCGGTCGAGCCCGGGGCGCAGTTCGCCGGCCGCCGAGGCCCGGTCCAGCAGGGTGCGGAAGACCACGGTCAGGCGCCGCCAGACGTCCGCCGAGGGCTCCGGCGGCGAGCCGGCCGGCGCCACCACCGCGCCGGCGGCGCAGCCCGCGGGCCGGCCGCCCAGGCCGAGCAGCACCCCGGCCCGGACCACCACGTCCTCCCGCAGCAACCGGGCCAGATCATGGGTGAGGTCGACGAGCCGCTGCACGGCCGGGCCGCCACCGCGCAGCGCGTGCAGCACGGCCAGCCCGATGGTGTCGGCGGCCTCGCCGCGGACCCCGTCGGCCAGTGCCTGCTTGGAGACGAAGTGGAAGTAGAGCGCGCCCTTGCTGACACCCGCCCGGCGGCTGATGTCGACCAGGCTGGCCGACTCGAAACCCGCGTCGGCGAAGGTGTCCGCCGCGGCGAGCAGCACGGCCTGCCTGGTTCGCCCCGCCCGTTCCTGCTTAGCCACTCGGCCCCTCCGGCCCCGGCCGCGGCGAGCTCCGGCTCGCCCGGTTGCTGTCACGGCGCCGCCGTCGGTGGTGGGGCGCCCGGTCTGCGGACCGTCGGCGGCGCGCCGCGCCCACCCGAAACCGCATGGTTGGTATCTAATCTAGCCCCTGTCCGGACCCTGCCGTCCAGGGGGATCGGCCCCCGGGCGCGGGCCGGACCGGGCCGGCCGGGCGTTGCCGCAGGCCGGCGCCCGGGTACGGTGAGCGCAGCGGTAACGCGCCAGCGGCGACCCCGCGCGGGGAGCAGAAACCGGGTGGCCTGTATGTTTTGCGAGGGCCGCCCGCACGGCCGGCCGACCGACACCCGGGAGTGGGGCCCGTCATGCCAGTGTTCACCTCGATGGACGGCGACGCCCCGTATCCCCACCCCCCGTATTCCCACTCCCACACCGGCCACTCCGGCCCGGGCCGCTACGGCTTCCACGAGCGGACCGTCTCGCGTCAACTGGTGCGCCGCTCCTCGGTCGCCGAGGTCCTGATCACCGGCTGGCAGGCCACCGGCCCGTACGACTTCCTGCTCGGTGCCCAGTGGCCGCGGCTGCACGGCTTCTACCGGCTGCCCGGTGACCGGCACCACGACCCGGTACTGATGGCCGAAACGGTCCGGCAGGCCGCCCTGCTGGTGGGCCACGCCGGCTTCGGCGTGCCGCACGACCACCACGCGGTGCTCGACGAACTCGGCTACACCCTCGGCCCGGCCGGCCTGGACGGCCTCGCGGTCACCGCCGCCCCCACCGAGCTGATGCTCCGGATCACCTGCCACGACGTCCGGATGCGGCACGGCCGGCTGGACGCCCTGCGGGTGCACGCCGAGGTCGAGCGCGACGGCCACCCGGTCGCCCGCGGCTTCGGCGGGCTGCGGATCCTCTCCCCCGCCGCGTACGACCGGCTGCGCGGTCCCGGCCCGGCCGCCGCCCCGCTCCGGCTCCCGGACCAGGGCACCGCCCCGGAGCTGGTCGGCCGTCAGCAGGCCGCCGACGTGGTGCTCGGCCCCGCGCTGCTGCCCGGCAGCTGGCTGCTGCGCGCGGACGCCGGCCACCCGGTGCTGTTCGACCCGATGGACCCGGCGCCCGGCCACCTGCCCGGGATGCTCGTCCTGGAGGCCGCCCGGCAGGCCGCCCAGCGGCTGCACCACCCGGACCGGGTGGTGCCGCTGGAGCTGGTCACGTCCTTCCACGACCCGATCGCGCCGGACCGCCCCTGCGTGGTCCGGGCCGTCCGGGAGGCCGGACAGGAGGCCGGCGGCGGCAGCGGACGGCGGGCGCCGCTGCGGGTCCTGCTGGTGCAGGAGGGCCGGACGGTGGCCGAGGCCCGGCTGCTCACCGGACCGGCCGACGGCGGCCCGGCCGCGACCGCGCCGGCCCCGGCCCGGCGCGGTCTGCCGCTCGCCAGCTGAGCCCCGGCGCCCCGGCCGGACCGGGGTCGGCCGAGTCGGGCCGGGGCCGGGCCCCGGGTCAGGCGGCCACCAGCGCGGACGGCCGCCCGGCGTGCATCACCGAGAGGTTCTCCGCCAGCCGCCCCGGGTCCTGGGCCAGCCACAGCCGCAGCGCGGCGCCCAGCATCGCGCTGGCCGAGCCGATCCGCACCTGGGTCACCTGGGCGATCCGGGCCGCGCCCGGCACCAGCAGGTCGGCCAGCGGTGCCGGCAGCCAGACGGTCAGCGCGCACGGCGCGGGGGCCGCGAGCGCGCCCAGCAGCCGGTAGGCGTCGGCCGGCGAGCTGACCGTGGGGATGATGTCCAGCAGCCCGTCGGCCACCACCTCGGACACGTCGCTGCGGTGCCCCTGGGCGAGCCGGCGGAGCAGCAGGTGCTCGGCGGCGGTGATTCGGACGGTCAGCATGACCTCGTCGCACTCCATTGCGCGATTTCCTCCTCAGTTCCTCCCCGTGCCGGACCGGGCGGCCGGCACGAACTACCCCAATCGCACCTCGGCCCGGCTTCCTCGTCTGGAGTGCCGGGCCGGTGGGTGGGTTCCGGTACCGGTCAGAGCCCCGCGTAGGAGTGCTTGCCGGTGACGAAGATGTTGACCCCGTAGTAGTTGAACAGCCAGCAGGCGAAGGCGGCGAGCGCCAGGTACGCGGCCTTGCGTCCCTTCCAGCCGGCGGTGGCGCGGGCGTGCAGGTAGCACGCGTAGGCGACCCAGGTGATGAACGACCAGGTCTCCTTCGGGTCCCACTCCCAGTACTTGCCCCAGGCGGCCTCGGCCCAGATCGCGCCCGCGATGATGGTGAACGTCCACAGCGGGAAGACCAGGGCGTTGATCCGGTAGGACAGCTTGTCCAGGGTCGCGGCGGCGGGCAGCCGGCGCCAGATGGACGGCGAGGTGCCGAGCGGGCCCTTGGCCAGGCCGGCCGCCATCCGCTTGTCGAAGGAGTCCTTGCCCAGGTACAGCAGCGTCGTGACGAAGCCCGCGTAGAAGGCGCCGCCGCAGATGATCGCGGTGGAGACGTGGATCGCCAGCCAGTACGAGTGCAGGGCCGGGACGAGCTGCTCGGACTCGGTGTACAGCACCTCGGTGGCGATGCCGAGGGTGAGCACGACCGCCAGGGTGACCGGCAGGCCGAGCCAGCGGACCGGCTTCTTCGTCAGCAGCAGGCCGACGAAGGCCGCCGTCATGGCGAGCGCGAAGGCGCAGGAGAACTCGTACATGTTGCCCCACGGCCAGCGGGAGACCGAGAGGCCGCGGGTGAGGACGCCGCCCGTGTGCAGCAGGAGGCCGAGGACAGTGAGCGAGACCGCGATCCGGCCGGCCAGGTCGGCCCGCTCGCTGGTGCCGGCCGCGCCCGGGCCGTCGACCTCGTCGTCACCGCGCCCGCTGGTCACCACGGTCGCGCCCGCGCCGGCCAGTGCGGTGCGGGTGAGCGTGGTGGTGCCGCCGCGCGCCGAGGCGACGGTGACGGTCACCTTCCGGGCGCCCTTGGCCTTGGCGTCGGCGTCCGCCACGGTCTCGGCGAGGCCGGCCTGCTCGATGGAGCGGACGGCGACGGCGCCCTTCGAGCCGAAGGTCCACTCGAACATGTAGGCGAACATGGCGATCAGATAGACCGCCATCGCCGAATAGATCAGCTTGTTGGACAGGTCGGCCAGCTGCGGGTCGACCTCCGAGGCGAGGTGCACCGTCTACTCCTTGGAGTTCGGGTCGGCGGGAACTGCGGATTCTTCGGGTGCCGCGGCCTCGTCGGGCTCGTCGGGCTTCTCGGACCCGTCGGGCTTCTCGGACGCGTCGGACTTCTCGGACTCGTCGGCCTCGTCGTCGAGCGCGGGCGCGTCGTCCTGGAGGTCCACCGCGAGCGCGGCCAGCTCCTCGGCGATCTTCGCCGACTCACTGCGGCCCAGCCCGGCCAGCTCGACCAGCGTGCCGCCGTCCGGCAGCGCCACCGCCCGCACCCAGATCCGGCGCCGCTGGATGAACAGCGAGCCGATCAGACCGGCGATCGCCGCCACCGCGCCGACCAGGGCGATGCCGTTGCCCGGGCGGTGCGAGATGTTGAAGCTCGCCCACTGCTTGTAGCCCTCGAAGGTGACCGTGCCGTAGTCGTCCGGCAGCTCCCAGGCCTGGCCGGGCTTCAGCCTGGCCTTCGCCGGCTGGCCGTCCTGCTGGAGCTGGGTCAGCTTCCTGGTGTTGAGCTGGTAGATGTTCTGCGGCAGACCGGAGTCGGTGCCCAGGTCGCCCGCGTAGACGTTGAGCACCAGTGCCGGGTCCGCGTCACCGGGGAACAGCGAGCGCGGGCCGGTGTTGCGGTCGAAGGCCACCGGAGCGGTCGGCAGGAAGAAGCCCGAGAAGCCCAGCTGGGTCTTCTGGCCGTCCTTCTCCCCGTAGTCGGAGACCTTGACGACACCGGTGGAGGTCAGGTTGCCGTCCTGCGGGAGGAACGGGGTGGCACCGGTGTAGACGATGTCGCCCGCCTTGTTGCGCACCGTGATCACCGGGGCGTAGCCGTGGCCGATCAGGTAGACCTTGCTGCCCGCGATCTCCAGCGGGTGGTTGACCTCGATCGTGCCCGCCTTGAGCTTCGCCGGGTCGCTGCCCTCGAAGTAGTCGACGTGCGCGGTGAACTGCCGGGCGCTGCCGATCTGGTCGCCCCGGTCCTGGAACTTCGAGGTGAAGTTGTTCAGCTTCACGTAGAAGGGGTCGAGGTCGTCGCTGCCGTAGAAGCGGGTGCCGGTGAAGTCGTCCAGCTGCGTGATGGTGTTGCCGTAGCCGTCACCCTCGACCAGCAGCTTGCCGCCGGTGCCGCTGGCCAGGCTCGCCCAGGCGAAGCCGCCGAGCAGCGCGAACAGCGACAGGTGGAAGACCAGGTTGCCGACCTCGCGCAGGTAGCCCTTCTCGGCCGCCACCGCGCCGCCGTCCAGGTGCGCCCGGAACCGCCGCGCGCGCAGCAGCCGGTGGGCGGCGGTGTTGACGGTCGCGGCGTCCGCGTCCGTCCGCCAGGCCGCGTACACCGGCATCCGGGTCAGGTTGCGCGGCGCCGCCGGCGGCCGGGAGCGCAGCACGCCGACGAACTGCCAGGTGCGCGGCACGATGCAGCCGGCCAGCGAGACGAACAGCAGGATGTAGATCGCCGAGAACCACACCGAGCTGTAGACGTCGAACAGCTGGAGCTTCTCGTAGATCGGCGCGACCGTGGTGTGCTGCGCCTTCCAGGCCTGGACCTTGAACTGGTTCTGGCCGTTCTGCGGGATCAGCGAGCCGGGGATGGCCGCCAGCGACAGCAGGAACAGCAGGATCAGCGCGACCCGCATCGAGGTCAGCTGGCGCCACATCCAGCGCAGCCAGCCGAGCGCGCCGATGCCGGTGGGGCCGTCGGAGTCGGCCGGGGCGGTGGTCAGCCGCTCGGCGGCGTCCTCGGCCGCGCCCTGCGCCGCGTCCCCGCGCTGCTCGCGGTCGGTCGTGGTCTTGGTCACGGGTCAGATTCCGATCGAGAAGTCGCCGGTGCGGACTCGCAGCTCGTTCACCAGTGAGTCCCAGGCCCCGGTGACGAGCAGCAGACCGACCACGACGAGCATGCCGCCGCCGATCCGCATGACGAGCGGGTAGTGCCGCTTGACCCAGCCGAAGGCACCGAGCGCCCGGCGGAAGGCCAGCGCGGCCACGACGAAAGGTACGCCCAGGCCCAGGCAGTAGGCGGTCATCAGCAGGGCGGCGCGACCGGCGTCGGCCTCGTTGAAGGCCAGCGTCTGGATCGCCGACATGGTCGGGCCGAGGCAGGGCGTCCAGCCGACGCCGAACACCACGCCCAGCATCGGCGCGCCGAGCAGACCGACGGCCGGGCGGCGGTGCGAGCGCAGCTCGCGCATGCTCAGTCCGGGCACCAGGCCCATGAAGGCCAGGCCCATCAGGACCGTCACCGAGCCGAGCACGATCGAGATGATCCGCTTGTGCTCCTGGAGCGTGTCGCCGAAGAAGCCGAACAGCGCGCCACCGGAGACGAACACGGCGGTGAAGCCGAGGATGAACAGCAGCGCGCCCGCCAGCATCCGGCCGCGCCGGGCCCCGCGCGCGTCGGCGAGGTCCGCGGCCGAGAAGCCGGTGACGTAGGAGAGGTAACCGGGGACGAGCGGCAGCACGCACGGCGAGAAGAACGACACCAGGCCGGCCGCCACCGCGATCGGCGCGGCCACCAGCAGCGCGCCGCTCTGGATGGTCCCGACGTTGTCGGCGAGTTGGACCGCCGCACTCACCGCTGCTGCTCCGCCACGATCGGCTGGAGCATCGACTCCAGGTTGTCGTCGGTCTGGCCGCCGAGGGCGCGGGCGGCCAGCTTGCCCTCCCGGTCGATCACCAGGGTGGTCGGGATGGTGTTCGAGTTGAGGCTGCCCTTGGGGAACTTGAGCAGCTCGGTGCCGGCCGGGTCGTAGATGCTGGGGAAGGTGACGCCCTTCTCCTGCTCGAAGCGGAGGGCGTTCTTGACCTCGGGGTCCCTGGTGTTGATCCCGAGGAACTGCACGCCCTGGTCCTTGTACTTCTCCCAGACCCGCTGGAGGTCGTCGGCCTCCGAGCGGCACGGTCCGCACCAGGAGCCCCAGACGTTCATCACGACGACCTTGCCCCGGTAGTCGGAGAGCTTGGTCGGGGTCCCCTCCAGGGTGGTTCCGCCGATGTCCGGCGCGTCCTGGCGGTGGCCCTGGGCGACCGTCGAGATGGTGCTGCCCTTGGCGGTGACGAAGCCGATCTGTCCGTCGCCGCCGGCCGAGGAGCCGGACGAGCTGCAGCCGGTGAGGACCAGCGCGGCAGCGGCGGCGGTGACCGCGGCGGCTGCGACACGGGGACGGGGGCGCGTCATGCCAGACATGTGAAAAGTTTCGCATGGAGTCACGGGCGGGCCCCGGGGGGTCCGGCCTTGTCTGCCGGACCCCCTCTGACCTGCGACGGGACCATCGACCCTGGTGTCGCGGGGGTGTGACCCAGGTCTTACTCACACAGCTCTTACGTCGAATCGGGAACCATGGACACCGTTCCGCACGTCCGGGCCTCTTCGGCGTACCCGGATTCCGGGTGCTCCCGGAGCCGGTGTCAAGCCCTTTCTCAGGCGCCGAAGCTCTTGCCCACCGGCTTGCTCTTGCCGCCCTTGCCGACCAGGTGGGCCGGCAGCAGGTCGCGGGCCGGCTCGCGGTAGCCGACCGAGACGATCCGGTCCCCCTCGTAGGTGAAGCTGGTCAGCGAGGCCAGCGAGCACTGCCGGTTGCGCGGGTCGTGCCAGAGCCGGCGGCGCTCCACGAAGGAGCGGACGATCCAGATCGGCAGCTGGTGGCTGACGCAGACCGCCTCGTGCCCGCGCGCGGCGTCCCGGGCGGCGGCCAGCGCGCCCATCATCCGCACCGCCTGCTCCAGGTACGGCTCGCCCCAGGACGGCTTGAACGGGTTGGTCAGGTACTTCCAGTAGGACGGGTTGCGCAGCGAGCCGTCGCCCACTCCGAAGGTCTTGCCCTCGAAGATGTTCTCCGCCTCGATGAGCCGCCCGTCCACCGCGAGGTCCAGGCCGTGTGCCTTGGCGATCGGCGCGGCGGTCTCCTGGGCGCGCTCCAGCGGGGACGCCACCACGTGGGTGATGTCCCGCCCGGCGAGGTCCTCGGCGACCCGCTCGGCCATCTCGCGGCCCAGCTCGGACAGCCGGTAGCCCGGCAGGCGCCCGTACAGGACGCCCTCCGGGTTGTGCACCTCGCCGTGCCGCATCAGATGGACGACGGTGATGTCCTTGGCGCTCACTTCTCAGTACTCCTGGGACTCGTAAGGACTAGGCCGTGGCTTCGGCGGCGGCCCGGGCGGCGGCGGGCAGCGCGGCGGCGATCCGCTCCAGCGCCCGCTCGTCGTGCGCGGCGGAGACGAACCAGGACTCGAAGGCGGACGGCGGCAGGTAGACGCCCTCGGCGAGCATCGCGTGGAAGAACGCGGTGAAGCGGAACGCCTCCTGGGTCTTCGCCTCGGCGTAGTTCGTCACGGTGTCCTCGGTGAAGAACACCGAGAACATGTTCCCGGCGGTCTGCAGCCGGTGCGCCACGCCCTCCTTGGTGAGCGCGGTGGAGACCAGCCCGGAGACCTCGGCGGCGACCCGGTCGACGGCCGTGTACACCTCGTCGGTGCAGCCCCGCAGCTGGGCCAGGCCGGCCGCGGTGGCGATCGGGTTCCCGGAGAGGGTGCCGGCCTGGTAGACCGGGCCGGCCGGGGCGAGGTGGGCCATCACGTCGGCACGACCGCCGAAGGCCGCGGCCGGGAAGCCGCCGCCCATGACCTTGCCGAAGGTCAGCAGGTCGGGCGCCCAGCCCTCGTTCGCCGCCTCCAGGCCGTACCAGCCGGCCTTGGAGACGCGGAAGCCGGTCATCACCTCGTCGGAGATGAACAGCGCGCCGTTCTCCCGGCAGAGCCGGGCCAGACCGCCGTTGAAGCCGGGCAGCGGCGGGACGACGCCCATGTTGCCGGGCGAGGCCTCGGTGATCACGCAGGCGATCTCGCCGGGGTGGGCCCGGAAGGCCTCCTCGACGGCGGCGAGGTCGTTGTAGGGCAGCACGATGGTGTCGCCGGCCTGGGCGCCGGTGACGCCCGGAGTGTCCGGCAGGCCGAAGGTGGCGACGCCGGAACCGGCGGCGGCCAGCAGCGCGTCCACATGTCCGTGGTAGCAGCCGGCGAACTTCACGACCTTCGCGCGGCCGGTGAAGCCGCGGGCCAGCCGGATCGCCGACATGGTGGCCTCGGTGCCCGAGGAGACCAGGCGGACCTGCTCGACCGGGGCGACCCGGGCGACGATCTCCTCGGCCAGCTCGACCTCGCCCTCGCCGGGGGTGCCGAAGGAGGTGCCGCGGGTCACCGCCCGCTGCACGGCGTCCAGGACGGCGGGGTGCGCGTGGCCGAGGATCATCGGGCCCCACGAGCAGACCAGGTCGACGTACTCGCGGCCGTCGGCGTCGGTCAGATAGGGGCCGCTGCCGGACACCATGAAGCGCGGCGTACCGCCGACGGCGCGGAAGGCGCGCACCGGGGAGTTGACGCCGCCGGGGGTCACGACCGACGCGCGGTCGAAGAGCGACTGGGACTTGGGTGCTTCGTAGGGGTAGCTCACGGGAGACATGGTCTCAAATCGTGTCCTTCACCTCTGCATGTCGGACCTCATCATCTGGAACGATGATCCGGGCGCCCGAGTCTGTACGGTTATCCGTACAACGGGGCCCCTGGCTGCGCCGGCTACCCGGACCAGTCAGACTATGTACCCAGAGTGTCTCCGGAGTTCCTCCGGCCGCGAGGCCGGACGGACGCTCCGGGTCGATGCAGGGGTGTGGAGAGGACTGCCGCGTACCGCGACTGGGTACGGCGGCGCATGACGGGTAAGGAGCACGTCCGGTGGGACACCGGACGTGCGGGGGTCTGTCGATTCCGGCGAATTCCGGTGAGGATGGTCCGAGTGTCCGAGGCGCAGGACGGCCACGACGAGGTCGCGGGTGGCCCCCGCCGGCCCGCCGAGACCGCACGCGGGGGTACGGGAGCGGGAACGGGGCGTAGCGGCCGAGGCCGTGAGAGGCGGGGTGAGGGACGCGTGGGGGTGACGTACAAGTACTTCGGCGCACCCGACCGGGCGACCGCGGCCCGGGTCCCGACCGCCCTCGGGCCGGGCGGTCTCGGGCTGGACGCGGGCGAGCTCGGCTCGCTCGGCCGGCTCGGCGACCTGATGGAGACCAGCGGCTCGCCCAACGGCCACCTCTCCACCAAGATCAAACCGGAGACCATGAGCGCCATGGTCCTCACCGGGATCCAGGGCGTGCCGCTGCACCAGGTGCCGCCGCTGGAACTGGTGGTGCTGCACCCGGACTACGCCGTCGTCCAGCTGCCGCACAACGTCGTCGAACCGCTGCGCAAGGCGGACGAGACCGAACTCGGCGCCGCCGCCTTCATCTGGTCCACCGTCCCCGACCGCCGGGGCCCGCGCGACGCCTTCGTGATCTACAGCATGCTGCACGAGTGGCAGGACTTCGCCAACCGCCTGCACGAGGCCGGCCACCAGCTGTACTGCCTGGTCTGGCCCTGATCGGTTCCGGACGCGAGCGGGGCCCCGGCCGGAAGCCGGGGCCCCGTTCGTCGTCGGCCGCCGGCGGTCCGGCGCGGGGTCAGCCGCCGGAGCCGTAGGTGGTGTTGGCGCAGATGTCGTCGTCCGCGGAGCGCACGTCCTCGGTGACCGAGGTCGGCAGCGGGGCGGGCGCGGCCGGGGCGGTCGTGCCGGCGGCGGCGTTGGCGTCGGCGTAGTCCTTGCCGAGGACGACGCTGATGCCGGGCGCCGAGCTGGGGGTGAGGGTGGCCCCGGGGAACAGCTCGGCGACCTTCTCGGCGTTGGCCTTCTGTCCGGCGCCGTACTCGATCGTGGTGGTGAGCTTGTTGGTGGACTTCGCCTGGGACACCGAGCCGACGGTGAACTGCGCCGCCTTCAGGGCCTCGCCCGCCTTGGCGCCCAGCCCGTTGGCGGTCGTTCCGTTGAAGACCTTGATCGCGGGCGCCGGGGCCGCGGGAGCGGTCTTCGTGGCGGCCGCGGTGGTGGTCGGCGGGGCCTCCGGGGTGACCGGGGCCGCCGGGGTGGCGGGCGCGTCGGGCTGCTGGCCGGTGGCGTCCTTGCCGTCCAGGGTGCGGTCGGCGCGGATCGCCTCCCACAGCCTGTCGGAGTCCGGCTTCACCAGGTCGAGATTGGCCTCGTTGTAACGCCAGGGCGGAGTCACGAACTTGAGGTCGTGCAGGTCGATGTTCTTCAGCGACAGCGCGAAGGACATGAGCTTGTCGACCGAGCCGAGACCCTCGTCGACGCGCAGCGACTTGGTGGCGGCGTCGGCCAGCGGCAGCAGGGTCGTGGGCTCCAGGCCCTTCTTCTTCACCGTGCTGATCATCGAGCTCATGAAGGCCTGCTGACGCTTCATCCGGCCGATGTCGGAGCCGTCGCCGATGCCGTGACGCAACCGCACGTAGTCGAGCGCCTGCTGGCCCTCCACCTTCTGCGGGCCCTTCTTCAGGACCAGGGCGCCCTTCGCGGGCAGCTTTTCGTTGAGGTCCTTCTCGTAGATGTCCTTGGGCAGGCAGACGTCGACGCCGCCGACGGCCTTGGTCATCGCCGAGAAGCCCTGGAAGTCGACCACGATGGTGTGGTCGACGCGGATGCCGGTGAGCTTCTCCAGGGTGTTCTGGGTGCAGGCGGGGTTGCCGTCCGGCGCGCCGCCCACCGTGAACGCGGCGTTGAACAGGACGTCCTTGCCCTTCTGTTCCTTGGTCCACTTCCCGTTCGGGAGCTTGCACGGCGGGATGGTGACCAAGGTGTTGCGCGGGATGGAGACGCCGATGGCGTTCTTGTGGTCGGCGTAGACGTGCAGCAGGATCGTGGTGTCCGAGCGGGCGCCCTCCGAGTCGCCGCCGCCCAGGTCCGAGTTGTCGCCACCGCGGCTGTCGGAGCCGATCAGCAGGATGTTCACCGGCTTGTTGCCGTTGGCGTCCGCCTCGGCCTCCGGCGGGCGGTCCTTGCTGAGCGCGTCCGCGTCGATGGTCTTGATGTTGCCGTTGAGCTTGTAGTAGATCGCGCCACCGGTGCCGGCTATCAGCACCAGTGTGCCGACGGCTGTCCAGCCGACGATCTTCTTGACGTTTCGTCGGGGCTTCTTGCCGCGCCCGCCGGAGCGGCGGTGGCCCTGGCCGTTCGACCCGCCGTCGCCGCCCTGTCCGCCCTGTCCGCCGCGGCCCTTGGACTGCGCCGCCCGCCGGGCCTCGGCCCGCCCGCCGGGCCTGGGCGCGGGGACGGAACCGCCGGCCGCACCGGTGCCCGCGTCGCCCGTCGAGCCGCTCCGGGCACCGCTGGAACCCGCCGAGCCGGTCGAGCCCTCCGGACGCGGCCGGGCCACGCCGGACTGACTCCTGTCTCGGCGACCCGACATCCCCGCACCTCTTCACGGCTGTGCCATCGAACGATCAGCGGCCAGGACGTCCCCCCTGGCGCCAGGTGGAGCATACAAGCCGACCGGAAACCGACTACCGCCGCGCCCTGGGCTCGTCGCCCGGACCCCGGCCGCGCGGGCGGCGGGCCCGGCGCACCGTCCGCTCCGAACCGACCGGATCGGCCAGTGCCCCGCCCCCGTCCACCAGGCGGGTCAGCGCCGCGACGAAGACCGTCCGCTCCTCCCCCGGCAGCGACTCCAGCACCTCCCGGTGCACCCGGTCGGCGATCGCCGTGCCCCGCTCGACCGCCCGCGCGCCCGCCTCGGTGACCCGCACGATCCGGGCCCGGCGGTCGGCCGCGGCCGGACAGCGCTCGGCCAGACCGGCCCGCTCCAGCTGGTCGACGGTCACCACCATGGTGGTCTTGTCGAGATCGGCCAGCTCGGCCAGCCGGCTCTGGGTGCGCTCGGCCGCCAGCGCGTGGAAGAGCACGCAGTAGGCGCGCGGGGTGACGCCGAGCTCGGTGAACGCCGCCGCCATCCGGGTCGCCAGGACGTGGCTCGCGTGGTCCAGCAGACCGGAGAGGTCGCGGATCTGGCGCACGGTCGGCGTGCCGCTGGTCGTCATGACGTCGAGGTTACGCGGCCCTACGGAGGCCGGTTCTACGGGATGCCGAGCTCGAACAGCGCGTACCCCGCGTACCATCCGGCCGCCACCGCCGGCATCGCGACCAGGCCGCCCAGGGTCGACGGCCGCAGCCGGCGCAGCGCCACCGCCAGGCCGATGAACAGCGGGAAGGCCGGCAGCAGGTAGCGCGAGATGTTGCCGTAGATCTGGTTGCTGCTGAGCGCCAGGACGATGGTCAGCACCGTGTAGAGCACCAGGACCAGCGGCGGCCGCAGGCGCAGCAGCAGCACCAGCAGCCCGGGCAGGGCGATCAGCAGGCCCACCGCGATGAGGTCCGGCGCCGGGTTGGACTGCCAGAACGTCCAGTGCCCGGTGACCGTGTCCAGGGTGCTGCGGGCGGTGGAGGCGCCCCAGTCGAAGTAGCGGTTCCAGGCACCGCGCTGGAGCTTGAAGTAGCCGGTCCAGTCGCCCATCCGGTAGCCGACCCAGGCGACGTACCCGAGCAGGCCCCACGGGGTGATCAGCATCGCGGTCAGCGGGCGGGCCACCCCGTCGGTGCGCCGCACCAGCGCCACCAGCGCCGAGATCGAGACGGCGGCGATCAGCGCGACCGCGGTCGGCCGGTTGAGGCCGGCCACCAGGGCGAGCACCCCGGCGGCGAGCCACTGGCGGGTCATCACGCAGTAGCAGGCCCAGGCCGAGAGGGCGACGAACAGCGAGTCCGAGTAGACCGCCCACTCCACGCCCGAGCCCGGGAACAGGCCCCAGATCACCGCCGCGATCACACCGGCCCGGAAGCCGCCGAGCCGCGCGGCGACCGCGAAGATCCCGGCCGCGGCGACGAAGGAGGCGATCACCGAGACGACGATGCCCGAGCCGTACGGGCCGAGCCCGGTCACCGCCCCCACCAGCCGCATCAGCCAGGGGTAGAGCGGGAAGAACGCGGCGGAGTTCTCGTAGTAGGTGGCCAGCGGGTAGCCGTGCAGCGGGATCAGCTGCGGGTCGTAGCCGTTCTCGGCGATCCGCTGGTACCAGATGCCGTCCCAGGTGCCGAGCACGTCCCAGGGCCGGGCGCCGCCGCCGCGCCCCGGGTCCTTCTTCAGGAAGTCCTCGGTGTGCGAGAGCAGCAGCAGGAAGACGGTCAGGCCGGTCGCCTTGACCACCGCGTACGCGCCGAGCGCCGGGGCGTAGCGGTCCACCAGGGCGCCGAACCAGCCCGGGGACCGGTCCGCCGCCGTGGGCTCCCCGGGAGCCCGCGGGTCCTGCGCGGTCTGCGGGTCCGCCGCGGCGGCGGACGACGGGGTGGCGGACGGCGGGGGCACGCCCGCGCTCCCGTCCGACGACTCGGTGCTCGATGCCGCGCTCATCAGCTCTGGTACTCCCCGCCCCGCTCGTGACCGGTGCGCCGACCGACAGCGCGACGCCGGGCGAGCCTACGGCACCGCCGCCACCGGGCGGGCGGGGAGCCCGCCCGGTGGACGGCCGGTGGTTCGGGGACGGGTCAACCGTGCAGGTGGACGGTGCCGAGCTTGGTGAGCCGCCACAGCTGGGCCGGGGCGCCGGTGTCGGCGGCCAGCTCGACGAGCGGGTTGCCCTTGGCGTCGAGCCGGCCGGAGGCGGTGACCAGCTCGGCCCGGTCCTGGGAGTCGGCCACCTTCCACAGGCCGTCACCGGCGGGGGTGAGGACCCAGTGCTGGTTGCCGCCGCCGTTGCAGCGCCACTGCTGGATCCGGGTGCCGGGGGCGGTGGAGCCGCCACTGGCGTCCAGGCACATGGTGCGGTTGCCGCTGAAGTCGAGCTCGTAGGAGCCGCCGGCCCTGGCCTCCAGGACGAAGGACTGGTTGAGCCCGCCGGTGGCCGGATAGGTGATCGCGGGCCGGCCGTCGGTGGCGTCGCCGTACGTCCCGCCGCCGGTGAGGTCCAGCACCCGGCCGTCGGCGGCATTGGCCAGCTGGAACCAGGCGCCGTCCTCGGGCCCGTCCGGGAACGGCTTGCCGGGGGTGAGCGGTTCGATCGAGGTGGTGTTGCGCTGGTCGAGGGAGCAGGCGGCCTGGGCGAGGTCGGGGCGGGCGTAGAACTGGCCGAGGCAGACGCCCTCGCCCCGGTAGCCGGCGACCCTGAGGTGGTAGGACTGGCGGACCATGTTCATGCACAGGCCGGGGATGCCGATCTGCTGGTCGCAGCCGTTGCGGACCCACTCGGCGAGGTTGATGACGTCCCCGTTGGTGTACTCGTAGGGGGAACTGGTCCACTCCGCGCAGACCTCGTGGCCGAAGGCGACCCGGCGCTGGTCGAGGTAGCGGACGCCGGGCACCTGTTCGGCCGCGGCGCGCAGGGTGTCGCTGAACAGCGGCACCACCCAGTTGTGGCCCCAGGCGAGGTCCTCGGGGAAGGCCGGGCAGCCGTCGGCCACCTTGCCGAGGAAGTCGTTGCGCCGGATGTCCGGGGTGATCGGGTTGAAGTAGGACTGGTAGACCAGTTGGTAGGAGTCGTCGGCGTAGCCGGCCCGCCGCATGGTCTGCCGGACGTTCTGCAGGGCGGCGACCACCTTGGGCCCGACCCGCTCCGCCCGCCGGGCGATCTCGGCGCTGCCGATGGTGTCGCGGCAGCCCTGGTCCTTGGGCACCGGGAAGTACTGCGCGAGGCAGTGCATCATGATGCCGCTGAAGTCGAAGTCGTCGTTGGCGCCGATGGTGACCACGACCAGCTTCACGTCGTACGCGGCGGCCACGCCGGCCAGCTTGACGTCCTGCTTGGGCTCGCCGAAGTCGCCGCTGCCGGGGCCGGTGATCCTCGCCAGCCCGGGGTCGCTCACCAGGTCGCCGGTCTGCGCGCCGGAGCAGGCGAGGTCGATCGGGGTGACCCCGGGGATGTCGGTGACGAAGATCTCCGACTTGGGGTGCCGGTGGCAGTAGTTGGTGGGGCTGTCAGTCTCCGGGAAGTAGGCGTCGCCGGTGTCGGTGCCGGCGCCCTCCCCGGAGATGGCGCTGTCGCCGAGGGCGACGATCGCGGCCGGGCGGGTGGTGGCGGCCGTGGGGGCGGCCGGGGCGGTGCCGGCGAAGGCGGCGGGGGCGCCGGCCAGGCCGAGGCCGGCGACGAGGGCGCCGGCCGCCAGCAGTGCGCCGAGCGGGGAGCGCCGCGCGACCGTCCTGGACCGCCGCGCACCTCCCCGTGGTGACCTGTTCACACGCGACTCCTTGCGGGTGGGGCCGCCCGGCCGGGAACGCCGGACGGGGAGGAGCGAAGAAAGGTGAGCAGGTCTCACATTCTAGATACTGACAAGTAACGCAACAAGGCTCATGACAGCACCGCCAGTTGACCGCGCCCCCGGCCGCCGGACTCGCAACCGCCCCGGAAACGCCGAGAGCCGCCGCTCCGCACCCCAGGAGGGAAGCGCGGGAGCGGCGGCTCGCGCCGACCGGACCGGCGGCTGGTCAGCCGACGTTGGCGCAGTGGTTGCCGAAGGCCGGGTTCAGGATGCCGACGATGTCGATGGTGTTGCCGCACAGGTTGATCGGGACGTGCAGCGGCACCTGGATCTGGTTGCCGGAGATGACACCGGGGGAGCCGGCGGCAACGCCCTCCGCGCCGGAGCTGGCCACGGCGGAACCGGCACCGGCGGCGACGATGCCGACCACAGCGGCGCCGACGGCGGCCGTCTTCTTGATGCTCATGAGGAGCCTCCTGACTGTTCGACAGAGATGCACGGGGAGTGCGACATCTCCAACGAGACCCGCTCGGGCCGGTTGCGAGGGCTACCCCACTGTCACCCGTCCGGACGAACGGAGCCTCCGCCCCGGGCAATCGGGTGACACCCGCATCCGGCCGTTTCCCCCCGCCCAGTGCCTCGTTCTCCAGTCGGAACACGCTCCACCCGCCCCGCTACGACGAGGAGATCCGCCGCCGGTCCAAGCCCGTCCGGAATTCTCCCGGTCGCGCGTCGATTCGAATGCTTCCCGGCCGTGCGGGAATTGTTCGCGGCGCACGGTGCCGCGGCGGCCGCTCATCGCCCGAGCCATGGGCGACACGCGCCATCTGGGCCGCCCGAGTGACAATCACGGCATTCCCAGAAGCCAACGGGCCAGGATTTCCCCTCGCCCGGCTCCCGACTATTTCCACAGACGGTCGGGCAGAATACGGAGGAAGAACACATGCGTAACGTCAAGAAGGCCGCCGCGCTGTCTCTCGCCACCGCCGGCCTGGTGGTCGGTGCGGCCGGCGGCGCGTTCGCCAGCGCCGGCGCCGAGGGCGTCGCCGCCAACTCCCCCGGTGTGCTCTCCGGCAACCAGCTCCAGATCCCGGTGCACATCCCGATCAACCTGTGCGGCAACACCATCGACATCATCGCCCTGCTGAACCCGGCGTTCGGCAACGCCTGCGTCAACGCCGGCTGAACCGGTGGCCGCCGAGCCGGCGGCCGCGGATTCCCCGCACTCGTGCCGCACCCCGCCACCGGGCGGGGTGCGGCCGCTCAACCCGTGTGTGATCGAGGAGATCAACCCCCATGCAGAACGTGAAGAAGGCCGCCGTCCTCTCCGCCGCCGCCGCCGGCCTGGTGCTGGGTGCGGCGGGCGGTGCCGCCGCCAGCGCCGGTGCGGAGGGCGTCGCCGCCGGCTCGCCCGGCGTCGTCTCCGGCAACCAGATCCAGATCCCGGTGCACGTCCCGCTGAACGTGTGCGGCAACTCGATCAACCTGATCGGCCTGCTGAACCCGGCGTTCGGCAACTCCTGCGCCAACGTGGAGGCCCCGCCGCAGCACGAGCACGAGCACGCCGAGGACGACTGCTGATCCCGATCGGCACGCGTTCCGCCCGCACTGCCCCCCGGCTCCCGGCCGGGGGGCGGTTCGGCGTACCCCGGGCACGGTCCGGTCGCCCGGGGAACCCCTCCCCCGAAGGTGAAGACGCATGGTTGTGAAGAAGAGCGGGGCCGGCCTCGTCGCCGCCCTGGGTGCCGCGATGCTGCTCGGCGGCACGGGTGCGGGCACGGCGCACGCGGCCCCGGCCGGCGGCGAGGCCGCCCTGGCCAAGACCGACCTCGCCCAGGGGCTCGGCGGTGCCACCACCGGCCTCGGCTACGGCATCGCGCCGCTCAAGGACCTGCGGCTGGACCCGTGGGCCAACTCCTCGGCCGACGTGCTGAACAACGGTGCGACCGTCCAGCCGGACTCCGGCCTGGCGCCGGTCGGCACCGGGACGCTGACCGGCCCGCTCAGCGCCGGCGGCGGTCCGCGCGACCTGCCGCTGGTCGGCGGACTGCTCGGGGTGCTGCCGGGCTGATGCCGCCACGCGCCCGCGCGAGAGCCCGGCACCCCGTCGCGAAAGGGGGGTGCCGGGCTCTGGCGCGTCGGGCGCCTCCTAGAGCTGGGCCAGGCCGGCCGCACCGGCGCCCGAGACCACGCCGGTGGTGGTGGCGGTGGTCGCGGTGGCCAGGCTCCCCAGCGTGTCGGTCACCGAGATCCGCTCGTCCTCGTTGCCCAGGCTGGCCTTGGCGCCGGGCACCGCCTGGACGGCGCCGGTCACCAGCCGCGGGTCGATCTCGTCCAGCTTGATCCGGCCGTCGGCGAGCTGGCCGGTGCCGTCCTCGACGAGCGAGAGCGGCTTGCCGAGGCCGACCGCGGGGGTGTCGGCGTGCAGCGGCGCGGCCGGGGCGTCCAGCAGCAGCTCGCCGAGGTCGGCGCCCCGGTCGAGCAGCGGCAGCGGCAGCTCGGCCTTGGCGGTCGGGCCGACCTTGCCGATGCCCAGCGCCGGCACCACGCGGTCCGGGAGCAGCGCGTCCCCGGTGGTGTGGGCGGGGGCCGGCGGCATCAGCAGCGAGGCCGGGACGGCACCCGAGATGCGACTGTCCAGCGGCGCCAGCGGGATGTCCAGCGGCACCTGCTGGGTGGCCAGCTGGTCCTCCAGCGCCCCGACCTGCTCGGGGGCGACCGAGGCGGCGGAGGCCGCCCCCTGGGAGGCGAGCACGCCCGCACCGACCGCCAGCAGCATCGCGCCGGCCCGCTTGGAGAACCTCATGCTTTTCACCGTTCCGCCTGTCCGTACTGGAGATCCAATGGGGGTCGGCTGCGCGGGCGCAGCCGAAAGCAACGGGCTCAACGAGCGACCGGCGTCCCCGATTGCGGCGGTTAACCGATTCGGGTTAATAATCCGACCGGAAACCGTTGACCGCCGCGCCTCCAGGACTCTTTTCCAAAATCCCCGTAACCTTCCGTGCCGTGATTCTTTGATCTGGACGTCAGTGACCGCGGACCGGGTCTGAGCGTTGAACGCGTTGTACGCACGGAAACCGCACGGAAACCGAGCTTTTTCAGAGAGGGATCTCCTCATGATCCAGAAGTCCATCGCCGCCGCAGGCCTGGCCGCCGCCGCGCTGGCCGCCGCCGCGGCGCCGGCCTCGGCCATCGGCGACGCGGACGGCGCCGCCGGGTCGTTCCAGGGCAACGGCGGCTCCAACTTCACCGGCACCGTCGGCGACAACAGCCCGAACTTCCACTTCCTGGACAACGCGAACATCTGCCTGCCGGAGATCCACAACATCGCCGTCGGCGTGCTCGGCGTGGCCGTCCCGGTCGAGGTCCCGATCGCCAACAGCGGTGGCAAGCAGTACTGCACCCAGGGTCAGGGCACCCAGAGCCACGGCGACGCGGGCGTCTCCCACCTGATCGGCTGACCCCGCCCGTCCCGGCGGCGTCATCCCTCCGAACCGACCACCTTCGAATCGCTCCCCGATTCACCCCCCTGAGAGGAACACCGAAATGATCAAGAAGTCCCTCGCCGCCGCGGGTCTGGCCGCGGCCGCCATCGCGATGTCCGCCGGCTCCGCGGGCGCCATCGCCGACTCGGACGGCGCCGCCGTCTCGGCCCAGGGCAACGGTGGCACCAACCACACCGGCACCTACGGCGACAACAGCCCGAACTCGCACGTGCTCGACAACCCGAACATCTGCCTGCCGGAGATCCACAACGTCGCCGTCGGCGTCATCGGCATCGCCGTGCCGATCGAGGTTCCGATCCTCAACAGCACCCCGAAGCAGATCTGCAACGTCGGCCAGAACACCCAGTCCTCGGGCGACGCGGGTGTCTCGCACCTGATCGGCTGATCCAGGCGCACGGCGCGACGGAGGGCCCGGGGACGTCTGCTCCCCGGGCCCTCCCGGCGTCCGGACGCACCCCCCACAGGCAGAGCGTCCGCCCCGGGCGCTCCGGAAGAAAGGGCAGATCCATGAAGAGCACGCTGGGCAAGATCACCCTGACCGCCATCGGCGCGCTGGCGCTGGCCGGGCTCGCCGTCCCGGCGGCGTCCGCGCACGTCGGTGTGGCCGGCGGCGGCGAGTTCGTCGCCTCCGCCGACCCGGTGTTCGCGGCCGGCGAGGGCTGGGGCATCGCCCACACCTCGCACATCGCGGCCGGCGAGCTGGGCTGGGGCGCCGCCACCTCCACCGACGGCGTCGGCGGCGGCGAGGGCTTCGCCCACATCGCCGACTGGTAGGACGCACGACGAAGGCCGGGTCCCTCCCGTCGGAGGGGCCCGGCCTTCGCGTGCTCGTGCGTGGGGCCTACTTCAGCATCCTGGCGGCCTCGACGGCCCAGTAGGTCAGGATCTGCTCGGCGCCGGCCCGGCGGATCGAGGTGAGGGTCTCCAGGATGGTCCGCTCCCGCTCGATCCAGCCGTTGGCGGCGGCGGCCTCGACCATCGCGTACTCACCGGAGATCTGGTACGCGGACACCGGCACCGGGGAGGCGTCGGCGACCTGCCGCAGCACGTCCAGGTAGAGCATCGCGGGCTTGACCATCACCAGGTCGGCGCCCTCGGCGAGGTCCAGCTCCAGCTCGCGCAGCGCCTCCCGGGCGTTCGCCGGGTCCTGCTGGTAGGTCTTGCGGTCGCCCTGGAGCGAGGAGTTGACGGCCTCGCGGAACGGCCCGTACAGGGCGGAGGCGTACTTGGCGGTGTAGGCGAGCACGGCCACGCCCTGGTGCCCCGCCTCGTCCAGCGCCCGGCGGATCACGCCGATCTGGCCGTCCATCATGCCCGAGGGGCCGACCACGTGGACGCCGGCCTCGGCCTGGACCACGGCCATCTCGGCGTAGCGCGCCAGGGTGGCGTCGTTGTCCACGCTGCCGTCCTCGGCCAGCACGCCGCAGTGGCCGTGGTCGGTGAACTCGTCCAGGCAGAGGTCCGACATGACCACGAGCCGGTCGCCGACCTCCGCGACCACGTCGCGGATCGCCTGCTGGAGGATGCCCTCCGGGTTGGTCCCCTCGGAGCCGACGGCGTCCTTCACCTCGGGCAGGCCGAACAGCATGATGCCGCCCACGCCCGCCTCGGCGGCCTCCACCGCGGCCTTCCGCAGCGAGTCCCGGGTGTGCTGGAACACCCCGGGCATCGAGGAGATCGGCCTCGGCTCGGTGATGCCCTCGTGGACGAAGGCGGGAAGGATCAGCTCCGCGGGGTGCAGCCGGGTCTCGGCGACCAGGCGGCGCACCGCCGGGGTCGAGCGCAGACGGCGCGGGCGGACGTACGGGAATTCGGCGGACACGGCTTCTCTCTCCGAACGATGGTGCGGTGCCGGGGGCGGCGGTCGGGCCGCCCCCGGCCTCTACGTCAGCGGGCGGCCTTGCGGCGCGAGCCCGGACGGCGCTCACTGGGCCGGTAGACCGGCTCGCCCGCGGCGGTCGCGGTGTCCCGCCGCTTGGCCCCGAAGTCTGCCAGCGCCTGGGCCAGCGCGGCCGCCGACGGCGCCGGGGCCATCACGTCGACCCGCAGGCCGTGCTCCTCGGCGGTCTTGGCGGTGGCCGGGCCGATGCAGGCGATGACCGTCACGTTGTGCGGCTTGCCCGCGATGCCGACCAGGTTCCGCACGGTCGAGGACGAGGTGAACAGCACCGCGTCGAAACCGCCGCCCTTGATCGCCTCCCGGGTCTCGGCCGGCGGCGGCGAGGCGCGCACCGTCCGGTACGCCGTCACGTCGTCGACCTCCCAGCCCAGCTCGACCAGGCCGGCCACCAGGGTCTCGGTGGCGATGTCGGCGCGCGGCAGCAGCACCCGGTCGATCGGGTCGAACACCGGGTCGTACGGCGGCCAGTCCTCCAGCAGCCCGGCCGCGGACTGCTCGCCGGACGGCACCAGGTCGGGCTTCACGCCGAAGTCCACCAGCGCCTGCGCGGTGGTCTCGCCGACCGCCGCGACCTTGATGCCGGCGAACGCCCGGGCGTCCAGGCCGTACTCCTCGAACTTCTCGCGCACCGCGCGCACCGCGTTCACCGAGGTGAAGGCGATCCACTCGTAGCGGCCGGTGACCAGGCCCTTGATCGCCCGCTCCATCTGCTGCGGGGTGCGCGGCGGCTCGACCGCGATGGTCGGCACCTCCTGCGGCACCGCGCCGTACGAGCGCAGCTGCTCGGAGAGGCCGTGCGCCTGCTCCTTGGTGCGCGGCACCAGGACGTTCCAGCCGAACAGCGGCTTGGTCTCGAACCAGGAGTGCGAGGCGCGGTGGGCGACCTGCTCACCGACCACGGCTATGACCGCGGTGGTCGGGTCCACCGGGGCGGAGACCGGGGAAGGCAGCACCCGGGCGGCCTTGAGGTCCGCCGCGATGGAGGCCAGCGTCGCGGTGAAGGTGCGCTGACGGGTGGTGGTGCCGGAGAGCGTGGCGCTCAGCGCGGAGTCCGGCTTGCGGCCGTTGGAGACCAGCGCGTTGGCGGTGGCCGGCAGCTGGCCCAGGGTGGTGCGCACCACCAGGGTGGTCTCCGGCGCGCCCAGGTCCACCGGGGAGCCGGCCAGCAGCGCCGCGGCCTCCACGAAGCGCACGTCGGTGCCGGCCGCGCCGCGCAGCGGCACGCCCGCGTAGGCCGGTACGCCGACCGACTGGGCGACACCCGGGATCACCTCGAAGGCGATCCCGGCACCGGCGCAGCCGAGCATCTCCTCGGCCGCGCAGCCGTCCAGGCCCGGGTCGCCGTCGACGGTCCGCACGACGTGCTTGCCGGAGCGCACGGCCTCGGCGACCAGGTCGGCGAGGTCGAACTCCGGCCCCTCCGCACCGGGGGTGTGCACCTGCACACCGGTCGGACAGTGGCTGCGCACGGCGGCGGCGGTCAGCGGGTCGGCGACCAGCACGTCGGCGGAGGAGAGCACCTCGACCGCGCGCAGGGTCAGCAGGCCCGGGTCGCCGGGGCCCGCGCCCAGGAAGGTGCAGCGGCCGGCGGCGGGGACGGTACCCCCGAACGGGCTGTCGGCCGGGAACGGGCTGTCGGTGGCGGCGGTGGGGCTCATCGGGCTCGCTCCCCCATCAGGGCGGCCGCGTCCGCGTCGAGCAGCCGGGCGGCCAGCGCGCGGCCGAGGGCCGCCGCCTGCTGCTCGGCGGTCTCGTCGAGGACGATCGGACCGTGGGCGGACATCTTCAGCAGGGTGGCGCCGTCGGCGGTGCCGACCACGCCCTCCAGCCGCAGTTCGGTCTGGTGCTCCCAGCCGGCCAGCGCGGCGACCGGCGCGGAGCAGCCGGCCTCCAGGGCGGCCAGCAGGGCGCGCTCGGCGGCCACCGCGACCCGGGTGGGGGCGTGGTCCAGGGCCGACAGCGCGGCGGTCAGTCCGCTGTTCGCCGTGGTGCACTCGACGGCGAGCGCGCCCTGGCCCGGGGCCGGGATCATCAGCTCGGGGTCGAGGTGCTCACTGATCTCGGCGCTGCGGCCGAGCCGGTTCAGGCCGGCGGTGGCCAGCACCACCGCGTCCAGCTCGCCGGAGGTGACGAAGCCGATCCGGGTGTCCACGTTGCCGCGGATCGCGACGGTCTCCAGCTGGAAGCCGTTGGCCCGGGCCCAGGCGTTCAGCTGCGCCATCCGGCGCGGCGAACCGGTGCCGATCCGGGCCGGGCGGCCGGCGCCGGCCAGCTTCTCGACCAGTTCGACCAGCGTCAGGCCCTCGCGCGCCACCAGGGCGTCGCGGGTGTCCTCGCGCCGCGGCACGGCCGCCAGCGCCAGGCCCTCGGGCTCGGCGGTCGGCAGGTCCTTGAGGGAGTGCACGGCGAAGTCGATCCGGCCTTCGAGCAGCGCGTCGCGCAGCGCGGAGACGAAGACACCGGTGCCGCCGATCTGGGCCAGCGCCTCGCGGGAGGTGTCGCCGTAGGTGGTGATCTCCACCAGCTCGACGGGGCGTCCGGTGAGGCGCGTCACCTCGCGGGCGACCATGCCCGACTGGGCCATGGCGAGCGCGCTGCGCCGGGTGCCGAGCCGCAGGGGGGCGGTGGTGGCGTCCGGTGTCCGGCCGGTGAGCGGTTGACCATTCATGAGGTGATCGTCCCGGTGGTACTCGTGGGATGGCTGACGGTTCATGCGGCGCCCCCGCCCGCGGGCTGCTGGGCGCCGATGGGGGTGCCCGAGACCGCGTGCACGGCGGCCGGGTCAAGGTCGAAGAGTTCACGCAGGGCCTCCGCGTAGGAGGCGCCGCCGGGCTCGGCGGCCAGCTGCTTCACCCGCACGGTGGGCGCGTGCAGCAGCTTGTCGACCACCCGGCGAACGGTCTGGCCGATCTCGGCGCGCGAGCGCTCGTCCAGTCCGGGCAGCCGGGAGTCCAGGCGGCCCAGCTCGGCGGCGACCACCTCGGAGGCCATCGCGCGCAGCGCCACCACGGTCGGGGCGATCCGCGCGGCGCGCTGGGCGGCGGCGAAGGCGGTGACCTCGTCGGAGACGATGCCGGTGACGGCGTCGACGTCGCCCGCGCCGGGGGTGGCGGCGTGGGCGTGCGAGAGGCTCTCCAGGTCGACCAGCAGGGCGCCGGGCAGCTCGTGCACGGCGTGGTCGACGTCACGCGGCATGGCGAGGTCGAGGAAGGCGAGCGGGGTGGCGCCGGCACGCGCGGCGACCGCGGCGGCGACGTCGTCCGCCTTGATCACCACACCGGCCGCGCCGGTGCAGGAGATCACCAGGTCGACGTCGGCCAGCGCCTCGGGCACCTTGGCCAGCTCCAGGGTGCGGGCGACGTCCGTACCGAGGATCTCGGCCAGCCGCTCGGCGCGGGCCGGCGTCCGGTTGGCGATCAGCAGATCGGTCACGCCCGAGCGGACCAGGGTGGCGGCGGCCAGCGAGCTCATCGAGCCCGCGCCGACCACCAGCGCCCGCTTGCCGGCGATCTCGCCCGCGCCGGCCGCGACCTGCTCCAGGCCGAAGGTCACCAGGGACTGGCCGGCCTTGTCGATGCCGGTCTCGCTGTGCGCCCGCTTGCCGACCCGCAGCGCCTGCTGGAACAGCTCGTTCAGGCCGCGCCCGGCGGTGTGCTCCTCCTGGGCCTTGGCCAGGGCGTCGCGCAGCTGGCCGAGGATCTGGCCCTCGCCGACCACCATCGAGTCCAGGCCGCAGGCCACCGAGAAGAGGTGGTGGACGGCGCGGTCCTCGTAGTGGACGTAGAGGTGCGAGGTCAGCTCCTCCAGGTCCACCCCGCTGTGGTGGGCGAGCAGCAGCGACAGCTCGGCGACACCGGCGTGGAACTTGTCCACGTCGGCGTACAGCTCGATCCGGTTGCAGGTGTTCAGCAGCGCGGCCTCGGCGACGGTCGCGGACGCGGCCGCGTCGTGCAGCAGCCGGGTCGGCACCGCACCGGTCAGCGCGGCGCGCTCCAGCACCCCGACCGGGGCCGTGCGATGGCTCAGCCCTACGACGAGAAGACTCACGCCCGCTCCCTGGTCCCACGAATCTCGGTGCTCATGCCGGCATCACCGCGGACAGCTCGCCCTCGCCGGTCTTGCCGGGCTTGCCCTTCGCCGCCGGGTCCGCGTCCTCGGCGGCCGTGCGCGTCTTGCCGTTGCCCCCGGCCGCCCGGCGCAGCTTGGCGGCGGCGGCGCGGACCGGGCCGGGGGCCCGGTCGAGCACGGACTCGGTGCGGTCCGGCTCGTCGCCGGCCTTGCGCTGCTCGTGGAAGGCGAGGATCTGCAGCTCGATGGAGAGGTCCACCTTGCGCACGTCCACGCCGTCCGGGACGGTCAGCACGGTCGGGGCGAAGTTCAGGATGCTGGTGACGCCGGCCTCGACCAGCCGGTCGCAGACCTGCTGGGCCGCGCCGGGCGGGGTGGTGATGACGCCGATCGAGACGTGCTGGCTCTCCACGATGGACTCCAGTTCGTCCATGTGGCGCACCGGCAGGCCGGCCGCGGTGCTGCCGACCACGGCCGGGTCGGCGTCGAGCAGGGCGGCGACCCGGAAGCCGCGGGAGGCGAAGCCGCCGTAGTTGGCGAGCGCGTGGCCGAGGTTGCCGATGCCGACGATGACGACCGGCCAGTCCTGGGTCAGGCCCAGCTCGCGGGAGATCTGGTAGACGAGGTACTCGACGTCGTAGCCGACACCGCGGGTGCCGTAGGAGCCCAGGTAGGAGAAGTCCTTGCGGAGCTTGGCGGAGTTCACCCCGGCCGCGGCGGCCAGTTCCTCGGAGGAAACGGTCGGCACCGAGCGCTCGGAGAGCGCGGTGAGCGCGCGCAGATAGAGGGGCAGCCGGGCGACCGTCGCCTCCGGGATTCCCCGGGCACGCGAGGGTCGGCGCGCGGCGCCCGGGTCGGGCGTCTGCGAACTGCTCTGTGGTGATCGGCCGATTGCCACGCTGCTCCTGTGGGTGAAGCTGGGCTTTGGCAGCCAGGCTATGCGTTTGTGAACGTGTGCACAAAGATGGTGTCCGTTTTGTCCCCGCACAGTGATGCGCATCACGCCGTCGACCCCATAGCACCGGTCGATTTCCGGGCCGCCGCCGGGGGCGGTGCAGCGGGTGGCCGGGGACCGTACGGAAGACGGTCCGGCAGGTCACGCGGGGCGGGGACCGGGGCCGGGCGGGCGGGGTCGCGCGGCACCAGCGGAACCGGCTCGCCCGACGGGCGCGAGCGTGCCCGCCCCAGCCGCGGCCACGGCACCCGGGCCGCCTGCCGCAGCGGCTCCGTCCAGTCCCCCGGCGGGCAGGACGGCGCGGCCAGGCAGTGCCGCAGCAGGCCGGCGGTGGCCCGGGCGTCGCCCAGCGCGGTGTGCGCCGCGAAGGCGCCGAGGCCGGCCGCCTCCACGCAGGCCGCCAGGCCGAAACCGCCGGCCTGCGGCAGGTGGGCGCGGGCCAGCCGCATGGTGCACAGCAGCGGCACCGGCGGCAGCGGCACCCCGATCCGGGCGAACTCGCGATCCAGGAAGGCGTGGTCGCAGGTGACGTGATGACCGACCAGCACCCGGCCGGCCAGCAGCTCCAGCAGCCTCGGCGCGATCTCGCGGAACCGCGGGGCGCCCTCGACGTCCTCCTGCGCGATCCGGTGCACATGGGTCGGGCCGACCGGCCCCAGCGGGTCCAGCAGGGTGCAGAACTCGCTCTCCGGGCGGAGCGACGCGTCCAGCAGCACCACGGCCACCTCGACCACCCGGTGCCGCCAGGGACTGCGGCCGGTCGCCTCCACGTCCACCACGGCGAAGCCCCCGCGCGCGGCCGACGGATCGGCGGGCGCTGCCGGTGGCGGGCCGGGAAGCATGGCGGCACTCCTCGCGTGCTCAGCCCCCCATGGGCGCAAACGAGTTCGATCGTAAGCCGGGCGGCAGGGGGCGTCCCAAACCGCCCACCCGGAAAAACGGCAACGATTCGGCGAACCGCCCCCGCCGGACGGCGGGGGTCGGGGCACCCCGGGCGGGGCCGGACGGCGCCGGGGTCAGGCGCCGAGGGCGGTGCGCAGGCGCTTCTCGTCCACGCGCCAGAAGTCGTGCTGGCGGCCGTCGATCAGGGTGACCGGGATCTGCTCCCAGTAGCGCCGATAGAGCTCCTCGTCCTGGGTGATGTCCTTCTCCTCGAAGGAGGCGCCCAGCTCGGCCGTGACCCGGGCGATCACCTCCCGGGCGTCGTCGCACAGGTGGCAGCCGGGCTTGGCCACCAGGGTCACCGTCCGGTCGGCCGGCTTCGGCCCCGGGTTCTTGTCACGTCGCAGCAGTGGGCTCACCCCGCCATTGTGCGACGCCCCTACAGACGCGCCGGACACGGCCGGCCCTCCTCCCGTTAACCCCTCGGGCACGCCGCCGTCACGGCCGCCGCCCAGGTGGCTGGCTATGCTCGATGACATGGCCGTGCTCCGAAGGCTCACCCAGGCAAGGCGTTCCACCAGCTCGCGGACCGCCCTCGCGGGCGAGGCCGCGGCCGAGGCGGCGGAGGCCGCCCTGCGGGCCGCGCCGCAGCCGCCGACCGGGGAGCCTCCGGTCGGGGAGCCCGTGGCGGAGCGGCCGGCGGGGGCGCCGCCCGCGCAGGAGCGCCCCGCCGAGGAGCGGTCCGCCGACGAGCAGCCGACGGAGCCGCAGCCGGCCAAGCGCGGCAAGGCACCCAAGGCCCCGGTGGAGAACCACACGCCCGAGCCGGACGACCCGCGCGCCGCCGCGTTCTTCGACTGCGACAACACCATCCTGCGCGGTGCCGCGATCTTCTACCTCGGTGTCGGCCTCTACCGGCGCGGCTTCCTCAGCCGCCGGGACATCGCCCGGTTCGCCTGGCAGCAGGCCTGGTTCCGGCTGCACGGCGCCGAGGACCCGGAGCACATGGCCGACGCCAAGCACACCGCGCTCGGCGTGGTGGCCGGCAAGCGGACCGCCGACCTGGAGGCGCTCTGCGAGGAGGTCTTCGAGGACGTCATCGCCGACAAGGTGTGGCCGGGCACCCGCGCTCTGGTGCAGATGCACCTGGACGCGGGCCAGCGGGTCTGGCTGGTCACCGCCGCCCCGGTGGAGGTGGCCCGGATCATCGCGGCCCGGCTCGGCATGACCGGCGCGCTCGGCACCGTGGCCGAGGCGCGCGACGGCGCGTACACCGGCCGGCTGGTCGGCGAGCTGCTGCACGGCCCGGCCAAGGCGGCCGCGGTGCGCTCCCTGGCCCGGCGCGAGCGGCTGGACCTCGACCGCTGCGCCGCCTACAGCGACTCGGCCAACGACATCCCGATGCTCTCGCTGGTCGGGCACCCGTACGTGGTGAACCCGGACGGCGCGCTGCGGCGGCACGCCCGGGCGCAGGGCTGGCGGGTGCGGGACTTCCGGACCGGGCGGAAGGCGGCCCGGGTGGGCCTGCCGGCCGCCGCCGCGCTCGGCGTGGCGGCCGGTGCCGCCGCGGCCGGGGTCGCGCTGCACCGCCGCCGCCGGGCCTGAGCCGCCGCCCCCGGCGCCCGGTCCGGCGCGGGTCGCGGGCCCGCTCCGCGACCCCCGTCCGGGCGCCCCTCGCCGGGGTGAGCGTGGTCAATCCGCACGCTGACCAGGCCGCTCGTACGGGCGAACTCCCGCGCGCCGCACGACCGCCCGACCCTGCCGACCGAACCCGCCACCCGGTGACCGGATCTGATCGTTCGCCACCTTGCGAAAGTCGGGGATTATCTGACCTCCGGGCCGGGAAACCGCCCGCCACGCCGCCGAATCGGTCACCTGGCGCACCCGTTCTGTCACGTTGAGCCAGCCGATCGCTGACGCGTTCGGTCAGTGTCGGCCGGATTTGCACCCCGCGCGGATCCCAAACGACCACTTCGACCACACGGTGTAGCTGTCATTGCACAAAGCGTTATTCTCTCCTGGATGCACGTCACCCACCCGCCCCAAGCAGGACCGGGCGGGACGGACGTGCTCTCCGCGCAGGCGGAGGTGATCCGTCCACAGTTCTGCCTCTGGGAGTCCCGTGTACCCACCCGTCCGGAACGACGCGCCTGCACCCTCCCGCCCGTCGTCCGCGCCCCTGCGCTCCCGCACCGGCCTCCGCGTCCGCCCCGCCCCGCCCCGGCAGATCTCCACCGGCCTGGACCTGCTGCGCAGCCTGCTCCGCAGCCAGCTCGCCGCCGTTCCCCAACCGGCGCCCGCCGGAGCCCCGTTCGGCCACGGACCCGCCCTCGGCGGTCCACTGCTGCGCACCACCGCCGCCGGATCGGCCGGCACCGGCGCGCGCGGCCGCACCGGCACCACCGGCGGCCGCAGCCGCGCCCGCACCACCACCGGCCCCGGGTACGAGACCGAGCACAACCCGATCATGGAGCTGGTCGAGCGGGCCCAGGCCGGCGAGAGCGACGCCTTCGGCCGGCTCTACGACCACTACGCGGACACCGTCTACCGCTACATCTACTACCGGGTCGGCAGCCGGGCCACCGCCGAGGACCTCACCAGCGAGACGTTCCTGCGCGCGCTGCGCAGAATCGGCACCTTCACCTGGCAGGGCCGGGACTTCGGCGCCTGGCTGGTGACCATCGCCCGCAACCTGGTCGCCGACCACTTCAAGTCCAGCCGCTTCCGGCTGGAGGTCACCACCGGCGAGATGCTCGACTCCAACGAGTGCGAGCGCAGCCCCGAGGAGTCGGTGCTGGAGTCGCTCTCCAACGCCGCCCTGCTGGAGGCCGTCCGGCGGCTGAACCCGCAGCAGCAGGAATGCGTCACCCTCCGCTTCCTGCAGGGGCTCTCGGTCGCCGAGACCGCCCGGATCATGGGTAAGAACGAGGGCGCCATCAAGACCCTGCAGTACCGCGCCGTGCGCACCTTGGCCCGGCTGCTCCCGCCCGACGCGCGATGAGCCGGCGGCGTTCCGGGCGGGATTCCGGGCAAGCGGCAGGAGAGATAGGAAGCGGGCCGTCACCTTCCGGGGCGGCCCGACACATCCGGGTGAACGGTCGGTCCGATGATCAGCCGTGCGTAACCGACCGCCCGCACCGCTCGTTGGCCAGCGTGCAAGCCTCCACCAGGCGTACGGTCAAGTCGAATTGCGACCTCTCACCCGATGGAGTGGCTTTGGCTTGTCGGAGCAACCGTCCGGCAAGCCGGGGTGTCGACAACGACGAAGGGAGGTGTGGTCCGTGACGGCAAACGTGCTGGAGCACCGGCGGGCGAAGGCCTTCGCCGAGGCGCTGGAGGCCCACCAGGCGGAGCACCGCGCTGCCGACGGAACGGCCACCACCACCGGCGGGAACGCCGGTTCGGCCGCGATGACGGAACTCATCGACACGGTCGGCGCGCTCCGCGCGCTGCCGGCCCCGGAACTCGACCAGGAGGTCCGGACCGTCCAACGCGCCCAGCTGATGGCCGCGTTCGAGCAGGCCTTCGCGGGCGGCCCGGGCGCGACCGTGCCACGGCAGCGCCGCCACCGGGCCGTCCGCACCGCGCCGCGCGGACGCTGGAGCCGCCGGTTCGCGATCGGCGGACTGGTCGCCGGCCTCGCCGTCGGCAGCTTCGCCGGCGCCGCGGCCGCCAGCGGCAACGCGCTCCCCGGCGACCCGCTGTACGGCATGAAGCGCGGGCTGGAGGGTCTACGGCTCAACCTCGCGGGCTCCGACAGCGAACGCGGCGAACTGCTCCTGGACAACGCGGCCACCCGCCTCGGCGAGGCGAAGTCCCTGGTCGGCCGGACCGACCCGGCCGGCGCGCTCAGCCCGGGCACCGTCGAGCAGGTCCGCAAGGCCCTCGACGCGATGCACGCCGACGCCCTCAGGGGGCGCGACCTGCTGCGCGCCGTCTACCGCAACAACGGCTCGCTCGACCCGATGCGCACGCTGGCCGGCTTCGCCCAGGACGAGGACGGCACCTGGTCGGAGATCCAGTCCCGGCTCCCGGTCCAGCTCACTCCGCAGGCCCACCTGGTGGACCAGCTCTTCGACGCCATAAGCCAGGACGTCGCGCCCCTGCGTCTGGTCCAGCAGCCCGCCCCCGGCGGCGCTCCGGCCGGCGGCGGGGCGAGCGGCGGAACGCACGGCCCCGTCGGCGGCGGCGCCGGAGCGCCGGCCACCGGGGCGGCGCCCGGCGGCAACCCGGCGGCGGGCAACGCACCCGCCCAGGGCGGCGCCAACGGCGGCCCGGCGGGCGGTGCGGCCGGCGACCGGCCCGGCGGCACCCCGCAGGCCCCGGCCCAGGGTGGCGTCCCCGCCCCGGCGGCGCCCGCCGCACCGGTCCTCCCGCTGCCGAGCGGCCCGGCCAACGTCGTACCGGCCCCGGTCGGCGGACTGGTCGACAACCTCACCAGCGGGCTCACCGGGGCGAAGCCCTCGCCCAGTGCGGACGCGCCCGCCCCGGCGCCGACGCCGGACCAGCCCCCGGCCTCGCCGACCGAGGCGGCGCCCAGTGCGAGCGGCGCGGCCCAGCAGGGCGTCGAGGTGCCCCCGCTGATCCCGGGCCTGCTGCCCGGCCTGCGGATCCTCGGCGGCTGACCGGGCGGCACCGGACGGCACCGGCCGGACGGCGGGAGAACGGAGAGGCCCCGGCGGACACCTCGTCCGCCGGGGCCCCGCCGTGTCGGCCCGTCCGGGGCGGCCCGCCGGCCGTCAGAAGAACACCGAACGCCGCTGCACCAGCAGCTGGTAGAGCGTGTGCTGAATGGTCTCCCGCACCTCGTCGGCCAGGTCGAAGACCAGCATCGGATCGTCCGCCGCGTCCGCCGGGTGCCGGTCGGTCGCGATCGGCTCGCCGAACTCGATGATCCACTTGGTCGGCAGCGGCACCGCCCCGAGCGGCCCCAGCCACGGGAAGGTCGGCGTGATCGGCACGTACGGCAGGCCCAGCAGCCGGGCCAGCGTCCGGAAGTTCCCGATCATCGGATAGGTCTCCTCGGCCCCGACGATCGAGCACGGCACGATCGGCACCCCCGCCCGCAGCGCCGAGGAGACGAACCCGCCCCGGCCGAACCGCTGCAGCTTGTACCGCTCGCCGAACGGCTTGCCGATCCCCTTGAACCCCTCCGGCCAGACGCCGACCAGCTCGCCGCGCTCCAGCAGCGCCTGGGCGTCCTCGTTGCAGGCCAGGGTGTGCCCGGCCTTGCGGGCCAGCTCGTTGACGCCCGGCAGCACGAACACCAGGTCGGCGGCGAGCATCCGCAGGTGCCGGTGGCGCGGGTGGTGGTCGTGTATCACCACCTGGGTCATCAGGGCGTCCAGCGGGACCGTCCCGGAGTGGTTGGCGACGATCAGCGCGCCGCCCTCGGCCGGGATGTTCTCGATCCCGCGCACCTCCACCCGGAAGTACTTCTCCGCCAGCGGCCGCAGCAGCCCGAGCAGCACCTCCTCGGTGAGCTCCCGGTCGAAGCCGAACTCGTCGACCTCGTAGTCGCCGGTGATCCGGCGGCGCAGGAAGGACAGGCCGTCGGCGGCCCGCTCCTCCCAGCCCTTGCCGAACGCCCGGGTCGCGGCGGCGCCGAGCCGCCCGGCCAGCGCGCCGCCGACCGCGTCGGCGACCCGGTCGGCCAGCCCCGGACCGCCGGCCGGCGGCTCGGTCCAACTGGGAGCGGACTCGATCGGGATGACCTTCGCCTCACCCGGCGCGTTCTCGGCGGCGGCACTCATGCGGGTTCAGCTCCTGGCTCGGTGCGGTCAGTGTGCGGTCAGTGCGGTCAGTGCGGTCGGTGCGCCCGAGCGGCGGCGCCGGACCCGGCGAGCAGCGCGGCCAGGCCGTCGGTGACGGCGGTCAGCCGGCCCGGCGGCAGCAGCCCGGGCGACAACGCGGCGGCGAAGTCCGCGAACGCCTCCGGGGTGGTGAACGACGGGCGGTAGCCGAACGCCTCCCGCAGCCGCGCGGTGTCCACCACCCGGCCGTGGGTCAGCAGCCGCAGCTGCTCGGGCGAGACGTCGACCAGCCGGGTCTGCCGGGCCAGGCCGGCCATCCAGCTGACGGCGGGCAGCAGCAGCGGCAGGGTCGGCCGGCCCAGCCGGCGGGCGCACTGGGAGAGCAGCAGCACACCCTCCCCCGCGACGTTGAAGGTGCCGGTGTTCACGGTGCCCGGCTCGGCCGGGAAGGAGGCCCGGCAGAGCACCTCGACCACGTCGTCCTCGTGCGCGAACTGCAACCGGGGATCGTAGCCGAGCACGGTCGGCAGCACCGGCAGCGCGAAGTACTCGCTCAGCGGGGTGTCGGCGCCCGGGCCGACGATGTTGGCGAACCGCAGCACGGTGACCGCGACGTCCGGGCGGCGCCGGGCGAAGCCGCGGACGTAGCCCTCCACCTCGACGGCGTCCTTGGCGAAACCGCCGACCGGCAGCACCTTCGGCTGGGTCCGCTCGGTGAACACCGCCGGGTCGCGCGGCGCCGAGCCGTAGACGCCGGTGGTCGACTTCACCACCAGCCGCCGCACCCCCGGAGCCTTCTGGCAGGCGCCGAGCAGCTGCATGGTGCCGATCACATTGGACTCCTTCACCGCGGAGCGGTGGGTGGAGCCCAGGCCGGTGGCGCTGACCGCGAGGTGCACGACCGTGTCGACGCCGTGCTCGGCGATCACCCGTGCCACGGCGGGGCGGCGCAGGTCGAGCTGGTGGAAGCGGTACGGCGCGGCGGGCCCGTCCGGCTCCGCGAGCGCGCGCAGCGCCGGTCGCGGCGGCTGCACGTCCACCCCGACCACCAGGTCCACCCCCGGGCGGCGGCGCAGCTCGGCGGCGAAGCGGGCCCCGAGGCTGCGGGCCACGCCGGTGACGAGCACGACCGTTCCCACAGCGCTGCACCCCATTCCTCGGCCCGGGAGGCCTGCGTGCACCGTACCGCGCCGCCTCGACGGGCCGGGAAACGACACCGCCCGCCCGGGCCACGAGGGCCTGGGCGGGCGGTGGAACGCCTGCACCCCCGCAGAACGGGGAGCACTATTTCTTCCTACGGCGCTGAACGCGAGTCCGCGGACCACCCCCACCAAGGCGGGGACAAGCGCAGGAAGCAGACGTCACTTCTTGTTGCGACGCTGAACCCTCGTGCGCTTCAGAAGCTTGCGGTGCTTCTTCTTGGCCATACGCTTGCGACGCTTCTTGATGACAGAGCCCACGGAACAACCCTCGCTCACTGAGACTCTCGCCCGTGAGAGACGGAGTCCATACGACTGACGGAGGGCCTAGCCTACATTCCACACGCCCAGGGCCGTAATCGCGCTCCCCGAGGCGGGCGAACTCAAGGCGAATCCGGGGCGAACGGATACGGGGTCCACCGTGGCGGACCCCGTACCGGACCGGCCCGCCTACGCGCTTTCGAGCCGCACGTAGGACTCCTTGAGGTACTCGTGCACTGCCTGCTGGGGCACCCGGAACGAGCGGCCGACCCGGATGGCGGGCAGCTCACCGCTGTGCACCAACCGGTAGACCGTCATCTTGGAGACCCGCATGACCGCGGCCACCTCGGCCACGGTCAGGAAGACGACGTCCTGCAAGGGGCGTTCGCCGGAACTCATGACCATCACCCGACCCTTACCCGTGTGCAAGGCACCGGCTTCCCCTCCGGTGACTCCACCGGCACACGTGTATCCCCAGAGTAGTTATGGGTGGTACCAGTGGGAAGAGGGGGAAGCGCAGTCCTCGTACGGTGAGGGATAAGCCCGTTGCAGTACGTAGCCGATCGGCGGTCTGCACTAGTCGGCGTGCGCACTCAACGCGACGGGGCACCAGGTCTTCACAAGCGGTGGCACCGGTTCGGCCGTCCGGGGCGGGAAACGGGGCCGGGAAACGGCCGCCCGGGTCAGGGCATCAGGCCGTGGTGCGGCAGGACGGCGCGGCGGGTGGCCAGGATCGCCTGATCGAGGCGGTCCGCCGGATCGTAACCCGCGTCGAAGTCGCGCCAGACCGGACGGGCGCCGTCGGTCATCCGCAGCGGGGCCGGGCGGCGGGTGCGCCGGTAGACCTCGGCACGCCAGGACTCCGGGGTCTCGGTGGCCGGGTCGACGGGTCGGCCGGCCGCGGTGGCGACCAGGTGGGTCCAGGTCCGCGGGACGACGTCGACGACGGCGTAGCCGCCCCCGCCGAGGCCGATCCAGCGGCCGTCGGCGTGCTCGTGGGCCAGCTCGTGCAGTTCCTGGGCGATCGCCCGCTGGGCGTCCACGGTGACCGCGAAGTGGGCCAGCGGGTCCTCCAGGTGGGTGTCGGCGCCGTGCTGGGTGACCAGGACCTGCGGGCGGAAGGCGGTCAGCAGCTCGGGCACCAGGGCGTGGAAGGCGCGCAGCCAGCCCGTGTCGCCGGTGCCGGCGGGCAGCGGGAGGTTGACCGCGGAGCCCTCGGCGCCGGGACCGCCGGTCTCGGTGGCCCAGCCGGTCTGCGGGAAGAGGGTGGCGGGGTGCTCGTGCAGGGAGACGGTGAGCACCCGGGGGTCGTCCCAGAAGGTCTGCTGGACGCCGTCGCCGTGGTGGACGTCGACGTCGATGTAGGCGATCCGCTCGGCGCCGAGTTCGAGCAGCCGGGCGATGGCGAGGGCCGGGTCGTTGTAGACGCAGAAGCCGGAGGCGCGGTCGGGCATGGCGTGGTGCAGGCCGCCGGCGAAGTTGACGGCGTGCGGGGTCTCGCCGCGCCAGACGGCCTCGGCGGCGGCGACGGACTGCCCGGCGATCAGCGCGGAGGCGGAGTGGACGGCCGGGAAGGACCAGTTGTCGTCGGTGCCGAGGCCGTGCCGGACGTCCTGCCGCTCGGGGTGGGCGGCGGCGTACTTGACCGCCTCGACGTACTCGGCGGTGTGCACCAGGCGCAGCGTGGACTCACCGGCGGGCGGGGCGGAGCGGAGGGTGACACCCGGTCCGGCGGCCAGGCCGAGGTCCTCCACCAGGCACATGGTGAGCGCCAGCCGGGTCGGGTCCATCGGGTGGCCTGGGCCGAAGTCGTAGGCGGTGACCGCCTCGTCCCAGAAGAGGTGCAGGCCGCAGGAGGTGTCACGCTCGGCTTCGGGCATGCCGTCCACCGTAGTGGGTGGCGGCGGCCGGGCCCGCCAACGGGTCCTTGAACGCTGGTCGTACGGGCGGCTCAGACCTGGTCCCGGACGGCGGTCCGGGCGGGGTCGGGCGCCGCCGGGGCCGGGGCGAAGCGGTCGGCGAGCGGCAGGACGGCCAGCACCAGTAGCATCGGCGCGAGCAGCGCCCAGCGGTACGAGCTCGCGTCCGCCAGCGCGCCCACCAGTGGCGAACCGACGAGGAAGCCCACGTAGTTGAACAGGTTGAGCCGGGCCACCGCGGCGTCCGAGTCCGCCGGGAAGAGCCGCCCGCCGGCCGCGAAGACCTGCGGGATGATCGCGCAGATGCCGAGGCCCAGCACGGTGAACCCGGCGATCCCGGCCCAGGCGCCCGGCGCGGCGGCGGCCACCGCGAAGCCGAGCGCGGCCAGTACGGCGCCGCCGCGCACCACCGGGACGGCGCCCCAGCGCTGCACGGCGCGGTCGCCGAGCGCCCGGCCGACCAGCATCGCCACCATGTAGCCGAGGTAGGAGAGCTTGGCGATGTCCTCGGGGCTGTCCAGCCCGTCGGTCAGGTACTTGACGCTGTAGTTGGAGACCGAGGCGTCGGCGATGTACGCGAAGGCCATCGCCAGGCAGAGCGGCAGCAGCGGGCGCCAGGGGATCGTCCGGGCGGCGGCCTCGGCGGCCTCCCGGACGGCGTCGCCGAGTCCGGCGGGCCCGGCGTCGGGGGCCTCCCCGGCCGGGGGCCGGGGGAAGGCGCCGGCCAGCAGGGCGAGCGGGGCGATCACCGCGGCGGCCGTCCCGAACAGCACCGGCAGGCCGAGGTCGTCGTGCGCGCCGAGGCCGGCGACGGCCGCGCCGAGGATGGCGCCGAGGCTGAACGCGGCGTGGAAGCCGAGCATCACCGAGCGGCCGTAGCGGTGCTGGAGGCCGACCCCGAGCATGTTCATGCTCGCGTCCAGCGCGCCGACCAGCAGTCCGAAGGCGCCCAGGGCGAGCGCCAGCTGCCAGAGCGCGTCGCCGAGGCCGGTGGCGGCCAGGGTGGCGCAGACGGCCGGCTGGACCACCCGCAGCACGGCCCGCGCGCCGGTCCGGCGGACCAGCCGCTCGGAGGCGATCGACCCCACCCCGGCCAGCACCGGTACGGCGGCCAGGAACAGCGGCAGCAGCGCGTCGCTCAGCCCGTACCGGTCCTGGATCTCCGGGATGCAGGTGACCAGCAGGGCGAAGGTGACGCCCTGGAGCAGGAAGCTCGCGGCCAGCGCGGCCCGGCCGGCCCTGAGCCCGGGCGTGATCGGGGGCGTGGCCGGGGGCGTGGTCGGGAAGCCCTCGGAGCTCTCGGCACGGTCGGCGTTCTCGGCGTCCTCGGTACGCACATGCACCTCGCTACTGGCCGGTAAGGCGGTCGGTGGCGAGAGCGTAGGGGCAGACGGCCGTTTTCGGGAGGGGGTGCGCGCGCTCAGCCGAGCAGGGCGGGGACCTCGGACAGGTCGGCGATCAGGCCGGTGGCACCGGCCGCGGTCAGCTTCGCCGGGTCGGTCAGCGCGGTGTAGCCGTAGACGTCCATGCCGGCCGCGCGGGCGGCGAGCACACCGTTGGGGCTGTCCTCCAGCACCAGGCAGGCCGCCGGGTCGACGCCCAGGGTGCGGGCCGCGTGCAGGAACAGGTCCGGGGCGGGCTTGCCCACGCCGACGTCCTGGGCGCTGAAGATCCGCTCCTCCGCGATGTGCCCGCGCAGGCCGGTGACGTCCAGCGCGGCGCGGATCCAGCTGTGGTGGGCCGAGGAGGCCAGGCAGTAGGGCACGGCGCGCCGCTGGAGCTCCTTCAGCAGCGCGTCCGCGCCCCGGACGGCGGCGAGTTCGGTGGCGAAGGCGTCGAAGACCCGGCCGTGGAAGGCCTCGTCGAAGCCCTCCGGGAGGCGGGCGCCGTCGTGGCGCTCGGCGATCACGTCGTGCACCCGGTGGGCGGCGGTGCCCATGAAGTCCCGGTAGGAGTCCTCGATCGTGGTCGGGTAGCCGAGTTCGGTCAGGTACTCGGCCAGCAGCCGGTTGGAGAGCGGCTCGCTGTCCACCAGGACACCGTCGTTGTCGAAGATCACCAGTTCATAGGCCATGCGTTCGACCCTATCGGCCCGCCGGCCCGGCCCCGGCGGTCACTTGCCGCCGGAGGCCAGCTCCCGGGAGCGGTCCCGGGCCGCCTCCAGGGCGCCCAGCAGGGCCGCCCGCACCCCGTGGTTCTCCAGCTCGCGGATGGCCGCGATGGTGGTGCCGGCCGGCGAGGTGACCGCCTCGCGCAGCTTCACCGGGTGCTCGCCGGAATCCCGCAGCATGACCGAGGCGCCGATCGCCGACTGCACGATGAGGTCGTGCGCCACCTGCCGGGGCAGGCCGAGCAGGATGCCGGCGTCGGTCATCGCCTCGACCAGGAAGTAGAAGTACGCCGGGCCGGAGCCGGAGAGCGCGGTCGCCGCGTCCTGCTGGGACTCGGGCAGCCGCAGCGCCTTGCCGACCGAGCGGAAGATCTCCTCGGCCCGCTCCAGGTGCGCCTCGGTGGCGTGCGAGCCGCCGGAGATGACGCTCATGCCCTCGTCGACCAGGACGGGCGTGTTGGGCATCACCCGGACCACCGGGGTGCCGGCCGCCAGCCGGGCCTCGAACCAGGCGGTGGGGATGCCGGCCGCCGCCGAGATCACCAGCCGGTCCGGGGCGACGTGCGGCGCCAGCTCGTCCAGCAGGGTGCCCATGTCCTGCGGCTTCACCGCGAGGATCAGGGTGTCGGCGAGCTTGGCGGCCTCGGTGTTGCCGACCACGCCGACGCCGTAGCGGGCGGCCAGTTCGGCGGCCCGCTCGGGGCGGCGGGCGGTCACCAGGACGTCCCCCGGGTCCTTGCCCGCCCGCAGCAGACCGGAGAGCAGGGCCTCCCCGATCTTGCCCGTGCCGAGGAAGGCGATCTTCTGTCCGTGCGCCGCGCTGCTGGTCATGGCCGCTCCTTGCCTCCGGTACCGCGTTCCGGCACCGCGGCCATCCTCGCACCGCGCGCCCGCCACCGGAGGCAGCGTCCACGCTTCGAGCGGCGGCGCCGGGGCGGCCCCTAGGGCGAAACTCCGGGTTCTCCCCTATGGCCCGGGGGTGGAGGCGGGCGCACCGTGGAGTCATGGCACACGGAGAGATGTCCCGACGTGAGAACCGGCAGGTCGCCGTCGCCGCGGCGACCCTGGGGCCGTGGCGGACCGCCGCGGGAGTCGGTGCGGTGGTGGGAGCGACGGACCTGGTGATCGATCTGATCGACGGGGACTGGTCGCTGAGCATGCTGGCCGGTCCGGCCGGCTGGGGCCTGTTCTTCTTCTTCCTGGTCGGCACCGTCGGCGCCCGGATGCGCCGGGAGGGCAGCGACCGGCGGCTGCAGCAGTGGGCGAACGAGCACCCGTGGCAGGCGGCGCTCCCGGCGGGCGGCGGACTGCTGGTGCTGAACATGCTGGCGCAGCTGTTCCTCGGGGACGCGGGCGTGTTCGAGGCGTTCTTCGAGTCGCTGTTCCCGGCCGCCGTGCTGGTGACCGTCGCGGGGGTGGTCGGATCGGTGAAGAAGGCCCGCGGCAAGGGCTGACGGGGCGTGGCCGCGCTCCGGCCGGGGGACGGCCGGAGGGGCCGGCGGAAAGGCTCGGCGGAGAGGCCGGCGGAGGGGCAAGGCCGGCTAAGGGACAAAACGGGCTGATCCCCGCACACCACCGGGGCGTTCACCGACCGGTGTGGCCCCGATCGAACATCCGTCACACCCCGTCGGCATACTGGCGCGATGCCGATCGCCGAAGATCCAGAACCGCGCCCGTCCGAGGGCCGGGAACCGGACGGGACCGCCCCGACCGGACCGGACGGGAAGGACCCGTTCGCCGACCTCGTCCTCGACGAGGAGTTCGTCCGGGGAGCCTCCGTCAAGGAGCAGACGGGCCGCACCCGGATGCTCGCCGCCCAGTGGAAGCACACGCCGCCCGTCGACCCGGGCGGCCGCCGCTCGGTGAACGACGGGCCGGCACCGAGGAAGCGGTTCGCCCGCAAGGGCCGGCCGGTCGACGCGTGGGGCAACCCGCGGCCGCGCCGTTCGCTGGAGTGGCGCACGCCGCTGTTCGTGCTGCTGGCCGTCGCCCTGGTGCTCGCCGCGCTCAACGTCGACGGGCTGCGGTCCTGGTACTCGACGCGCTTCGGCGACGGCTCCGGCGGTACGCCCGCCGCGTCGGGGCCCGTGCCGACCGTCGCCCCGGAGACCGCCCGGCCGACCGCCGCGCCGTCGGTGGCGGCCGAGCAGCGCCCGACCGTCGACCACCCGTGGGCCGGCTCCCCCGCCGAGGGGTGGCCGACCGACATCGCGGTGTTCGCGCCCAAGGAGGCCCCCGGCGCCGTCGGGGTGTTCACCGCCGAGGAGGTCGCCGAGCAGGTCGAGCTGGTCAAGCAGTACCTGGCGGCGGCCAACCTGGACCCGGCGGTGGTGGCCGGCGGGCGTCCGACGGCCGCGCTGGCGATGCTGGACGCCGATGAGCAGAACTCGGCGGTCAAGGCGCTCGCCAAGCCGTCCGCCGAGACCGACCCGACGCACTGGTTCACCCGCTTCGACCCGGCCGAGGCGATCCCGGTCGACAACACCGTGAAGCTCCAGGGCATGCTCACGGTCGAGGGCGACGGCGAGAAGGGCGTGCTGGTGCACGCCGACTTCACCTACGTGTACGCGCTGCGGCCGGGACCGGACGCCGCCAAGCGGGCCGCCGCGCCCAGGCCGACGCCCACCCCGCGGCCGTCCACCCCGGGCGGGAAGGGCGGCGGCGGGACCGGTGGCACGAACGGTGGCGGTACCGGTGGCGGCACGGCCCGGCCGGTCGGCTGGACGGTGCCGGCCGCCGACGTCGCCGGGGACACCTGGACCACCCGCACCGTGGTCCGCAAGGTGGAGACCTTCCGGTTCTACGACCCGAAGCGCTTCGACGTGATCCCGAAGAAGCTGAACATCAACAGCCGGTCCGAGATCGGCAACAGCGCCTGCGACGTCTACGACGGTTACCTGCACCCGCAGTTCGACCAGTTCGCGGCCTCGTTCGGCGGCCCCGAGCCGGCGCCCAGCGGCACCGCCAGCGACCCGTACGACCGCAGCAAGGACCTGTCGGAGGGCGACGGCGAGTGCGGGACGGTGACCCGCAGCTGACCCGGCCCGGGCCGGCGAGGGCCCAGGGCCGGCCCGGGCCCTCGGCCTAACGTCGGCGCTTGGCCCGGCCCGGCGCCTTGGCGCCGGGCCGCCCGCTGCGGTTGGCCTGCCGGCGCTCGTGGCGGTCGCGCTCCTGCTCGTAGCGGGCGCGCCGGACGGCCTCGCCCGGGGCCTCGCGCAGGCTGCGGACGAAGTAGGCGAGCAGGGCGCCGACCCCGCCGATGATCCAGACCACGCCGAGCGACTTCTCCTCGGCCATCCAGCCGGTCAGGTTCTCCTTGCCCTCGGTGAGCAGCTTCCAGGTGCGCAGCGCCGCGAGCAGCGAGCAGATCGCGACGGCGGCGACCAGCAGGCCGTTGAGGAAGCCGCCGTTGTCGGCCACCCGGATGCCGTCGACGGCGAAGCGCAGCACCAGGGCGGCGGCCGCGGCGCAGAGCAGGGCGCCGAGGGGGACGAGGACGCGGCGCAGCCGGTAGTCGCCGCCGCGCTCGACCCAGCTGGTGCCGAACCAGCGGATCGGCTCCGGCTCGGGGGCGCCGGCGGGCTGGGCGGAGGGGGTGGGTTCCTGGGTCACGGATCCGATTATCCCCGCCGGCCGGGAACGACGGAGGAGCCGTCCCGGTGGCCGGGACGGCTCCTCGTCGGCGTTGCCGCGGAGGGCGGGGTCAGCCGAGCTTGCTGACGTCCCGGACGGCGCCCTTGTCGGCGGAGGTGGCCATCGCGGCGTACGCGCGCAGGGCCTGGCTGACCTGGCGGTCACGGTTCTTCGGCCGGTAGCCGCCGCCGGCCTCCAGCGCGCGGCGGCGCTCGTCCAGGACCTCGGCGGGCACCTCCAGCGAGATCCGCCGGCCCGGGATGTCGATGGCGATGGTGTCGCCGTCCTCGACCAGCGCGATGGTGCCGCCGGACGCGGCCTCCGGGGAGGCGTGGCCGATGGACAGGCCCGAGGTGCCGCCGGAGAAGCGGCCGTCGGTGACCAGCGCGCAGGCCTTGCCGAGGCCGCGGCCCTTGAGGAAGGAGGTCGGGTAGAGCATCTCCTGCATGCCCGGGCCGCCCTTGGGGCCCTCGTAGCGGATGACGACGACGTCGCCCTCCTTGACCCGCTTGGCGAGGATCGCCTCGACCGCGTCCTCCTGGGACTCCACGACGACGGCCGGGCCGCTGAAGGTCCAGATCGACTCGTCGACCCCGGCGGTCTTCACGATGCAGCCGTCCTCGGCGAGGTTGCCGTACAGCACGGCGAGGCCGCCCTCGACGGAGTAGGCGTGCTCGACGCCGCGGATGCAGCCCCGGGCGGCGTCGGTGTCCAGCGACTCCCAGCGCTCGGACTGCGAGAAGGCCTCGGCGGAGCGCACGCAGCCGGGGGCGGCGTGCCACAGCTCGACGGCCTCGTCGGAGGGCGAGCCGCCGCGGACGTCCCAGGTCTTCAGCCACTCGGCGAGCGAGTCGGCGTGCACGGTGTGCACGTCCTCGTTGAGCAGCCCGCCGCGGTAGAGCTCGCCGAGGATGGCCGGGATGCCGCCGGCCCGGTGCACGTCCTCCATGTAGTACGAGCCGTTGGGCGCGACCTTGGAGAGGCAGGGCACCTTGCGGGAGATCGCGTCGATGGCCCGCAGGTCGAAGTCCAGCTCGGCCTCCTGGGCGGCGGCGAGCAGGTGGAGGATGGTGTTGGTCGAGCCGCCCATGGCGATGTCCAGGGCCATGGCGTTCTCGAAGGCGGCGCGGGTGGCGATCGCGCGCGGCAGGACGGACTCGTCGTCCTGGCCGTAGTGCCGGTTCGTGATCTCGACGACGGTGCGGCCGGCCCGCTCGTAGAGGGCGCGGCGGGCGGTGTGGGTGGCGAGCAGGGAGCCGTTGCCGGGCAGCGAGAGGCCGATCGCCTCGGTGAGGCAGTTCATCGAGTTGGCGGTGAACATGCCCGAGCAGGAGCCGCAGGTCGGGCAGGCGTTCTCCTCGATGATCGCGATGTCCTCGTCGGAGACGTTCTCGTTGACCGCCTGGGAGATCGCGTCGACGAGGTCGAGCTTGCGCACGGTGCCGTCGACCAGGGTGGCCTTGCCGGCCTCCATCGGGCCGCCGGAGACGAAGACCGTCGGGATGTTCAGGCGCAGCGCGGCCATCAGCATGCCGGGGGTGATCTTGTCGCAGTTGGAGATGCAGATCAGCGCGTCGGCGCAGTGCGCGTTGACCATGTACTCGACCGAGTCGGCGATCAGGTCGCGTGAGGGCAGCGAGTAGAGCATGCCGCCGTGGCCCATCGCGATGCCGTCGTCGACGGCGATGGTGTTGAACTCGCGCGGGATGCCGCCCGCCTCCTTGATCGCCTCGGAGACGATCCGGCCGACCGGCTGGAGGTGGGTGTGGCCGGGGACGAACTCGGTGAAGGAGTTGGCGACCGCGATGATCGGCTTGCCGAAGTCCTCGCGGGCTACGCCGGCCGCCCGGAGAAGCGCCCGGGCGCCTGCCATGTTGCGACCGTGGGTGACCGTACGGGACCTCAGCTCGGGCACTGTGCTCGACTCCTTCGGAGGCTGGCTCGCGGCCCCGGTCGTTCGGAGGGTGCGGGGCCACTGTGTCCGTCGAGCCTACGCCCGCCGTCCGGGCGGCGGACGCCGCGTCCGCGATGCGGTCAGCCGGGTGGTCAGCCGGGGACGACCGCCACGGTGAGGTCCACCTGGTACGGCGCGGTGACCAGGCCGTCCGGGAACTCGGCCCGCAGCGCCTCGCGCTCACCCTCCAGCAGCGCACGGCGCCGGTCCTCGTCGAGGACCGCGACGTAGGAGCGCGAGGACATGTCGGTGACGAGGTCGTCGACGGTGGTCCGGCGCTCCCAGCGAAGCACCGTGGTGGCGGACTCCAGACCGAGGCGGCGCCACTGGTCGGCCGCCGACTCCAGCTCGTCGAACTGGCGGACGGCACCGGGCAGCAGCGCGCGCTCCCGGTCGCCGGCGGCCCGGACCCAGGGCACGTCCGGGTCCATCACGTTCCACCAGGCGGCGAGGGCCCCGCCGGGGCGCAGGACACGGATCGCCTCGGGGACGGAACGCCCGGGATCCGTCCAGTGGAAGGCCTGGGCGTACGTGACGAAGTCCGCCGAGTGATCGTGGAACGGCAGATCGTCACCGCTGCCCCGGACCAGCGCCAGACCCGGCCCGGACGCCAGGAACTGCGCCGCCATCCCCGCGCTCGGCTCCACCCCGACCACATCCGCACCCCGGGCCGCCAACAGCCGGGTCGAGATCCCCGTCCCCGCACCCACATCCAGCACCCGGGCACCCCGCAGAACCCGCCCGGACAACCGCTCCAACTCGTCGAACAACTCCTGCGGATACGACGGCCGCGCCCGGTCGTACTCCGCCGCCACCCCACCGAACGACTCCGCGAGCTTCCGGAATTCCTGTATGCCCGTCATGTCCGCTCCCCCGTACGGCAGTTCACGTCACGTGTCAGCGTACGCGCGCAGTCAGGCCGGGGTGACGGCAACGGTGAGGTCCAGCACGTACGGCTCGATCACCCAGCCGTCCGGGAACTCCGCCAGCAGGGCCTCACGCTCGACGGCCAGCAGCGGCGCGCGCCGCTCCGGGGTGAGCGCGGCGAGGTAGGAGCGCGAGGTGAGGTCGGTGATCAGGTGGTCGACGGTGATCCGGCGCTCCCAGTGGAGCACGGTGTGCCCGGTCCGCAGGTCGTACGGGGCGAGGTGGGAGGCGAACTCGTCGATGGCGCCGTAGCCGTGGTAGCTCTCGGACAGGGCGGCGGCGAGCCGCTCGCCCATCGCCCGCACCCAGGCGACGCCGCTGTCCTTCACGTTCCACCAGGCGGCGAGGGCCCCGCCGGGGCGCAGGACACGGATCGCCTCGGGGACGGAACGCCCGGGATCCGTCCAGTGGAAGGCCTGGGCATACGTGACGAAGTCCGCCGAGTGATCATGGAACGGCAGATCGTCGCCACTGCCCCGGACCAGCGCCAGACCCGGCCCGGACGCCAGGAACTGCGCCGCCATCCCCGCGCTCGGCTCCACCCCGACCACATCCGCACCCCGGGCCGCCAACAGCCGGGTCGAGATCCCCGTCCCCGCACCCACATCCAGCACCCGGGCACCCCGCAGAACCCGCCCCGACAACCGCTCCAACTCGTCGAACAACTCCTGCGGATACGACGGCCGCGCCCGGTCGTACTCCGCCGCCACCCCACCGAACGACTCCGCGAGCCCGCGGAAGTCGCTGCCGGTCCGGTTCACCGCTCCACTGTGTTCCGCCATGTCTCCCCCATTGGACGGCCGTTCGTGTGCCGTCAGCGTACGCGCGCGGGGGTGGCCAGGTGCAAGCGCGTGAAGGCCAGCGCCTCGGCGAGATCGGCCTCGCGTTCGGCGGGCGACGCGGCCCGACGGGTGTTGACCTCCAGCACCACGTGGCCGTCGAACCCGGTCCGGGCGAGGTGCTCCAGCAACTCGGCGCAGGGCTGCTTGCCCCGGCCCGGGATGAGGTGCTCGTCCTTGCCGGAGCCAGAGCCGTCCGCCAGGTGGATGTGGGCGAGCCGGTCCCCCATCCGCTCGACCATCGCGAAGGCGTCCACCCGCGAGGTGGCGGCGTGCGACAGGTCGATGGTGAAGTGCCGGTACTCCTCGTCGGTGACGTCCCAGCCGGGCGCGTAGGCCAGCATCTCGCGGTCCTTGTAGCGCCACGGGTACATGTTCTCGACGGCGAACCGGACGTCCGTCTCCCCCGCCATCCGGTGGATGCCCTCGACGAACTCGCGGGCGTACTGGCGCTGCCAGCGGAACGGCGGGTGGACGACGACCGCGTTCGCGCCGAGCTTCTCGGCCGCCGCCCGGGCGCGGACCAGCTTGGTCCACGGGTCGGTGGTCCACACCCGCTGGGTGATCAGCAGGCACGGCGCGTGCACGGCGAGGATCGGCATGCCGTGGGCGTCCGAGAGGCGGCGCAGCGCCTCGATGTCCTGGCTGACCGGGTCGTTCCAGACCATCACCTCGACGCCGTCGTAGCCGAGCCTGGCGGCCAGTTCGAAGGCGACCGCGGTGTTGGCCGGGTAGACGGAGGCGGTGGACAGGGCGACCTTGGTGTCCGGGATGTGCAGGGTCGGGTGCGCGGGCAGCACCAGGCGGTCGGTGGTGCGCAGCAGCGGGGGGCGGGCGGCGGCCTGGCGGGCGGCCTTGACGGACTTCACCGACTGGACGGCGGCCTTGGCGGCGCCGGCGGCCCGGGCGGTGCGGGTGCCGCGGGCCGGCTGGGCGGCGGGGGCCCCGGGGGCGTTCCTGGCGGCCTTCCTGGACGCGGCCTCGGCGACGTCCAGGGGTGTGGCCGTGGGCCGGTCCTTGGTGGTGGCCTTGTTCGCCGCTCTGGTGGCGGCCTTCCGGGCCGCCTTCTCTGCGACGCCGCCGGCGGCCTCCCGGGCGGCCTTGCCGAGCTTGCGGGGCCGGGCGTCGCGGCGTGGGGCCTCCGACCGCGGCTGCCCGTCCTCGGGAGCGCGGCCCTCCCGCGTTCCGTCCTCGCCCGCTGGTTGCGCCACGGGAGACAGCGTAAGCGGACGGCGCCCGGAACGGGGAGCGGGCGGGTGCCCGCCCGGCCGTCCCGGGCGCCGTCCGTCCGGGGGTGACCTCAGGGAGTGAGGGCGGGCCGGCGGCGGTCGGCGGCGGTGTCCATGGCGTCCAGCCGGCGCAGGATGATCCCCTCGCGCAGCGCCCAGGGACAGACGTCCAGCTCGTCCAGGCCGAACAGGTCCATCGCGGCGTCGGCGACCAGCGCGCCCGCGAGCAGCTGCTTGGCGCGGCCCTCGGAGACGCCGGGGATCTGCGCCCGTTCGGCGACGGTCATCGCGGAGAGCCGGGGCAGCCAGGCGGCCAGGTTGTTGCGGGTGAGCCGGCGGTCGGCGTACGGGCCGGCGTCGGCCGGGGCGGCGCCGGTCATCCGGGCGAGCTGCTTGAAGGTCTTGGAGGTGGCGACGGCGTGGTCCGGGGCCCCGAGACGGGAGATCTCGCCGACGACGGTGGCGATCTCGGCGCGGATGTGCCGCCGCAGGCCGCGCAGCTGCTCGGGGTCGGCGACGTCGCCGGGCAGCCAGCGGGCGGTCAGCCGGCCGGCGCCGAGCGGCAGCGAGCAGGCCGCGTCCGGCTGCTCGTCCAGGCCGCAGGCGATCTCCAGCGAGCCGCCGCCGATGTCGAGGTTGAGCAGCCGGCCGGAGGACCAGCCGAACCAGCGGCGGACCGCCAGGAAGGTCAGCCGGGCCTCGTCCTGGCCGGAGAGCACCCTCAGTTCGACGCCGGTCTCGTCGGCGACCCGGCGCAGCACCGCCTCGCCGTTGGCGGCCTCGCGCACGGCGGAGGTCGCGAAGGGCAGTATGTCGACCACGCCCTTGTCCTCGGCGACCCGCAGCGAGGAGGAGATCATGGCGATCAGCCTCTCGACGCCGGTCTCACTGATCGCACCCTGCTCGTCGAGGAGTTCGGCGAGCCGCAGCTCGGCCTTGTGGGAGTAGGCGGGCAGGGGGGCGGCGCCCGGATGGGCGTCCACCACGAGGAAGTGGACCGTGTTGGAACCTACGTCGAGCACACCGAGTCGCATAAATCTCCACGCTACGCGATCCGGGGCCGGAGGAGACCGGCCCGTACCGGTGTTCTTGCTGGTCCGGGCGCTGATCGCGGCTCCGGCGGGCGGTCCGCGGCGGGATCGGCGGAACCGTTCGAACAGTATTCGGACGGTGTTGTTCCGGCGTTCACCCGGACGGTGGAGGGCCGGCGCGGCGGGCGGCGCACCGGGCCACCGGGTTCATCGGGTTCATCGGGTCCATCGGTCCATCGGTCCATCGGTTCAGAGCAGACCGTCCCAGAGCTGCTCGACGACGACCGCCCACCAGTTCTCCGGGTCGGCGAAGACCTCCGGATCCACCGCCGCGAGGCCGCGCTGCAGCTCGGCGACGGCTGCCCCGGCGGCCTCCGGGTCCAGCCCGCGCAGGCCCGGCAGCCGGCCGGCGACCAGTTCGAGGGAGCGCACGAAGGCGGTGACCGAGGCGTTGCAGTGGCGGGTCGTGGCGTAGTCGGGGTCGACGGCGCGGACGGCGCCGCAGGCGGTGTCCAGGGTGATCAGCGCCCAGCCGTCCGTGCCGAGCACCACCTGCGGGGCAAGCGCCCGGCGCTCCCGCTCGGCCACCCGGGTACCGCGGCCCGCCGCCGCCAGGTGGTCGGCCACCGGCGGGAGCACGGCGGCGGGGCGGGCGCCCGGGACGGCGGCCGGGCGCGGGTCGTCCAGGGCGAAGCAGCCGTCGACGGCCACCGGCACGCCCACCGTCAGCAGCAGCCGGGCGTCCTCCGCCGGCAGGTCGGCCCGGGCGACGTCCGCCGGTGCGAACCGCCGGACGCCGTCCGGCCCGAACCGCGCCGTCAGCCGCCGCGCGAGCACGTGCTCCGGCTCGGCGGGCGACGGCGGGACGGCGCGCGGGAACGGCAGCCGGTTGCGGACCGGCCCGGCGCCCTCCTCCGGCAGCGCGCGCACGGCCGCCGCGCGCTGGTCGAAGCGCGGCCCGTACGGCAGGTCGAAGTCCAGGCGGACGCCGGGGAGTTCGGCCACCAGCGCGTACGCCCAGTAGCCGCCCGGCAGGGCGCTCAGCCGCAGGTCGGTGCGGACGGCGAGCACCTCCTCGGGCCGGACCCCCTGCTCGCGCAGCCACCACCAGCCGCGCAGCGCCGGGTGCGGCAGGCCCGGCGCCGACCGCAGGGCCAGGACCCGCCGCTCGCCCGCCGGGTCACGGTAGGTCAGCTCGGCGCGGGTGCCGCGTCCGGTGGCGGCCGGCCGGGTGGGGTCGTACCCGCCCGCGCCGACGAAGTCCCGGTACAGCCGGACCACCTCGGGCACCGGGACGGACGGCCAGACGGTGAACCGGCCGTCCACCCGGTCCACCACGGCGCAGGCCGCCCCGATCTCCTCGGGCGCCCGCCGCTGCCCGGTCAGCGGGTCGACGTGGACCGGCGGGGGCTCCGCCCAGACCACCCAGCCCAGCTCGAACTCGTGGAGGCGGACCCGCCGGGCGCGCGCCGTCGGCAGGTCGCCGTTGATCCACCGGTGCGCCGCCTCGGTCGCCGCCGCCCTCGTCACCGCCATCGCGGCCACCTCCGTTCACTCACGGTCGCTCTCCCCCGCGCGGACGCCACCGGGGTCACGGGGTGGGGGCGGGCAGGTCGAGGGGGCGGCCTTCGGGGCCGAGCGCGACGGCCCAGAGGCCGTGGTCGGCGGGGTGCAGCGGGGCCTGGTCCCGGCGGCCCGCCTGGTGGTCGAGGTAGGTCACGGTGTCCCGGTGGTTCACCGCGTTCCAGGCGTGCGGGCGGCCGAAGCCGTCCAGGGTGAGCAGCACCGCCTGGGCCCCGTGGCCGGCCCTGCGCAGCGCGCCCGCCAGCCGGACGAAGGCCCGGTCGCCGTCGCCGAGGTCGCGGAACGGTGCGCCGAGTTCGCGCTCGGCGCGGTCGCGGCCACCGCGCTCGCCCGCGTCGCCCTCGGTGGGGACGCGCGGGGCGGCGCAGGTCGGCCGGCCGGTGAAGGTGTCGACGGCGGAGAGGGCGATCTCCAGGCTGTTGTTGGCCCGTCCCGGTTCGCGGTACCCACCGTCGTTGACCACCTCGGTCCAGCCCCCGGCCGCCGGGTCGGGGTGGCGGACGGGCAGGCCGTCGGCGTCCCGGGGCGCGCGGCGTTCGATCTCGCGCTGGTGCTCCGGGTCGACCGGGGCGAGCCCGCCGGGCAGGCCGGTCGGGCGGCTGTCGGCGATGGTCCGCAGCCGGACGACGGGCGCGCCCGCGACGCCCTCGCCGCGCAGCGCGCGCATGGCCAGGTGCAGGGCGGTGGCGTGCGCGGTGGCCACCGGCACCGCGCCCCAGGCGAGCCCGGGTCCGTCGTCGGCGGGCGGGCCGTCGGTGCGGCGGCGGTGCGGGTGGTGGCCGTCCGGGTGGCCGTCGGAGCGCCCGGGCGCGGGGCCGGTCCCGGGCGCGGGCACCGGGGCCTGGCCGGTACCGGGTCCGCCCGACGGCGGGACGGTCGGCGGGGGAACGGTCGGCGGCGGGGGAACGGGCAGCGGCACCGGGGCGACCACCGGGGCGACGGCCGGGTGGGCGGGTCCGGCGGCGGCGCGCGGGGCCGCCGCAGCGGGGGTGCCGGGTACGGGGGCCGGCGCCGGGGCGGGCTGCGGAGGGGCCGCCGGGGCGCCCGCGCCGATCCCGCTGCCGAACGGGGCCGGGCCGTGCGCGCCGGACGCCCCCGGGGTCGCGCCCACGGCCAGCGGTCCCGGGCCGAGCGCCCCGCCACCGCCGGGAACCGGCGGCGCGGTGAACGGCGGCGGGGCGAACGGTGCGGCGTAGGGGCCGGGGTGCGCGGCGACGTGCGGCGCGGCCGCCCAGCCGCCCGCGGCCGGTGCGGGCGGCGGGGCCGGGGCCTGCACCGGGACGTCGTACGCGGGGGCGGACCGGGGCGCGGGCGGCGCGAGCACCGAGTCGGTGCGCACGGTCACCGGGGCGGCGGGGTGCCCGCTTCCGCCGCCGTGGGCCGCGCTCGGCGCGGGTGCGGCGGGTGCGACGGCGGGCGGCAGCAGGTAGTCGTCGTCGGCCGCGCGGGTGTGCCCGGACGGGCCGGACGAACCTGACGGCCCCCCGCCGCCGTCGGCACGGTGGACCGGCGCGGGAACCGGAGCGGGCACGGGGCCCGCAGCGGGCGCGGGACCGGGAGCCGGGCCGGGCGACGTCCGGTCGCCGCCGCCCCGGCCCCTGACGCTCGGAGCCTCGGCGAAGCCCGCCGAGGGCCCCGGACGCGACCCGTGCCCGCCCGGGACGGGGCCGGGGCCCGACCGCTCGGGCTCGGAGTCGCCCCCGGGCCCGCCGGACACCACCGAGGCCCCCGCCCCGAGCAGCGCGTCCGCCCCGGCCGTCACGGCCGTCACCGGCCCGTGATCGCGGCCGTGCCCGTGGCCGTCGCCGTCCACCCCGTCCACACCGGTGCCGGGACCGGAACCGGGACCGATGCCGGGGCCGGGCCGCCCGTCCGCCCCCGCGGCCCCGGCCAGCGGCACCCCGGTGATCTCCCGGCCGTCCTGCCCGGTCAGCACCGGCCGCCCGTCCCCGCCCAGCACCGGCCGCCCGTGCTCGTCCAGCTTCACGGCCAGGTTCTCCACCCCGACCACCGGCCGGCCGTCCGCACCCGGGACGACCACCAGCCCGGCGGCGTCGGCCACCGGGGTGCCGTCGGCCCGCACGATGACCGGTTCGCCGTGCTCGTCCAGGACCGGCCGCCCGGCCTCGTCGAGCTTCACCGCCAGCCCGGGCACGCCCACCACCGGCTTGCCGTCCTGCCCGAGCACCACGGCCAGCCCCGTCCCGCCGGGACCGCCGAGCACCCCCGGCTCGCCGAGGACGGCGGGCAGTCCGGCCGCCACCGGGTCGAAGGCCGCGCCGACGCCGCCCGGGTACCCGGCCGCCCGCACGCCCTCGGCACCGGGCGGCGCCAGGCGCAGCAGCGCGACCACGGCCGGCTCCCGCAGCGCGGTGCCCAGGCCGTCCTTCATCGCCCGGCCGAGTTCGTCCAGCAGGTCGCCGATCTTCAGTCCGGCGGCCTCGACGGCGGCGGCGGCCACCGCCCGCGCGGCCGTTTCGGCGGCGGCCCCGGCGCTCTGCCGCACCGCGTCGAAGGGCCCGCCCGCCTCCGGCGCCGTCGCGGCCGGGGCCGCCTCGGCCGCCGCCCGGGCCTTGGTCTCCTGCTCCTCGGCCTTCCTCAGTTCGGCGGCCAGTTCGTTGAGGGCGGCCACGATGTCGGCCTTGCAGGAGTCGACGGCGCGGGCGGCCGCGTCGAAGGCGCCGGCGACCAGCCCGGCGGCGCCGTGCGCGTCGTCCAGGTGCCCCTTGCCGCCGCCCCGGAACGCCTGCCAGTACGCGGCGAAGGCCTCGACGGCCCGGCCGGAGTTGTCCCCGGTGACCCGCCGCGCCGCGTCGCCGCCGCGCTTGGCGAGCCGGTCCGCCTCGTGGCCGAACTCGCGCCAGAGCCCGGCCGCCCTGCGCAGCCCCTCCTCGTCAGCCAGCGGCCAGCGCCGGCCGGTCCGGGCCAGGACCGGGACGAGCTCCTCGGGCAGTTTCCGCGACACGCGCTTCCCCCTTCGACGGACGGGCCTGCGGAGCGGGGCGGTGCTCCGCCCCCTTGGAGGGACGCGCGCCGGCCCCCGAACGGTGCGCGCGCCCGCCCGCGGGCGTCAGGCCGGCCGGCCCTCGGGGGTGCCGGGCCCGCCCGCCGGGCCGCCGGCGAAGCCGCTCGCCGCCGAGGTGTCGGTGTCGGCGGTCCGCCCGGCCATGCCGTGCAGACCCGCGCCGACCGTCCCCAGCCGCCCGGCCAGCCCGCGCAGCCCGCCGAGCAGCCCGCCGTGCGCCGCCCGGTAGGCGGCGGCGAACCCGCTGCCCGGCTCGTCCCCGCCCCACGGGCTGCCGAGCGCCGCGAGCCCCTGCTCCAGGGCGGTGGCGGCCTTCCCGAAGTCCGCCGAGATCCGCTCGAACTCCCGTCCCTCACCGTGCAGTTCCCAGGGCTTGATGACGAACCCACCGCCGCCGCCGGCCATCCCCGTACCTCCCCGCGCTGGACCGGCCGCCATCCTAGGGCCCGCCCGGCCCCGGTCCGATGCCCGCCGACGGCCCCTTCACCCGGCTCCACCCGGCCTTCACGGCGGCCGCGCACCCGCCGTCGCCGTGCCGTCGCCCGGCCGCCGCGCGGTGAACTCGCCGTAAACCCCGTGGCCACGGACGGTTGGCCGGCGCGCGGAGGCTCTACCCTTGCCGAGTGGCAGCAGCAGACACGTCCAAGCACAGCAGCAGCACCTCCAAGGGGAAGAAGGCCAAGCCGAAGGACGCCGGCCCGACCGCCGTCGACCTCGCGATGCCGGTCCTGCGTTCCGAGCTCCGCCCCGAGGTCCCGCTCGACTTCCCGCGCGCCTGGGTCGAGTTCACCGACCCGGACGACGCGGAGCAGGTCTTCCGCTGCGACCTGACCTGGCTGACCTCCCGCTGGTCGTGCATCTTCGGCCAGGGCTGCCAGGGCATCCGCGAGGGCCGCGGCGAGTCCGACGGCTGCTGCACCCTGGGCGCGCACTACTCGGACGAGGACGACGAGAAGCGCGTCACCGGCCACGCGGCCCGGCTGACCCCGGAGCTGTGGGAGAACCACCCGCACGGCACCGACGCCAAGGGCCGGATCAAGGCCGACGGCGGCATCACCATGCTCGACGAGGACGGCGACCGCCAGACCCGCCGGGTCAACGGCGCCTGCATCTTCGTGAACAGCCCCGGCTTCGCCGGCGGGGCGGGCTGCGCCCTGCACGCGCTCGCGCTCAAGGAGGGCCGCGAGCCGCTGGAGACCAAGCCGGACGTCTGCTGGCAGCTGCCGGTGCGCCGCACCTACGACTGGATCGACCGCCCCGACGACACCCGCTACCTGCAGGTCACCATCGGCGAGTACGACCGGCGCGGCTGGGGCCCGGGGGGCCACGACCTGCACTGGTGGTGCACCGGCAGCCCGGACGCCCACCAGGGCGCCGACCCGGTCTACGTCAGCTACCGCCCGGAGCTCACCGAGCTGATGGGCCGTTCCGCGTACCGGGTGCTGGCCGAGCTGTGCGAGGAGCGGATCGCCACCAAGGGCGACCGCAAGGTGGCCCCGCACCCGGCCGACCCGGCGAAGAAGCCGAAGGCCGCGAAGAACAAGTAGCGCCGAGGGGGGCGGGTCCGCCCGCCCCCTCACCCGCCGACGCGGCTCACTTGTCGATGTCGCCGACGACGAAGTACATCGAGCCGAGGATCGCCACCATGTCGGCGACCAGCGTTCCCGGCAGCAGTTCGGTCAGCGCCTGGATGTTGTTGAACGACGCCGAGCGCAGCTTCAGCCGCCACGGCGTCTTGTCGCCGCGCGACACCAGGTAGTAGCCGTTGACGCCGAGCGGGTTCTCCGTCCAGGCGTAGGTGCTGCCCTCGGGGGCCTTGAGCACCTTGGGCAGCCGCAGGTTGACCGGCCCGGGGGCGAGTCCGGCGATCTTGTCCAGGCAGGCGTCGGCGAGGTCCAGCGCGTTGGCCGTCTGTTCCAGCAGGCACTCGAAGCGGGCCAGGCAGTCGCCCTCCTCGCGGGTGACCACGGTGAGCACCCGCCGCAGTTCCTCGCTGCCGTAGGCGAGGTAGGGCTCGTCGCGGCGCAGGTCGAAGTCCAGGCCGCTGGCCCGCGCGATCGGGCCGCTGACGCCGTACGCCTCGGCCTGCGCCCTGGTGAGGACGCCGACCCCGGCGGTGCGGGCGCGGAAGATCTCGTTGCCCAGCACCAGTTCCTCGAAGACCGGCAGCTGGGAGCGGACGACGGCGACGGCGGCGCGGACCCGGCCGAGCCAGCCGGCCGGCAGGTCCTCCTTCAGACCGCCGACCCGGTTGAACATGTAGTGCATCCGGCCGCCGGAGGCCTCCTCCAGCACGTGCTGGAGATCCTCGCGGCCGGAGAAGGCGTGGAAGATCGGGGTGATCCCGCCCAGCTCCAGCGGGTAGGAGCCGAGGAACATCAGGTGGTTGAGGACGCGGTTCAGCTCGGCGAGCAGGGTGCGGATCCACACCGCCCGCTCGGGCACCTCCATGCCGAGCATCCGCTCGACGCCGAGCACCACGCCCAGCTCGTTGGAGAAGGCCGAGAGCCAGTCGTGCCGGTTGGCCAGCATGATGATCTGCCGGTAGTCCCGGGCCTCGAAGAGCTTCTCGGCGCCCCGGTGCATGTAGCCGATCACCGGCTCGGCGCTGACGATGCGCTCGCCGTCCAGCACCAGCCGCAGGCGCAGCACGCCGTGGGTGGCCGGGTGCTGCGGGCCGATGTTGAGCACCATGTCGGTGGCGCCCGCCTCGCCCGTGAAGTTCTCGGCTCCCGCCCCGATGCCGACCGTGGTCTCCCTCATGGGGTGAGAGTCTGCCATCCCGCCAGTGCCTCCAGGCTCGGCGGTACCGGCATCCGGACGGTCTGCGCGAGCCAGCCGAACGCGCCGAGACCGGCCCGGTCGGTGAGCTCGGCGCCCTCACCGGCGCCGCCGAGGGCCCGCAGGTAGCCGGCCGGGTCGGTGGAGGCGAGGGCGAGCGAGGGCCGGGCGCCGCTGACGCCGAGCGCCCGCAGCGCCTCCCGCTGCGTCGTCCACAGGCTGTGGAGACCGGGGACGGCGACGGCGTCCAGTGCGACGTGCGCGGTGACGTCGCAGGAGCCGTCGGGCACCGGGGCCACCTCACGGCCGGAGCGGAAGCCGGTACGGGTGGGGAACGGCGGGCGGCCGTCGGCGGTGTGCCCGTAGTCGACGGCGACGGCGAGACCGCGCTCCAGGCCGGCCACCGCGTGTGCCCAGGCGGCGTCCCTGGGACCGCCGAACTCCGCGAAGTCGCCGGGACGTTCGGCCGGCCACCAGCGGGCGGCCCAGGCGGCGTCGGCGGCGTCGACCGGGGCGCCGAGCCGCTCCTCGCCGGTCGCGGTGTCCACCTCCAGGTAGCGCAGCCGCCCGTCCTCGCCGACCTCGCCGGTGTCCAGCGGCACGTTGTCCAGCCACTCGTTGGCGAACAGCAGCCCGGTGACGCCGCGCGGCACCTCGTCCGTCCACACCACGGCGTTCCACCGCGACTCCGTCCACAGCCCTGTGGACGGAGCGGCGGGCGGCAGCGGCGGGCGGTCGGCCAGCTCCACCGCGTACACCCGGAGCCGCTCCCCCAGCGCCCGCGGCAGTTCGGCCAGCACCCCGGCGACCAGTTCCCCCCGCCCGGCCCCGACGTCCACGAACGCCAGCTCCTCCGGACGGCCGAGCGCCGCGTCCACCTCGCGGAGCAGCCGGGCAACCGCCCGGGCGAACAGCGGCGAGGCGTGCACCGAGGTGCGGAAGTGCCCGGCGGGGCCCTCCGGCCTGCGGTAGAAGCCGCCGTCGGGTCCGTAGAGGGCGTGTTCGGTCGCGGGCGCCCACCGCATCCAGGTCATGGGGCGGGACGCTACACACCCGGTGGGCACCCGCCCAATCCGTACGGCATCGGTACCCGGGCCTCTCCGACCTAGGGAGTAGGACGGATCGCTCTCCCGGCGGACCTGGGGACACGCCGCGAATGCCTACGCTTGACCCGTGCATCGACTCAACGCCTGGCTCCGCCGTCACCCCATGGTGGTCGACTCTGCCTGGGCGGCGTTGGTGCTGGTCTTCGGCCTGCTGCCGGACGAGAGCAACCGCCCGGACGGCTGGCGCCTGGCGGCCGACCTCGTCCTCGCCGTCGTGCTGCCGCTGCTGATGGTCTTCCGGCGCCGGTTCCCCGACCTCACGGTGGCCGCCGCGACCGTGATCGGCCTCGCCCAGGTGGCCCTCAGCGTCAACCCGGCGTTCTCCAGCGTCGCCTATCTGGTGTTCGCCTACACCGGCGCCGCGTTCGGCCGGCCCTGGACGTCCCGGGCGGCCCTGGTCGCCGGACTGCTGGCCGGACCGCTGGTCTTCTGGCAGATCAGCCCGGAGAAGGCCACCCGGCTGCCCGACGGCGACATCAGCTACGTCCAGTACTCCGTCCCCGAGGCGCTGTTCTTCTCCGGGATGATGACCACCCCGTTCATCCTCTGCTGGGCGTGGGGGCGGCTGACCCGGGTCCGCCGGGCCTACCTGGTGGAGCTGGAGGACCGCGCGGCCCGGCTGGAGCGCGAGCGCGACGCCCAGGCCAAGGTGGCGGTCGCCGCCGAGCGGGCCCGGATCGCCCGCGAGCTGCACGACGTGGTCGCGCACAACGTCTCGGTGATGATCGTCCAGGCGGACGGCGCCGCGTACGTGCTGGACAACTCGCCCCAGCAGGCCAAGGAGGCGCTGGGCACCATCGCCTCCACCGGCCGGCAGGCGCTGGTCGAGATGCGCCGGCTGCTCGGTGTGCTGCGCACCGCCGACACCAAGGGCGAGGAGTACGTGCCGCAACCGGGCGTCGAGGAGCTCCCCGAGCTGCTGGACCAGGTCCGCACGGCCGGACTCCAGGTGGACTTCGCCACCTCGGGCGATCCGCGCGAGCTGCCGCGCGGCGTCGAGCTGACCGTCTACCGGATCGTCCAGGAGGCGCTGACCAACGTCCGCAAGCACGGCGGCCCCGATGTGCACGCCCGGGTCGCGGTCGACTTCGGCGAGCGCGAGCTGGCCGTGCTGGTCGAGGACGACGGCCGCGGCAGCACCGACGAGCAGCTGGCCTCCGGCGGCAGCGACGGCCAGGGCCACGGCCTGATCGGCATGCGCGAGCGGGTCGGCATGGTCAGCGGCAGCCTCGACGTCGGGCCGCGCCCCGGCGGCGGCTTCCGGATCCGCGCCGTGCTGCCGCTCAAGGCGGCCCACTGACCCCCGGCCCGGGCGCCCACTGACCCCAGCCGTTCCCCCGAGGAGCTTAGGAGCCCCCCTTGACCATCCGCGTGATGCTGGTCGACGACCAGGAGCTGCTGCGTACCGGATTCCGGATGATCCTGCAGTCGCAGGGCGACATCGAGATCGCCGCCGAGGCCGGGGACGGCGCCCAGGCCCTGGAGAAGCTCCGGCACACCGCGGTCGACGTGATCCTGATGGACGTCCGGATGCCGCGGCTGGACGGCGTGCAGGCCACCCGGCGGATCTGCCTGGCCGAGGACGGCAGCCCGCTGCCGGACGCCCCGCACGTGCTCATCCTCACCACCTTCGACCTCGACGAGTACGCCTTCGCCGCGCTCAAGGCCGGTGCCAGCGGCTTCCTGCTCAAGGACGTGCCGCCGACCGAGCTGGTGGCCGCGATCCGCGCCGTGCACGGCGGGGACGCGGTGGTCGCGCCGACCACCACCCGCCGCATGATCGACCGGTTCGCCGAGGTGCTGCCCACCCCGCAGAGCGGCCCCGGCCGCGCGGACACCCTCGGGCCGCTCACCGAGCGCGAGCGCGAGGTGTTCCTGCTGGTCGCCCAGGGCCTGTCGAACGGGGAGATCGCGGCCCGGCTGGTGCTCTCCGAGGCCACCGTGAAGACCCACGTCGGGCGGATCCTGGCCAAGCTCAGCCTGCGCGACCGCGTCCAGGCGGTGGTGCTGGCCTACGAGGCGGGCCTGATCCGGGCCGGCGCCACGGACTGAGCCGCCCGGGCCCGTCCCCGCCCCCGTAGAATGGGCCGGTACGTCCGGTACCCCGTCAGGTGGACTGGAACGGAGCCCTTGGACAAAGGTGGACCCGTGAGTCCGTCCGACTTCGCCGACCCCGGCGAGTTCGCCCCGCTCGCCGACGGCCTCGGCGACCCGGCCGACCCCGGCAACCGCCCCGCCCGCCTCGCCGTGGGCGTGGTCGGCACCGGCCGGGTCGGCCCGGCGCTCGGCGCCGCCCTCCAGCTCGCCGGCCACAAGGTGGTCGCCGCCTCCGGGGTGTCCGCCGCCTCCCGCCGCCGCGCCGAGTCGCTGCTGCCGGGCGTGCGGATCGTCACCCCGCCGCAGGTGCTGGCCGCCGCCGACCTGGTGCTGCTCACCGTCCCCGACGACGCGCTGGCCGACCTGGTGGCCGGCCTCGCCGCGACCGGGGCCGTGCGCCCCGGCCAGCTGCTGGTGCACACCTCCGGCGCGCACGGCGTGGCCGTGCTGGAGCCGGCCACCCGGGCCGGCGCGCTGCCGCTGGCGCTGCACCCGGCGATGACCTTCACCGGCACCTCGGTGGACCTGGCCCGGCTGGCCGGCTGCCCGTTCGGGGTGACCGCCCCCGAGGAGCTGCGCCCGGTCGCCGAGGCGCTGGTGGTGGAGATGGGCGGCGAGCCCGAGTGGGTGCCCGAGGACGTCCGCCCGCGCTACCACACCGCCCTCGCGCACGGCGCCAACCACCTGGTCACCCTGGTCGCGCAGGCGATGGAGCTGCTGAGCGCGGCCGGCGTCGCCGAGCCCGGCCGGATGCTCGGCCCGCTGCTCGGCGCCGCGCTCGACAACTCACTGCGCTCCGGCGACGCGGCCCTCACCGGCCCGGTCGCCCGGGGCGACGCCGGCACCGTGCGGCGCCACCTGGCGCAGCTCAGTACGGTGTCCCCGGACATCCCGGCCGCCTACCGGGCGATGGCCCGCGCCACCGCCCAGCGGGCCCTGGCCCACGGGACGATCGACGAAGCGTCGGCGGCGGCGCTGCTGGACGTACTGAACGAGGAGAAGCAGTAATGGCACGCGGCAAGCAGCCGGGCAAGGCCCAGCGCGCCCCGAAGGTCCACCGGGCCGTGGTCACGCACACCGTCGACGACTTCGAGGCCGCGTTCTGGCCGGACGAGCAGCCGGTCGACAACGCCGTCGTGATGACGATGGGCGCCCTGCACGAGGGCCACGCCGCGCTGATCCGCGCCGCCCGCAAGCAGGTCGGCCGGGACGGCCGGGTCGCCGTCACGGTCTTCGTCAACCCGCTGCAGTTCGGCGCCGGCGAGGACCTGGAGCGCTACCCGCGCACCCTGGACGAGGACGTGAAGCTCGCCGAGGCCAACGGCGCCGACGTGGTCTTCGCGCCGTCCGTCGACGAGGTGTACCCGAACGGCGAGCCGCAGGTGCGGCTGGCGGCCGGCCCGATGGGCGAGCGCTACGAGGGCGCCACCCGGCCCGGCCACTTCGACGGCGTGCTGACCGTGGTCGCCAAGCTGCTGCACATCACCGACCCGGACTTCGCCTTCTTCGGCGAGAAGGACGCCCAGCAGCTGGCGATCGTCCGCCGGATGGTGGCCGACCTCGACTTCGACGTCGAGGTGGTCGGCGTGCCGACCCTGCGCGAGGAGGACGGCCTGGCGCTCTCCTCCCGCAACCGCTACCTCTCGGCGGAGGAGCGCACCCGCGCCCTCGCCCTGTCCGAGGCGCTGTTCGCCGGCCGGGACGCGGCCGCGCGGGGCCCCCAGGCCGCGCGCGAGGCCGCCGCGGCCGTGCTGGCCGCCGCCGAGGGAGTCGACCTCGACTACCTCGCCCTGGTCGATCCGCACGACTTCACCGAGGCGCCGGACGACTTCCAGGGCGAGGCGGTGCTGGCCGTCGCCGCGAAGGTCGGCACGACCCGCCTGATCGACAACGTCCGCATCATCGTCCGGTGATCCGGTAGCTCCCCCGCAGTCCCCCTAGGCATGCACTCACAGGAGGCGTGACCCGCAATGCTCCGCACCATGCTCAAGTCCAAGATCCACCGGGCCACCGTGACCCAGGCCGACCTGCACTACGTCGGCTCGGTCACGGTGGACGAGGACCTGCTCGACGCCGCCGACCTGCTCCCCGGCGAGCTGGTCCACATCGTCGACATCAACAACGGCGCCCGGCTGGAGACGTACACCATCGCCGGCCCGCGCGGCTCCGGCGTCATCGGCATCAACGGCGCCGCCGCCCGCCTGGTCCACCCCGGCGACCTCGTCATCCTGATCGCCTACGGGCAGATGGACACCGCCGAGGCCAAGGGTTACCTCCCCAAGGTCGTCTTCGTCGACGGGCACAACCGGATCACCGGCACCGGCGGCGACCCGGCCGAGGCCGGGGAGGGCACCGGACTGCTGCGCGGCGACGCCGCGTACCGTGGCGACAGCGGCGCCGTCGACGCCGCCGCGCGTTAAGGAGCCATCACCGACATGTCCGCCGTCACGCACCGCCTCACCGCCCCCGCACCGGGCTGGACCGCCGACACCGACGTCGTCGTGGTCGGCTCCGGTGTGGCCGGGCTCACCGTCGCGCTCAACGTCCGCAAGGCCGGCCTGCGGGCCATCGTGGTCACCAAGGCGATGCTGGACGACGGCTCCACCCGCTGGGCCCAGGGCGGCGTCGCGGCCGCCCTGGGCGAGGGGGACACCCCCGAGCAGCACCTGGCCGACACCCTGGTGGCCGGCGTCGGGCTGTGCGACGAGGACGCCGTCCGCGCCCTCGTCACCGAGGGCCCGGGCGCGGTCCGCCGGCTGATCGAGGTCGGCGCCGCCTTCGACCTGGGCGAGGACGGCGCGGTCCTGCTCACCCGTGAGGGCGGCCACCACCGCAACCGGATCGCGCACGCAGGCGGGGACGCCACCGGCGCCGAGATATCCCGGGCCCTGGTCGACGCCGTCCGGCGCGACCCCGAGCTGGAGCTCATCGAGCACGCCCTCGTGCTCGACCTGCTCACCGACGCCGAGGGGCACGCCGCCGGACTGACCCTGCACGTGATGGGCGAGGGCCGGCGGGACGGCGTCGGCGCCGTCCGGGCCCGCGCGGTGGTGCTCGCCACCGGCGGCATGGGCCAGGTCTTCTCGGCCACCACCAACCCGGTGGTCTCCACCGGCGACGGCGTGGCGCTCGCGCTGCGGGCCGGCGCCGAGGTCACCGACCTGGAGTTCGTCCAGTTCCACCCCACCGTGCTCTGGCTCGGCCCGGAGGCCGAGGGCCAGCAGCCGCTGATCTCCGAGGCGGTCCGCGGCGAAGGCGCCCACCTGGTCGACGCGGACGGCGTCCGGTTCATGCTCGGGCAGCACGAGCTGGCCGAGCTGGCCCCGCGCGACATCGTCGCCAAGGCGATCACCCGCCGGATGCGGCTCCTGGGCGCCGACCACATGTACCTGGACGGGCGGCACTTCGGCGCCGAGATGTGGCAGCGGCGCTTCCCGACCATCCTGGCGACCTGCCGCGCGCACGGCATCGACCCGGTCACCGAGCCGGTCCCGATCGCCCCGGCCGCCCACTACGCCTCCGGCGGGGTGCGCACCGACCCCATCGGCCGCACCTCCGTGCCCGGCCTGTACGCCTGCGGCGAGGTCGCCTGCACCGGTGTGCACGGCGCCAACCGGCTGGCCTCCAACTCGCTGCTGGAGGGCCTGGTCTTCGCCGAGCGGATCGCCGCCGACCTGACCGCCCGGCACGCGGCCGGCGACCTGCCCGCGCGCACCGTCGACGCGGCGGCCGCCCGGGCCGCCCGCCCGGTGCCGCTGCCCGCGCCCGAGGCGCGGGCCGAGATCCAGCGGCTGATGTCGCGCGGCACGGGCGTCCTGCGCTCCGCCGCGTCGATGGCCGCCACGGCGCGGGGGCTGGCGCTGCTCACCGAGCAGGCCCGCTCCGACGCCGCCGAGCAGAAGCCGGCCGACCCCCGGGTGGAGACCTGGGAGGCCGCCAACCTGCTGCTGGTCGCCGACGCGCTGGTCACCGCCGCCGCGCAACGCGAGGAGACCCGCGGCTGCCACTGGCGCGAAGACTTCCCGGACCGGGACGACGCGCACTGGCGGCGCCACCTGATCACCACCCTCACCGCCTCCGGCGGCCCCGTCAGCACCCTCGAGGAGCAGTAACACCATGACCGACGCGACCGACGTGACCCACCTGCACGAGCACGAGCACGAGGAGCTCCCGCTGGCCGGCGGCTGCGGCGACGGCTGCGCCTGCGGCGACGGCGAGGGCTACGAGACCGGCCTGGACCCGCAGCTCGCCGAGCTGCTGGAGGAGGCCGGTCTGGACCCGATCGAGGTCGAGGACATCGCCACCCTGGCGCTGGCCGAGGACCTGGCCGGCGGCGAGGACGTCACCTCGGTGGCGACCGTGCCCGCCGACGCCGTCGCCACCGCCGACTTCACCGCCCGCCAGGCCGGCGTGGTGGCTGGCCTGCGGATCGCCGAGGCGGTCGTCTCGCTGGTCTGCGAGGAGGAGTTCGAGGTCGAGCGGCACGTCCAGGACGGCGACCGGGTCGAGGCCGGCCAGGTGCTGCTCTCGGTCCGCTCCCGCACCCGCGACCTGCTGACCGCCGAGCGCAGCGCGCTCAACCTGCTCTGCCACCTGTCCGGCATCGCCACCGCCACCCGCGCCTGGGCCGACGCCCTGGAGGGCACCGGCGCGGTGGTCCGCGACACCCGCAAGACCACCCCGGGCCTGCGCGCACTGGAGAAGTTCGCGGTCCGCTGCGGCGGCGGCGCCAACCACCGGATGGCGCTGTCGGACGCGGCCCTGGTCAAGGACAACCACGTGATCGCGGCCGGCGGCGTCGCCGAGGCGTTCCGGGCCGTCCGGGCCGCCTACCCGGAGCTGCCGGTCGAGGTCGAGGTCGACACCCTGGAGCAGATCGCGCCGGTCCTGGAGGCCGGGGCCGATCTGATCCTGCTGGACAACTTCACGGTTCCGCAGCTGGTCGAGGCGGTCGCGCTGGTGGCCGGCCGGGCCAAGCTGGAGGCCTCCGGCGGACTCACCCTGGCCACCGCGCGCGAGGTCGCCCAGACTGGTGTCGACTACCTGGCGGTGGGCGCGCTGACCCACTCCTCGCCGATCCTGGACATCGGCCTGGACCTGCGCGCCTGACCGACCGTCCGTACGCCCGGCCGTTCCACCCGTCCGCCCGCCCCGTCCGCTCCGTCCGCCCGCTGGCCCTCGACGCAGAAAGCACCCCGATGCTGCTCACCATCGACGTCGGCAACACCCAGACCACCCTCGGCCTGTTCGGCGGCGAAGAGGTCGTCGAGACCTGGCGGATCTCCACGGATCCGCGGCGCACGGCGGACGAACTGGCGGTTCTGCTGAACGGCCTGATGGGCTCGCAGGGATCGCGCACCGCGATCGCCGACGCGAAGGTCGAGGGCCTGGCGATCTGCTCCTCCGTCCCCTCCGTGCTCCACGAGTTCCGCGAGGTGACGCGCCGCTACTACGGCGACGTCCCCGCGGTGATCGTGGAGCCGGGGGTGAAGACGGGGGTGCACGTCCTGATGGACAACCCCAAGGAGGTCGGTGCCGACCGGATCGTCAACGCGCTGGCCGCCAACCACCTCTACGGCGGCCCGTGCATCGTGGTCGACTTCGGCACCGCCACCACCTTCGACGCGGTCAACGCCCGCGGCGACTACGTCGGCGGCGCGATCGCCCCCGGCATCGAGATCTCGGTCGAGGCGCTCGGCAACCGCGGCGCCCTGCTGCGCAAGATCGAACTGACCCGCCCGCGCAACGTGATCGGCAAGAACACCGTCGAGGGCATGCAGTCCGGCATCCTCTACGGCTTCGCCGGCCAGGTCGACGGCCTGGTCGACCGGATGGCCCGCGAGCTGTCCAAGGACCCCGACGACGTCCAGGTGATCGCCACCGGCGGCCTGGCCACGCTGGTCCTCGGCGAGGCCGGCTCGATCGACGTCCACGAGCCCTGGCTGACCCTCATCGGCCTGCGGCTGGTCTACGAGCGCAACCGCCCGAGCTGAACCCGCACGGTGTGACGGACATCACACCTGCGCGAACGCGGACATTCACGCACGGTCCACCCAGCGGGACCGTGCGTGATCAACTCCCCTGCCCCGCCCCGTGCTAGCGTCGAAAGACGGGGCCCCAGCACCCACCGCTTCGCGTCGAGGAGCGGTAGGCACTGAGGGGGGAAGCACATGCACGGAACCATTACGGCGGTCGATGCCGCCCTGGACGACCTGCGCACCTCGGCGTCCCGGATCGAGAGCCTGAGCGGCCGCCAGGAAGAGGTGCTGCACCTCCTGGCGCTGGACCTCTCCAACCAGGAGGTCGCCGACCGCCTCGGCATCACCGAACGCACCGTCAAGGCCCATGTCGCCGCGCTGATGGACCGCCTCGGCGTCGACTCGCGGCTGCGCCTGGCGATGGTCGCACTGTACGAGCGGATGTCCAACTGTCCTTGCGGACAATGGTCTTGATGCGAAGGACAGCCTAGATTCGGCAGCACTCGGGGGTTCGGGTCCAGATCCGCGGCCCCCGGCGTTCCACACGGGGGGAAGTGCCACGCTTCTCTCCTTCGTGTCCCCCGCCCGCTCCACGGGCGGGCCGTCCGAAGGGTCCAACGTGAACGTCAAGCGCATCGCGGCCGTGGCCGCGATCCTCGCCGGCGGCCTCGGCACCGCCGTCGTCGCCGCCCCGGCCGCCTCGGCCGCGGAGGCCGCCTCGGTCGCCACCATCGGCAGCTGCGACTACACCTACGCCTGTCTGTTCTACAACTCCTCGGGCGTCGGACTCGGCGCCCAGTTCGCCCACGCCGGTGACATCCACGACTACGCCGGCTCGTACTTCAGCGCCGGCCCGTACGGCAGCAGCGGCGCCGGTGTGGCGGTCAAGAACCACGCCGCCTCGGTGGCCAACCAGGACGCGCACTTCCAGATCACCATCTTCCAGCGCAGTGGCGACGTCCCGTGGGGCAACCGCCAGGTGATCCCGCCCCTGTCGTTCCGGGACCTCACCACGGTCAAGAACGACAACGCCGCGGGCACCTGGCAGTACGTCGGCTGACGGCACACCTCATCGCCCGGTGGGGGACCGGCCGGCCGGTCCCCCACCGGGCATCCGCACCGATCCACGGAGAACGCCGAAACGATGGCCACGACCACATCGCCGCAGGTCCGGGCACGGCTGCTCGCCGGGGGCGTCCTGCTGCTCCTGACCGCCGCCTGCAGCTCGACCACCACGCCGGCCGCCAAGTCCACGGGCGAGGGGCTCAACGTGCCACCGCCGTCGGTGGCGGCCGTCCCGACCCTCGCCAGGGCCGACGACAAGGCGCTGCCGATCGAGGCCTACCTGCTGACCAGGGAACAGCAGAAGCAACTGATCGCGGCCCGGGACGCGCTGACCACCCGCTGCATGACCGGCTTCGGCTTCACCTACACGGTCGAACCCGCCCCCGCCGAGCCCGGCACCGTCCCGAAGAGCCTGACGCAGTGGCGGTACTTCGTCACCGACGCGGCGGAGGCCGCCCAGTACGGCTACGCGGCCAAGGACTACCGGCCGGGACAGAAGCCCTCCCGGGCGCAGCAGCCGCCGGCCTACCTGCTCGCGCTCACCGGAAGCCCGAGCGGTGCCGCGGTGCCCCCGGGCCAGGCTCCGGAGAGCGGCAAGGAGATCAACGGCCGGCAGGTGCCGCCGGGCGGCTGTCTCGGCGAAGCGAACGGCAAGCTGGGAGCCGCGGCGGCCAACGGCAACGGCGGGGACGCCCAGCTCGTGATCGACATCAAGGACACCGGCTGGAAGCAGTCGCAGACCGACTCCCGGCTGCTCGCCGCCTTCACCGCCTGGTCCGGCTGCATGAAGGCCAAGGGCTACGACTACCCGACCCCGATCGCGGCCACCGACGACCCGCAGTGGCAGACCCTCGGCTTCTCCTCCGAGAAGGCCCGGCAGACCGCCACCGCCGACGCGACCTGCAAGGCCGAACACAACGTGGTCGGCATCTGGTTCACGGTCGAGTCCGCCTACGAGAGCGCGCTGATCGAGCAGAACGCCGAGGCCCTGCGCGCCGTCAAGCAGGACATCGACAAGCGCGTGAAACTCGCCGCCGAGGCCCTCGCCTCCTGACCCGTGGCCACCCCCCCGAAGTCGACACCATCGCACGACAACCCAGACGGGCCGTCAACCGGTCTGCTTGGGAAGACAGTTGGATCGACTTTCCGGAACGAGGGTGTGGACGTGGTCGACGACAGGCGGTCGGACGACGAGGTGGGCGGCGGCGAGCGGGCGGCCCGGCGGCGCCGGCGGGCGCTGCTGCTGGTCATGGCGGCGGCGGTGACACTGGCCGGATGCTCCTCCGGCGGCTCCGGCGGGGGCTCCTCGGCCCCCGCCGCCCCGTCCGGGGCGCCGGCCGCCGCCGGGTCGGCCCCCGCCGAGGCCGCGCCGGAGGCGGGAATGCCGCTGGAGACGGCGACGCTGGGGGACGCGGAGAGCCAGGCCGTCATCCAGAACGCGCTGAACAAGATCGCCGCGAAGTGCGCACGGGACCAGGGGTACCAGATCACCGAACGGCCGCCGATGACGGCCGCACAGCTCGTGGCCGAGCGGAAGACGCAGAGGGGGGCCGCGAACCCGTACGCGCTGCCGCCCGTCCCGGCGCTGAAGGACTTCGGCTACGCCGGCTCCGCACACGGCCGGGACCCGAAGCCACCGGAGACGGGGCAGCCCCCCGTCGCCGACGCGTCGGGAAGCACCGCGGAGACCAAGTGCGCCAAGGAGGCGGCGGCCCGGCTCGCGGCGGACCCGGCCATGGAGACGGCCCGGGGCCGGATACGCGAGCTGACGACGCAGGCCGACCAGCAGACCGCGGCCGACTCCCGGCTGGTTGCCGCGCTCGCCCAGTGGTCGGGGTGCATGCGGCCCAGCGGCTACACGTACGCGAGTCCGACGGAGGCGGAGCAGCAGTTCGAGAAGGTCGTCGGCGCCGCCGGGGCCCAGGAGTTGGCGATCGCCCGGGCGGACGCCGAGTGCCGGACGAGCAGTCGGCTTGCGGACGTGTGGTCCCAGGTGCGCCTGCAGGTGGAACAGCGGCTGGTCGAGCAGAACGCCCAGGTGCTGAAGGACGCCGCCGAGGCCGAGAAGCGCGCCGCCAAGGCGGCGAGCCAGGCGGCGACCGGATGAACCGGGGGCCCCGACGGCAACCTTGACGGCGACTCAACTCGTCGATACAGCTGAGCAGTTGTTTTGTTCTCCCGGAACGAGGGTGGGGGCGTGGCAGAGTTCGAGCAGCCGGACGTGACGCCGGAGGCGGCGGCGGACGACGAGGTGGCCGGCGGCGGGCGGGGGGTCCGGCGCCGCCGGCGGGCGCTGGTGCTGGTCATGGCGGCCGCGGTGGCGCTGGCCGGCGGCGGCGTGGCGGCGTCGACGATGATCAAGTCGCCCGCGCAGGCGGCCGCGGACAGCGAGCCGCCGGCGCCGGACGTGCTGACCGCGGCGGTGGAGCAGCGGGTGCTGACCGACTCCGTGGTGATCCGCGGCCAGGTGAGCGCCGGGCAGTCGGTCGACGTGGCGCCGGCCGGGGGCGGCGGGGCCGCGGGGGCGAAGCCGGTGGTGACCAAGCTGCCGGTCAAGGTCGGCGACCAGGTGCAGGCCGGGCAGTCGGTGCTGGAGGTGGCCGGGCGGCCGGTGTTCGCGCTGCACGGCGACCTGCCGGTGTACCGGGACCTCAAGCCGGGCGCCACCGGCCAGGACGTCAAGCAGCTCCAGCAGGCGCTGAAGGAGCTGGGGTTCGAGTCGTCCGCCGACCCGGAGGGGACGTACGGCGCCGCCACCAAGGACGCGGTGAAGGCGTTCTACGCGGCGCGCGGCTACGACCCGCTGCCTGCCACCCCCGACGGGGACACCCAGGTGACCGCCGCCCAGGACGCGGTCACGGGGGGCGAGCGCGCCCTGGCGGACGCCAAGGACGCGCTGAAGCAGGCCAAGAAGCGCTACGACGAGGCGGTGGCGGCCGCCCAGCAGCAGGCGCAGCAGAGCGCCGCGCCGAGCACCGCGCCGACGGCCGGGGCGACCTCCGGTGCCGCCGACACCGGTGGCCGCCCCGCCGCGAGCGGCGGCGCGGCCCCGGCCCCGGTCGGGGAGAGCCCGGTGGACGCCGCCCGCACCGCGGTCGACGCCGCCCAGAAGCTGGTGAACCGCTCCACCGAGGACCTCACCAAACTGCGGAAGAAGGTGACGGACGCGAAGGCCGTCGCCGGCCCGATGGTCCCGGCCGCCGAGCTGCTGTTCCTCTCCGGCTTCCCGGCCCGGGTCGACTCGGTGGCCGGCCGGATCGGCGGCGAGGTGTCCGGCAAGGTGCTGACCGTCTCGGCCGGGGCGCTGGTGGTCAAGGGCAGTCTGACCATCTCCGACAAGGGCCTGGTGCACCCCGGGCAGACGGTGGAGATCCTCTCCGAGGTGACCGGCCTCAAGGCCGCCGCCAAGGTCGCCGCGGTCGCGGACACCCCCGGGGACGGCCAGCCGGCCGGCGCCGCGCCGGGCGGCGGCCAGGGCGGCGGCCAGAACCCGCCCGCCGCGCAGGGCGGCGCCGCGAACGGCTACCAGATGGTGGTCCAGCCGGACGCCCCGCTGGACCAGCGACTGGCCGGCCAGGACGTCCGGCTCACCGTCCAGGCCGCCTCCTCGGCCGGCCCGGTGCTGGTCGTCCCGCTGTCGGCGGTCTCCGCGACGGCGGACGGCAGGACGGTGGTGACGGTGTACGAGAACGGGCAGCGCCGCCGGGTGGAGGTCACCCCCGGAACGGTGGGCGGCGGCAGCACCGAGGTCCGGCCGCTGACCGAGAACACCCTGAAGCCGGGCGACCAGGTGATCGTCGGCGTCAAGGACGCCACCGGGGCGGGTGCCAAGTGACCGACCCGACCCAGGTGACCGACCCGACCGACCCGACCCAGGTGACCGACCTGCCCGGAGCGACCCAGGTGACCGACCTGCCCGGAGCGACCGGCCCGGCCGCCCCCGTCATCGAGTTCCGCCAGGTCGGCCTGACCTACCCGGGCCCGCCGCCGGTGGCCGCCCTGAAGCCGTGCGACCTGGCGATCGCCCCCGGCGAGTACGTGACCGTGATCGGCCCGTCCGGCTCCGGCAAGTCCACCTTCCTGAACATCGCCGGCCTGCTGGACGCCCCCACCACCGGCCACTACCTGCTGGACGGCATCGACACCGGCGGGCTCCCGGACGCGGACCGCACCGCGCTGCGCGGGCGCCGAATAGGCTTCGTCTTCCAGTCGTTCCACCTGCTCCCGCACCGCTCGGCGGCCGAGAACGTGGCCCTCGCCATGCTCTACACGGCCACCCGGGGCCGGCGCGGCGCCGCCGAGCGGCGCGAACTGGCCCGGGCGGCACTGGTCCGGGTGGGCCTCGGCCACCGGCTGGACGCGCTGCCGACCCGGCTCTCCGGCGGCGAGCGCCAGCGGGTGGCGATCGCCCGGGCGCTGGTCGGCCGTCCGTCGCTGCTGCTCTGCGACGAGCCGACCGGCAACCTCGACACCGTCACCGCCGAGTCGATCCTGGCCCTGCTGGACGAACTGCACGCCCAGGGCCTGACGGTGCTGCTGATCACCCACGACCCGCAGGTGGCCGCGCGCGGCCGGCGGACGGTGGCGATCCGGGACGGTCTGCTGCGCGAGGAGGTGGCCGTCGCATGAGGCCGATCCACCGCCGCGACCGGGTGGTCGAACCCTCCCGCCTCCCGCTGCGCGACCTGTTCGCCGAAGCGCTGGCCGGGGTGCTCCAGCGACCCGCCCGCTCGGCGCTGACCGGTCTGGGCACCGTGCTCGGGGTGGGCACCTTCGTGGCCATCCTGGGGCTGACCGCGACCACCTCCTCCCAGATCGACTCCCGGTTCAGCGTGCTGAGCGCGACCGAGGTGAGCGTCGAGGACATCGGCGGCACCCGTCCCGACCTGGTGCCGCTCTCCTTCCCGACCGACGCCGACGCCCGGATCCAGCGGCTGAACGGGGTCGAGGCGGCCGGCGTCTACTGGCCGGTGAACCAGGCCTCCGGAACGGTCCGGGCCGCCCCGGTGGGCCGACAGGTCGGCGGCGAGCAGGTCGCCGTGGTGGCCGCCTCGGCCGGGGTGCTCGCGGCGGCCGAGCCGCACCTGCTGCAGGGCCGGACCTTCGACAGCTGGCACGACTCCACCGGCCGCCAGGTCGCGGTGATCGGCGCGGCGCTGGCCTCCCGGCTGGGCATCACCACACTGGACACCCAGCCGGCGATCTTCCTGCAGAACAAGCCGTTCACGGTGATCGGGATCGTCGACGACGTGAAGCGCAAGCCGGACCTGCTGCTCTCGGTGACGGTGCCGCGCGGCGCCGCCGCCAAGCTCTGGGGCGAGCCGGAGCGCGACCGGGCCAAGATGATCATCTCGACCCGGATCGGCGCCGCCCGGCAGATCGCCGCCGAGGCCCCGCTCGCCCTGGACCCGGCGCACCCGGAGTACTTCAAGCCCGTCCCGCCGCCGGACCCGCGCACGCTGCGCTCCAACGTCACCTCCGACCTCAACCAGCTGTTCCTGCTGCTGGCCGGCATCTGCCTGGTGATCGGCGCGGTCGGCATCGCCAACACCACCCTGGTCGCCGTCCTGGAGCGGACCGGTGAGATCGGCCTGCGCCGGGCGCTGGGCGCGCGCGGCCGGCACATCACCGGCCAGTTCCTCTCCGAGTCGGCCTCGCTGGGGCTGATCGGCGGTCTGGTGGGCACCTCGCTCGGGGTGCTGACGGTGCTCGGAGTGGCGCTCGCCCGGGAGTGGACACCCGTGGTCGACCCGGCGACGGTGGCGGCCGCGCCGGTGATCGGACTGCTCACCGGACTGCTGGCGGGGGTCTACCCGGCCTGGCGGGCGGCCCGGATCCAGCCGGCGGAGGCACTGCGCCGCTGAGCCGCCCCGGCACGATCCCGGGCCGGACGCGCGGCGTCGGCGCGACGCTACCGACAAATCGGATATTCCTCACGTAGTGTCAGCCCATGCCTACGCCACACGGATCGCGCGGCGGCATGGCCTTCAGCGCCGACGAAGTCCGCGTGCTGCGCCGCGCCCTCGCCCAAGCCCTGCACCCCGTCGTCCCCGTCCACCTCCAGCTCCCCGGCCGGCCGGCGTCCGCCGACGCGGGCGCCGCGCTGTGGGCCGAGGACGTCCAGGACGCGCTGCGCCTGACCGAGGCGATCGACGAGGCCGTCCAGGAGGGCGGCCGGCTGCGCGCCTTCCTCCTCGCCGACCTCGCCCGCTACCGCACCGCCCTGCCGGGCAGTGCCAGCGGCTACCTGGAACGGCTGGAGGAGGCGGTCGCCGACGGCTACCTCCCCGGGCCGGAGGACCTCACCGCGCTGCGCGGACTGAGCCGCCAGCCCTGCGGCCAGGGCGAGCGCTCCCGCCGCTCCCGGCTCGCCGGGCGCTGCCACGCGCTGGCCGAGGCCGCCGTCCGCGAGCGGCTCGCCCTCACCACCGGCCAGCGCCACCTCGTCGCCGTACCGAGCCCCGCCGCACCGAGCGGCAGTCCCCTCACCCCTGCTGGAGGACGGATCCCGATGAGCAGCACCGAGCCCCCCGTCGAGCAGTCCGCCGACCCCCGCGCGCCCCAGGGCCGCCAGCCCGTCCGGCCGCACCGGATGCCCACCCCCGCGGAGCTGTTCGGCCGCCGCCCCAAGCCGCCGGCCCACCCGGCCGCGCCGGCGGCGGCCGAGGACACGGACGTGGAACTGGCCACCGGCACCGGCTGAGCCCACCGCACCGACGCCTCCCCGGGGAGGCCGCGCCGGATCCGTCCGGCCCGGCCTCCCCGGTTCCGTTCCCGGCTCCCGTTCCCGGCGGCCCCGTCGCGCCACCGCGGCACCACTGCCGCACCGCGCGGCACGGTAATCCTGTGGCAAAGCACCGGTGGCGGCTGGCTACTCTGGTGGGGTGAGCGATCAGAGCCCTATCCCCGCGACCGACGACCTTCCCGAGCAGATGCGCGTCCGGCGCGAGAAGCTGGAGCGGCTCCGGGCCGCCGGCGTCGACCCCTACCCGGTCGGCTTCCCCCGGACGAGCACCATCGCCGACCTCCGGGCCAAGCACCCGGACCTCACCCCGGACACCGCGACCGGCGAGCGGGTCGGCATCACCGGCCGGGTGATCCTCTCCCGCACCGGCGGCAAGCTCTGCTTCGCCACCCTGCGCGACGGCTCCGGCGACCTCCAGGTGATGCTCTCCCTGGACAAGCTGGGCGAGGAGCGGCTGTCGGCCTGGAAGTCCGACATCGACCTCGGTGACCAGGTCGGCGTCGAGGGCGAGGTGATCACCTCCCGGCGCGGCGAGCTGTCGGTGATGGTGGACCGCTGGGAGCTCACCGCCAAGTGCCTGCGCCCGCTGCCGGACAAGCACAAGGGCCTGACCGACCCGGAGGCCCGGGTCCGCCAGCGCTACGTCGACCTGATCGTCAACCCGGAGGCCCGCGAGATCCTCCACCTGCGTTCCAAGGTGGTCCGCTCGATCCGCCGCACCTACGAGGAGCGCGGCTACATCGAGGTCGAGACCCCGATGCTGCAGCCGGTGCACGGCGGCGCCAACGCGCGGCCGTTCAAGACGCACATCAACGCGTACGACATCGACCTCTACATGCGGATCGCCCCCGAGCTGTACCTCAAGCGGCTGGTGGTCGGCGGCGCGGAGAAGGTCTTCGAGATCAACCGCAACTTCCGCAACGAGGGCGCGGACTCCACCCACAACCCCGAGTTCACCTCGCTGGAGTCGTACGAGGCCTACGGCGACTACGACACCCAGGCCGAGCTGATCCGGGCCACCATCATCAACGCCGCCCGGGACGCGCTGGGCACCACGGTGATCAAGGGCCTGGACCCGCACGGCGTGGAGCACGAGATCGACCTGGCCGAGCCCTGGGAGGAGATCGGCGTCTACCCCGGCATCTCCGCCCGGCTGGGCGCCGAGGTCACCCCGGAGACCGGCGTCGAGGAGCTGCGCAAGCTGGCCGCCGAGCACGGCATCCCCTTCGAGAAGGAGTGGGGCCACGGCCAGATCGTGCTGGAGATGGTCGAGCGCCTGCTGGAGGAGAACGCCGTCCGGCCGACCTTCATCAAGGACTACCCGACCGAGGTCTCCCCGCTGACCCGCCAGCACCGCTCGATCCCGGGCGTGGCCGAGAAGTGGGACCTGGTCATCTTCGGTACCGAGATCGGCACCGCCTACTCCGAGCTGGTCGACCCGGTCGAGCAGCGCGCCCGGCTGACCGCGCAGTCCCTGCTCGCGGCCGGCGGCGACGTCGAGGCGATGCAGGTCGACGAGGACTTCCTGCGGGCCCTGGAGTACGCGATGCCGCCCACCGGCGGCCTCGGTCTCGGGGTGGACCGCCTGATCATGCTGCTGACCGGCAAGAACATCCGGGAGACGGTGCTCTTCCCGCTGGTGAAGCCGGAGCCCAAGGCGTCCGCCGGTGCGGCGGAGAAGACCGAGGAGGAGTGACCTGATGGACTACGTCAGCGCGATCGTCCCGCCGCTGGTCATGGCGATCGGTTTCGGCTTCCTGGTGCGGGCCATCATCCGCAGCCAGGGCGGGGCCCAGAAGACCAAGGAGGACCTGGTCGACTGACCCCGTCGGTCGCCCGTGATCACCCCGCGCCGCCATTCCCGGATTCCGGGGGTGGCGGCGCGCCGGTTTGCGGCACTTCACAAGATTTGCCCCATTCACTCCCTATCCTGGCCGCACTATGGTCCGGCAACTCGGCGAACTTGAGAACGCCATCATGACCCGGGTGTGGCGGTGGAACCGACCGGTCACGGTTCGCGAGGTTCTCCTGGATCTGCGGTCGGAACGCGATATCGCGTACACCACGGTGATGACCGTGCTGGACAAGCTGCACAGAAAGGGCTGGCTCCGCCGGGAGCGCGCGGGCCGGGCCTATCGATATGAACCGGTCTCCTCGCGCGAGGCGTACACGGCGGCCCTGATGAACGACGCATGGGCCACGAGTGACAATCCCGCCGCGGCCCTGGTGCACTTCTTCGGCCTGATGTCGCCCGAGCAACGGGAGGCGCTGCGGGACGCCTTGCGGGTGGCCGCTCTGTCCCCGTCCGATCCGGCCGCCGCGGATTCCCCGCGGAGCGGGCCGGAGAGCGGATCCGGGAGCGGACCGGATACCGACGGGACCGGGTCGGGGCCGGCACGATAACGTCCCGCCATGGAGGTCACCATCCGCCGGGCGCGGACCACGGACGTGCGGGCCGTACGCGGGCTCATCGACGCCTACGCACGCGACGGCATTCTGCTCGACAAGCCCACCGTCACACTGTTCGAATCGGTGCAGGAGTTCTGGGTCGCGGAACGCGACGACAACGGCACCGTGGTCGCCTGCGGCGCGCTGCACGTGATGTGGGAGGACCTCGCCGAGGTCCGCACCCTCGCCGTCGACCCGTCCGCCCGCGGCCACGGGGTCGGTCACCTGCTGCTGGAGAAGCTGCTGCAGACCGCCCGCTGGCTCGGCGTCCGTCGGATTTTCTGCTTGACGTTCGAGGTCGCCTTCTTCGCGAAACACGGTTTCACCGAGATCGGGGAGCTCCAGGAAACCGATGATGGTACGACAGACCCGGCGGCGATCGCTACGGATGTCTATGAAGAACTTCTCCGCTCGTACGATGAAGGTGTCGCCGAGTTCCTCGACCTGGAGCGGGTGAAGCCCAACACACTGGGCAACTCGCGCATGCTGCTGCACCTGTGAGCCGCCCCCGGACGGCCAGGGGTTTGTGTTTTCCGGGGAAAGGCGCTTTCCTTTCCTTAGGCAATGGGTCGTTTAGCGGAAAGGGAAGCCCGTGGCACAGAGGGTGCAGGTCATTCTTGAAGACGATCTCGACGGCGGGTCGGCGGACGAAACGGTGACGTTCGCGCTCGACGGCGTTGCCTACGAGATCGACCTGAAGAGCGCCAACGCGGACAAGCTCCGCGGCCTGCTGGCGCCGTACGTGGAGAAGGGCCGCAAGCAGAGCGGCCGGCTCGCCGGCACCCGCCGCCCCGGCCGCGGCTCGGCCCCGCGTCCGTCCGGCAGCGTCCCGGACACCGCCAAGATCCGCGCGTGGGCCAAGGAGCAGGGCCTGGAGGTCAACGACCGCGGCCGCGTCCCCAGCAACGTGCGCGAGGCCTACGAAAAGGCCAACGCGTCCTGAACCGGGTGACGCCCGGCAGTCCGGACGGGTGCGGGGTTCCGGGCGCCGCGTGAGGCGTCCACGGCGGACGCGCGGGGCGCGGAGGGTTGCCTCCGCGCCCCGCGGCGCACCGCGTCACGGCCTGTGCAAGGCTGTAAGGGCGAAGCGGCGACGCGGACGCCACCGGGCGGCGCACACCGGCCGTCCCGGCCGCGGCTGATCCACCGTCAGCGGCGGCCCGACTTCTCGCCAGGCGAACACCGCCACCGCGGAAACTGCGCGAGAACCACCCCGATACCGGGTATGAATGCAGAGGGACGGGGTCCGGGACTCCGCCCGGGGCAGGACGCGTGACCGGTCGGACACCCACCGGCAGCGCCACGGCGGAGGTTGTTCGCCGATGGCGTAGCGGTATCCGGTGCATCCGGCCCGCGTGCGGGAACACCGTCTCCCAGCATCGGGTTGGGATTGGTGTCGGCTGGTCGCGCAGTATGTCGCTCCCCTTCAAGGGGGCGAATCCGTGGGCCGCGCCGCTGAGCGGGACTAGCATGCGGAAGGACAGGGCGGGGACGGACCCCGAACTGCCCGACCGCTCTGAGGAGCGATAAACGATGTTCGAGAGGTTCACCGACCGCGCGCGGCGGGTTGTCGTCCTGGCTCAGGAAGAAGCCCGGATGCTCAACCACAACTACATCGGCACCGAGCACATCCTCCTGGGTCTGATCCACGAGGGTGAGGGTGTCGCCGCTAAGGCCCTGGAGAGCCTCGGGATTTCTCTTGAGGCCGTTCGCCAGCAGGTCGAGGAGATCATCGGCCAGGGCCAGCAGGCCCCGTCCGGTCACATTCCCTTCACCCCCCGGGCGAAGAAGGTCCTGGAGCTGTCGCTCCGGGAGGCCCTGCAGCTCGGCCACAACTACATCGGCACCGAGCACATCCTGCTCGGCCTGATCCGCGAGGGCGAGGGCGTCGCCGCCCAGGTCCTGGTGAAGCTGGGCGCCGACCTCAACCGGGTCCGCCAGCAGGTCATCCAGCTGCTCTCCGGCTACCAGACCCCCGGCGGCAAGGAGTCGGCCACGGCCGGCGGGCCCGCCGAGGGCACCCCGTCGACCTCGCTGGTCCTGGACCAGTTCGGCCGCAACCTCACCCAGGCCGCCCGCGAGGCCAAGCTCGACCCGGTCATCGGGCGCGAGAAGGAGATCGAGCGGGTCATGCAGGTGCTGTCCCGCCGCACCAAGAACAACCCGGTGCTGATCGGTGAGCCCGGCGTCGGCAAGACCGCCGTCGTCGAGGGCCTGGCCCAGGCGATCGTCAAGGGCGAGGTCCCGGAGACGCTCAAGGACAAGCAGCTCTACACGCTGGACCTGGGCGCCCTGGTGGCCGGCTCCCGCTACCGCGGTGACTTCGAGGAGCGCCTGAAGAAGGTCCTCAAGGAGATCCGCACCCGCGGCGACATCATCCTGTTCATCGACGAGCTGCACACCCTGGTCGGCGCGGGCGCCGCCGAGGGCGCCATCGACGCCGCCTCGATCCTCAAGCCGATGCTGGCCCGCGGCGAGCTGCAGACCATCGGTGCCACCACGCTCGACGAGTACCGCAAGCACCTGGAGAAGGACGCCGCGCTGGAGCGCCGCTTCCAGCCGATCCAGGTCGCCGAGCCGTCGCTGCCGCACACCATCGAGATCCTCAAGGGCCTGCGCGACCGCTACGAGGCCCACCACCGGGTCTCCATCACGGACGCCGCCCTGGTCGCCGCCGCCACCCTGGCCGACCGGTACATCTCGGACCGCTTCCTGCCGGACAAGGCCATCGACCTCATCGACGAGGCCGGCTCCCGGATGCGCATCCGCCGGATGACCGCGCCGCCGGACCTGCGCGAGTTCGACGAGAAGATCGCCGACGTGCGCCGCGAGAAGGAGAGCGCGATCGACGCGCAGGACTTCGAGAAGGCCGCGTCCCTGCGCGACGACGAGAAGCAGCTCCTGCAGGCCAAGGCCAAGCGCGAGAAGGAGTGGAAGGCCGGCGACATGGACGTCGTCGCGGAGGTGGACGAGGAGCTCATCGCCGAGGTCCTGGCCACCGCCACCGGCATCCCGGTCTTCAAGCTGACCGAGGAGGAGACCTCCCGGCTGCTGCGCATGGAGGACGAGCTGCACAAGCGCGTCATCGGCCAGAAGGACGCCATCAAGGCGCTCTCCCAGGCCATCCGGCGCACCCGTGCGGGCCTCAAGGACCCGAAGCGCCCCGGCGGCTCGTTCATCTTCGCCGGCCCGTCCGGTGTCGGTAAGACCGAGCTGTCCAAGACGCTCGCCGAGTTCCTCTTCGGCGACGAGGACGCGCTGATCGCCCTCGACATGTCGGAGTTCTCGGAGAAGCACACCGTCTCCCGGCTCTTCGGCTCGCCCCCCGGCTACGTCGGCTACGAGGAGGGCGGCCAGCTCACCGAGAAGGTGCGCCGCAAGCCGTTCTCCGTCGTCCTCTTCGACGAGGTGGAGAAGGCCCACCCGGACATCTTCAACTCGCTGCTGCAGATCCTGGAGGACGGTCGTCTGACCGACTCCCAGGGCCGCGTGGTCGACTTCAAGAACACCGTCATCATCATGACGACCAACCTCGGCACCCGGGACATCTCCAAGGGCTTCAACCTGGGCTTCGCGGCCCAGGGCGACAGCCAGACCGGCTACGAGCGGATGAAGGCGAAGGTCGGCGAGGAGCTCAAGCAGCACTTCCGCCCCGAGTTCCTGAACCGTGTCGACGACATCGTGGTCTTCCACCAGCTGTCCGAGGACGACATCATCCAGATCGTCGACCTCATGATCGCCAAGGTGGACGAGCGGCTCAAGGACAAGGACATGGGCCTGGAGCTCAGCGTCGAGGCCAAGAAGCTGCTGGCCAAGCGCGGCTACGACCCGATCCTGGGCGCCCGGCCGCTGCGCCGGACCATCCAGCGCGAGATCGAGGACCACCTCTCCGAGAAGATCCTCTTCGGCGAGCTGCGGGCCGGCCACATCGTGGTCGTCGGCGTCGAGGGCGAGGGCAAGGAAGCGAAGTTCACCTTCCGCGGCGAGGAGAAGACCGCGATCGCGGACACTCCGGCGGCGGTCGCCTCCTCGGGTCCCGACCTGACGAAGTAGCAACATTTAACAGATAACAGCTAACGGTTTGGGCCCCCGGCGTTCGCGCCGGGGGCCCAAACCGTTTTTCGTACCGCCGCCGAAGGCGTGACCCGGACCACGAAGGACCAGGTCGGGGGCCGGACGGAGGGCCGGTGCGGGTGCGACCGAAACTGCGACCCTCTTTAATGGCAATGCCATTGACGGACAGTCAGCTGATAGGGGGTCGCGGAGCATAGCGCTGTGGCCATGTCACGGTCAAGGTCTATCTTTTCCGTCCACGCTTGGATCAAATGACGTCCACCTGTCTTTCATTGGTTTACCGGAAGGCCAAGAGCCGGACGGTTTGGGGAGGACGTCACAACGTTGAAGATGACCAGGAAAGTCGCTGCGGTCGCCTCGTCCGCGGCGGTCATAGCCGCGCTCGGCGCGGGGCTGCTCCCGAGCACGGCCGTTGCCGCCGGCTCCGCCCCCGTTCCGCAGGACCCGGCCGATGCCGTTCAGACCAGCACCGAGCACAACCTGCCCGGCCCGCTGACCGAGAAGGTCGAGGCCGAGCAGAAGGCCGCCACGCAGCAGCTTCTCGACGGCACCGCGAAGGTCGAGCAGCACGGCGGCGGCTCCAGCATCAAGCTGGGCAAGGACAAGTACGTCGAGCTCGCCCGTGAGCGCACGGACAAGATCTTCACCATCCTGGTGGAGTTCGGTGACGAGGTCGACAACACCACCAAGACCGCGGACGGCCGGATCAAGTACGGCGGTACCCCCGGTCCGCAGCGCAACCAGATCGAGAAGCCGGACGCTGCCACCAACAACTCCACCCTCTGGCAGGCCGACTACAACCAGCAGCACTACCAGGACCTGTACTTCAACAAGTCCGGTGACTCGCTGAAGACCTACTACGAGAAGCAGTCCTCGGGCCGCTACTCGGTGGACGGGCAGGTCACCGACTGGGTGAAGGTCAAGTGGAACGAGGCCCGCTACGGCTCGGACTACTGCGGCCAGCACGTCTGCGCCAACGCGCAGGACCTGATCCGCGACGCGATCGACACCTGGGTCGCCGACCAGAAGGCCAAGGGCCAGACGGACGAGCAGATCAAGGCCACCATCGCGCAGTACGACCAGTGGGACCGGTACGACTACAACCACAACGGCAACTTCAACGAGCCGGACGGTTACATCGACCACTTCCAGATCGTGCACGCCGGTGAGGACCAGTCGGCGGGCGGCGGCAAGCAGGGTACTGACGCCCTGTGGGCCCACCGCTCGTACGTCTACGGCACCGGCGCCGGCAGCACCGGTCCGGCCAGCAACCTGCTGGGCGGCACCCCGGTCGGCAACACCGGTGTCTGGGTCGGCGACTACACCATGCAGCCCGAGAACGGCGGCCTCGGTGTCTTCGCCCACGAGTACGGCCACGACCTCGGCCTGCCGGACCTCTACGACACCTCCGGCAGCGGCATCGACAACTCGGTCGGCTTCTGGTCCCTGATGTCCTCCGGTTCCTGGCTGGGCGAGGGCAAGAACTCGATCGGCGACATGCCGAACGACCTCGACGCCTGGAGCAAGCTCAAGCTCGGCTGGCTGAAGTTCGACAAGGCCAAGGCCGGCACCGAGTCGACCCACCACATCGGCCCGGCGGAGTACAACAGCAAGCTCCCGCAGGCGCTGGTCGTCGACCTGCCGAAGAAGTCCGTCACCACCACCATCAACAAGCCCTACGCGGGCGCCAACGAGTGGTGGAGCGGCAGCGCGGACGACCTGAACGTCTCGCTGACCCGTGACGTCGACCTGACCGGCAAGACCAAGGCCAGCCTGTCGGCCAAGGCCTGGTACGACATCGAGCAGGACTTCGACTACGGCTACGCCGAGGTCTCCACCGACGGCGGCACCAGCTGGAAGGCCCTCGACGGCACCTACAACGGTGTCGCGCTGCCGAAGGACCCCTCGGGCAACGCCTCGCTGACCGGCAACTCGGGCGGCAACTGGGGCGACCTCGCCTTCCCGCTGGACGCCTACGCCGGCAAGGCCGTCAAGGTCCGCTTCCGCTACGTCACCGACGGCGGCCTGCACCTCAAGGGCCTGGCGCTGGACGAGCTCGCGGTGACCGCCGACGGCGCCACCGTCTTCACCGACGGCGCCGAGAACGGCGACAACGGCTGGACCGCCAAGGGCTTCTCCCGCACCACCGGCTCGTTCAGCAACGACTACAACCAGTACTACATCGCGGAGAACCGCCAGTACGTCTCGTACGACCGGACCCTGAAGGTCGGCCCGTACAACTTCGGCTTCGCCGACAAGCCGCTCTGGGTCGAGCACTACCCGTACCAGCCCGGTCTGCTGATCTGGTACTGGGACGAGTCGCAGAGTGACAACAACGTCACCAACCACCCGGGCCAGGGCCTGATCCTGCCGGTCGACTCGCACCCGACCCCGCTGAAGTGGAAGGACGGCACGCTGATGCGCCCGCGCATCAACGGCTACGACTCGACCTTCGGCTCGCGCAAGACCGACGGCCTGACCCTGCACCGGGCCGGCGTCGAGACGGTCGTCCCGAAGGCCAAGGGCGTCGACGAGTTCTCCGACCTGAAGTCCTACTGGTCGAAGGACAACCCGTACAGCAGCGTCATCGTCCCGAAGACGGGCACCAGCATCGAGGTCGAGAACGAGTCCTCGAACTACCTGGAGACCTGGATCCGCGTCCGCCCGGTCGACAACTGATCGACCGAGCTCTGACGCCCGGTCCCTGACCAGGCACCGCTGAGCCGATCCGGCCCGCTCCCGCACCTGCGGGGGCGGGCCGGATTCTTTGCGTCCGGGCGTGTCCGGGCACTCCGCGGGCGTCTCAAACCCGGCCCGCAGGTGGTGCTGCTCACAACCCGCCGGGCCGGTACGAGCGGGGGTAGTAGTGCGGCCGAATGCCGCCCTCCGGCCGCCGACCCATGACCCGACGATCCGACCGCATGATCGTCGTTCCGACACTGCGGTTTCCGGCCGCACTGATGACTACGCGCCGTAGTACGTCACACGGTTTGGGACTCCGCTCGGTGACGGTTACACCTGAGTGGTCCCTCGCTCAGCCCACCCGAACGGGCTCGGCGTGCTGCCCCCCGTACGTTCGTGAGGTCGAGCTCCATGCCTTCCGTCCCGCCTCTGGGGCCGGCCCTGTGCCGGCTCGCCGACTCCTTCCTTCGGCAGACCGGCCGCAGCAACCACTCCACCACCGCCGCCGCGGCCGGTGCGGCCGTGCTGACCGGCGCGCTGCTGCTCGCGGCCTCGGGCAGCGCCTCGGCGCAGACGGTCGACCCGACCACCCCCGGCAGCTCGGCGTTCACCGTGCCGCAGGGGGCGACGCCCGTCTCGGCGCTGGTCCAGGTGGCGGGTCCGAGTTCGTACACGCTGCCGTCCGAGCGGGCCTCGGCCCAGCAGTACGTGGCGGTCGCGGCCAACCTGGTGCCCGAGCAGGCCGCCGCCGAGCAGGCGCCGGCCGCCGAGCCGCAGCCCGCTCCGCAGGAGGCGCCCGCCGCTCCCGCGCCCGCCCCGGAACCGGCCCCCGCGCCCGCGCCCGCCCCTGCCCCTGCCCCTGCCCCTGCCCCTGCCCCGCAGTGGTCGGCACCGGTCCCGGGCGCGCCCACCAGCAACCCGTACGGCGTGCGCAACGTCCACTACGCGGCCGGCTACCACACCGGTGTGGACTTCGCGGTCTCCTCCGGCACCCCGCTGCTCGCGGTCGGCAACGCCACCGTGGTGTCGGCCGGCTGGGACGGCGCGTACGGCAAGGAGGTCGTGCTGCGGCTGGCGGACGGCCGGTACGCCCAGTACGCCCACATGTCCTCGATCTCGGTCTCGGCGGGCCAGCGCGTCGCCGCCGGGCAGCAGATCGGCCGCTCCGGCAGCACCGGCAACTCGACCGGGCCGCACCTGCACTTCGAGATCCGCTCGGCCAACAAGTACGGCGCGGTGATCAACCCGATCGCCTACCTGTCCGGCCACGGGGTCTCCGACTTCTGATCCCCCACCCGGGCCGCTCGGGCCGCTCAGTCCGTCGGGGCGGGCCTGCCGATCAGTCGGCAGATCTCCAGCGCGACGTGCTGGGCGGCCACGATCGCCTCCTCGCGGGTGGCCTCCGCCACCGGCACCCCGGCGACCAGGCGCTCGGCCCCCGGCCGCTCGTCCTGCTGGAGCAGGAAGAGCGCCGAGTTGATGGTGAACAGGGACATCGCCGCCCGCAGCCGGTCCTCGAAGCTCGCCGCCGGGCCGTGCATCAGCCGGACCAGCGCGATCATGGTGTCCCGGAACTCCTGCCCGGCCGGCAGGTCGCGCAGCGCGGGCTGGTTCTCCTGGAAGAAACGGAGCAAGGGCGCCCGCTCGGACATCCCGGCCGCGAACCGGCGGATCAGCTCGTCCCGCACCTCGGGCGTCCAGGTCTGCTCGCGCCCCCAGGCGATCAGCTCGTTGATCGGGGCGGCGGTGGCCGCCACGATACCCTGGACGATGTCCTCCTTGGTCTTGAAGTGGTAGTAGAGCGCGGCCTTGGTGACACCGAGGCGGTCCGCGATCTCCCGCAGCGAGGTGCGCTCGTAGCCGTGCTCGGAGAAGAGCTCCAGGGCGACCGCGACGATGCGCGCCCGGGTGTCGCTACGGGGGCCGTGCGTCGTGCCCATCGCCTGCCTCTGACTGCGTCGTGATCCGGTCCCCGCGGTCGGCCGACGGCCGCCGCGGCGCAGTGGCGGACACCTCTGCGGCGACCGCTCCTGCGTTCATTCTTCCTGCCCAGGGCGCCTGTCGAAAAACTGGCTTGACGACCGGCTAGTGAACAACCTACCGTGCCGACGGTCCACAAACTAGCCGGGCGACAAGTAAGGAGGCCGTCGCAGGCCGCGCCGGTCGCCCGACATCCTGTCCGGGAGACACCCACCCATGTCACACCCCAAGGCCGACACCGGCGCCCCCGAGAAGAAACCGGCCGAGGAGGAGCAGCCCCGCTCGGCCCGCGAGATCCGCCTGGTCATGATCGGCCTGGTGATCACCATGCTGCTCGCGATGCTCGACGGCCTGATCGTCGGCACCGCGATGCCGACCATCGTCGGCGAGCTCGGCGGCGCCGAGCACCTGTCGTGGGTGGTCACCTCGTACACCCTGGCCACCGCCGCCTCCACCCCGATCTGGGGCAAGCTCGGCGACATGTACGGCCGCAAGGGCACCTTCCTCACCTCGATCGTGATCTTCCTGGTGGGTTCGGCGCTCTCCGGCCTCTCCCAGGACATGAACCAGCTCATCGGCTTCCGCGCCCTGCAGGGCCTGGGCGCCGGCGGTCTGATGGTCGGCGTCATGTCGATCATGGGCGCGCTCGTCCCGCCGCGCGACCGCGGCAAGTACCAGGGCATGTTCGCCGCGGTGATGGCCCTCGCCACCATCGGCGGTCCGCTGGTCGGCGGCTTCATCACCGACCACCTGAACTGGCGCTGGACCTTCTACATCAACCTGCCGCTCGGCGCCGTCGCGCTCGCCGTCGTGATCGTCACGCTGAAGCTCGCGAAGGTCCGCAGCAAGGCCAGGATCGACTACCTCGGCGCGGTGCTGCTCACCACCGGCATCACCTCGCTCACCCTGATCACCACCTGGGGCGGGCAGGAGTACGCCTGGGGCTCGAAGCAGATCCTGGGCCTGACCGCGCTGGCCGCGGCCACCCTGATCGGCTTCTGCTACGTCGAGCAGCGGGTCCAGGAGCCGATGCTGCCGCTGTCGCTGTTCCGGAACCTCAACTTCACCCTGGTCTCGATCATCGGCTTCGTGGTCGGCTTCGTGATGTTCGGCTCGACCGTCTTCCTGCCGCTCTACCAGCAGACCGTGCAGGGCGCCTCGGCGACCAACTCCGGCCTGCTGCTGATGCCGATGATGTTCGGCATGCTGGTGATCTCGCTGGTGGTCGGCCAGGCGGTGACCAAGACCGGCAAGTACCGGATCTACCCGATCATCGGCACCATCGTGATGACCGCCGGCATGCTGCTGCTCTCCACCCTCGGCACCGGGACCTCGGGCTTCGTCTCCGCCTGCTGGATGGTGGTGCTCGGCGCCGGCATGGGCTTCCTGATGCAGATCACCATGCTGGTCGCGCAGAACAGCGTCGAGATCAAGGACATGGGCGTGGCCAGCTCCACCGCCACCCTGTTCCGCACCATCGGCGGCTCGTTCGGTGTGGCGCTGTTCGGCGCGCTGTTCAACAACCGGGTCACCGCGACCATGAACGAGCGGCTCGGTTCGGCCGCCGGCGCGGGCGGCTCGCAGGGCGGCGACCCGGCGCAGCTGAGCCCGGCCGCGCTCAAAGCGCTGCCGGCCCCGGTCCAGGACGCCTACCACCACGCGGTGGCCAACGGCATGCACACCGTCTTCCTGTGGGGTGCCGCCGTCGCGGTGATCGCGGTCGCCGCCGCGGTCTTCATGCGCGAGGTGCCGCTGCGCGGGGCCGGCGGGCCGTCGGCGGACGCCGAGGACGGCAAGGGCAAGAAGGGCGCCGCGACCGACAACATCGAGGCCGTCGCGATCTGACGGTCACGGTCCGACGCGGGAACGCGCCGAGGGCCCCCGTACGCCGAACCGGCGGACGGGGGCCCTCGTACGTGCGGCCACGCGTGTGGCTAGCGGGGCAGTCGGTAAACGCCCTGCTCGACCGGTTCGACCAGGCCGTCGGCGACCAGGCCGTCCAGCGCCCGGGCCCGCTGCACGGCGTCCGGCCAGACCGCGTCCAGCCGGGCCTGCGGCACCTCGCCGTGGGTCTCGCGGAGCACCGCGAGCAGCTTGCCGCGCACCTGCCGGTCGGTGCCCTCGTAGGACTGGCCGCGCCGGGCCGGGCCCTCGTACGGCGGGCGGCCGGCCCGCTGCCAGGCGCAGGCGGTGAACAGCGGGCACTCCCCGCACTCCGGGCCGCGGGCCGTGCAGACCAGGGCGCCCAGTTCCATCACGGCCACCGCCCAGGTGGCGGCCGTCCCGGCGGCCTCGGGCAGCAGGGCGGTCGCCGTCCGCCGCTCGGCCGCCGTGGTGGCCTGCGCCGGGTACTCCACGCCGGTCACCGCGCGGGCGAACACCCGGCGGACGTTGGTGTCCAGCACCACGTGCCGCCGGCGGAAGGCGAAGGAGGCCACCGCCGCCGCGGTGTACTCGCCGACGCCGGGCAGCGAGAGCAGCGTCGCGTGGTCGTCCGGGACCTCGCCGTCGTGCTCCTCGACGATCGCCACGGCGGCCGCGTGCAGGCGCAGCGCCCGGCGCGGGTAGCCGAGCCGGCCCCACATCCGGACGGCCTCGCCGGGCGCCTCGGCGGCCAGCTCGGCCGGGGTCGGCCAGCGCTCCATCCAGGCCTCCCAGGCGGGCAGGACGCGCTTGACCGGGGTCTGCTGGAGCATGAACTCGCTGACCATCACAGCCCAGGGCGAGGCGTCCGGGGTGCGCCAGGGGAGGTCGCGGGCGTTGGCCGCGTACCAGTCGAGGACGGTCTCGTGCAGGACGGGCAGCGGCAGCCCGAGCCTCGGCGCCTCGGCGGGGGTCGCGGGGGCGGGGACGGCGGGGGTGACGGGGGTGACGGTGTTGGCAGCCATGGCCCTTCGATCCTCCCATGCCCGGGTCGACAGCCGAAGCGGACCACGGGATTCCTCATGTTGGCGCAAAACACCCCATTCAGCCTCCCTCGAACGGCGCAAATGGCGGATCATGTGAAGGAAGGGGTGACTGTGCGGTGTTGGTGCGTCAAGGGGCACACACTGTCTCGTAGAGTTTGGGCGTGCCCTCTCTGCGTCAACCCGTAGGACCGCTGCCGGCCTCGATCTACTGGCGTCGGCGCATCGTCGTGCTCGTCGCCGTCGTCGCGGTCGCCGCCCTCGTCATCTGGCTGATGACCGATCAGGGCGGAGGTGGCGACGGCAAGGACAAGGCCGCGCAGGCCGTACCGACCCAGTCGCAGAGCCAGTCACCCGCCCAGGCGATCACGCCGGGCGCCTCCCCGACCGGCCCGGTCAACAACTCCCGCCCCGGCAGCGGCAGCAGCGGCGGCTCCTCCGGCGGCGCGGTGGGCGGCTCCGGCGGCGGCGACGTCAGCCTGAGCACCGGCGGCACGACCGGCGGCGGCGCGGCACCCGCGACCGGCGGTGCGGCGGCGGGCGGTGCGGCGGCCGGCGGCGGCAGCGCGAGCGGAGGCACCGGTGGGGGTACCGGCGGTGGCGGCACCGGCGGCCCGCCCCCGGTGAACACCGCCGAGATCATGGCCCTGCCGGTCTGCGCCTCCTCGCAGGTGACGCTCAATCTGGCCGGCGCCCAGAACGCCTACCAGCCCAAGGACAAGCCCAAGCTGGCGCTGACCATCAACAACTCCTCCGGCACCACCTGCCGGCTGGACCTGGGCCGGGCCGCCTCGGCGATCACCGTCACCGCGAGCAACGGCGAGCGCATCTGGTCCTCCGGCGACTGCCCGGCCGACCGGAACAGCAGCTGGGTGCAGCTCCCGGCCAACGGCGGGCTGACCGAGACCTTCACCTGGGACCGCGTCCACAGCAAGCCGCAGTGCGCCACCGCCGACGCGTCGACCGCACCGGCCGGCACCTACCTGGTGGTCGCCGACCTCACCGGCCTCTCCGGCGGGCAGGCCTCGGCCCGCTCCTCGATCCGCCTGGAGAACTGACCGGCCCTCACCATCGACCCGGGGCAGGACAGACCGAAGCCCGGACCGCTCAGGCGGTCCGGGCTTCGGTCTGTCCGGGGCGGGGCCGATCCGGATCGGGTCGGATCGGGTCGGGTCGGGTCGGCCGCCGGGTCAGACGTAGCGCTCCAGGATGGACGACTCGGCGAGCCGGGACAGGCCCTCGCGGACCGAACGGGCCCGGGTCTCGCCGACGCCCTCGACCGTCTGCAGGTCGTCGATGCTCGCGGCCAGCAGCTTCTGCAGGCCGCCGAAGTGCTCCACCAGGCGCTCTATCACCGTGTTGGGCAGGCGCGGGATCTTGGCCAGCAGCCGGTAGCCGCGCGGCGAGACCGCCGAGTCCAGCGACTCCGGCGAGCCCGAGTAGCCGAGCGCCTTGGCCACCGTCTGCAGGTCGAGCAGCTCGGCGTGGGTGAGGTCCTCCAGGTCGGCCAGCACCTCGGTGACGGTCCGGCCCTTCTTGGCGGCGCGCTCCGGGAAGTAGTCCCGCGCGACCAGTTCGCGCTCCGGCTCCACGCCCGCGATCAGCTCGTCCAGCTGCAGCGAGAGCAGCCGGCCGTCGATGCCGAGCTCCAGCACGTAGCCGGCGATCTCGGTGGCGATCAGCCGGACCATCTCCAGCCGCTGCGCGACGGCGGTGACGTCCCGGACCGTCACCAGGTCCTCGATCTCCAGCGCGGAGAGCGTGCCGGCCACCTCGTCCAGGCGCAGCTTGTAGCGCTCCAGGGTGGCCAGCGCCTGGTTGGCGCGGGACAGCACGGTGGTGGAGTCCTCCAGCACCCGGCGGGTGCCGTTGACGTACATGGCGATCAGCCGCATCGAGTGCGAGACCGCGACCACCGGGAAACCGGTCTGCCGGTTGACCCGCTCGGCGGTGCGGTGCCGGGTGCCGGTCTCGTCGGTCGGGATGGTGGAGTCGGGCATCAGGTGGACGCCGGCCCGGACGATCTTGGTGATGTCCTTGTCCAGCACCACGGCGCCGTCGAGCTTGCACAGCTCACGCAGCCGGGTCGCGGTGAACTCGACGTCGAGCACGAAGCCGCCGGTGCAGAGCGACTCGACGGTCTTGTCGAAGCCGAGCACGATCAGGCCGCCGGTGTTGGCCCGCAGCACCCGCTCCAGGCCGTCGCGCAGCGCGGTGCCGGGGGCGATGGCGGTGAGGGAGGCCCGCAGCAGGGCCTCCTCGCGGGAGGACTTGTCCGCCCGGTCGCTGGCTGCCACGTGACTCCTCCGGTCGACCCCGTACCGCGCCCCCTCGTGCGGGCGCCGGCCTAGGGTCTGTTGCTCTGTCGCTTAGTACTGCCTTATCACCAATGAGACAGGGGAAAGTCTAACTGCGTGCGGCAACGGCAGGGCTTGGGTCAGCGCAGTTCGTCGGAGTCGAGCGGCTCCCACCCGTCCATGAGCTCCTCCGGGTGGGCCGCCGGGCGGGGCGCGCGGGGTGCCGGCGGCGCCGACGGTGCCTCATTCCTCGGCTTGGCGGCGGCCCGGCGGCGGCCCGGGATGGCCCGCAGCGCCTCGCCGATGTCCGCCACCTCGACCACCTTCATGCCCGGCGGGACCTTGCCCGGGTCCGGCGGGACGAGCGCGTGGGTGAAGCCCAGCCGGTGCGCCTCGGCCAGCCGCCGCTGCACGCCCGTCACCCGCCGCACCTCACCGGCCAGGCCGACCTCGCCGATCGCGACCAGGTTGCTGGGCAGCGGGGTGTCGGAGGAGGAGCTGGCCACCGCGAGCGCCACCGCGAGGTCCGCCGAGGGCTCGGAGAGCTTCACGCCGCCGACGGTGGCGGTGTAGATGTCCTGCTTGCCGAGCTTCACCCCGCCATGACGCTCGACCACGGCCAGGATCATCGCGATCCGGGGCGACTCCAGGCCCGAGGTCGTCCGGCGCGGCGAGGGGATCTGCGAATCCACCATCAGCGCCTGCACCTCGGCCACCAGCGGCCGCTTGCCCTCCAGGGTCACGGTCAGGCAGGTGCCCGGCACCGGCTTGTCACGCCTGGTCAGGAAGAGGCCGGACGGATCGGCCAGGCCCGCGATGCCCTCGTCGTGCAGCTCGAAGCAGCCGACCTCGTCGGTCGCGCCGTACCGGTTCTTGACCCCGCGGATGATCCGCAGCCGGGCGTGCCGGTCCCCCTCGAAGCTCAGCACCACGTCCACCAGGTGCTCCAGCAGGCGGGGGCCGGCGATCTGGCCGTCCTTGGTGACGTGGCCGACCAGCAGGGTGGCCATGCCGCGCTCCTTGGAGGCCCGGATCAGCGCGTTCGCCACCTCCCGGACCTGGGCCGGGCCGCCCGGCGCGCCGTCCAGCTCGGCGGAGGCGATGGTCTGCACCGAGTCCAGGATCAGCAGGCCGGGGCCGACCGCCTCGACGTGGCCGAGCACGGCGCCGAGGTCCGACTCGGCGGCCAGGTAGAGGTGCTCGGAGAGCGCGTTGATCCGGTCGGCGCGCAGCCGGACCTGGCCGGCCGACTCCTCGCCGGTGACGTAGAGGGTGCGGTGCTGCGCGGAGGCCGCCTTGGCGGCGACGTCCAGCAGCAGGGTGGACTTGCCGACGCCCGGCTCGCCCGCCAGCAGCACCACGGCGCCCGGCACCAGGCCGCCGCCGAGCACCCGGTCCAGCTCGGACACGCCGGTGGAGCGCGCCGTCGCCACCTGGCCGTCCACCTGGGCGATCGGGCGGGCGGGCGCGCTGACCGGGCCGGCGGCGGTGGTCCGGATCGGCACCGCGCCGTACTCCTCGACCGTGCCCCAGGCGTTGCACTCCGGGCACCGGCCGACCCACTTGGGCAGCTGGTTGCCGCACTCGGTGCAGCGGTAGGCCGGGCGCGGCTTGGCGGTGGTCTTGGTACGGGCAGCCATGCGGTCACCGTAGCGCCTGGGTACGACAGCGCGGGGGCGGCGGGGGTCTCCGGGGGTGGCCGGGGTGGGTCCACGAATGGGCGATGTTGTTACCCGAAAGAAGTACAACCGGGCGGAATCACTCGGACCGGGCTGGTGCGCTCTCTACCGTCGGACGGGTGACGACGAGTACGGAAGGGCCGCGCGACGCCGTCCTCGCGGCGTACGAGCGACAGGTGGACGGCCTCTTCACCTACTGCCTCTCGGTGCTGTGCGAGCACGAGGCCGCCGCGGCCGCCCTGCGGGAGGTGCGCGAGCTGGCGGTCCGGTACGGCGACCGGCTCGCCGAGCCCGGGCTGGTCCGGGCATGGCTGTACTCGCTGGCGCGGTACTGCTGCCTGCGGCGGCTGGCGGACGGGGGCGGGAGCGGGACGGGCGGGGGCCGTGGGGGCGACGGGGACGGCGGGGCCGAGGCGGTCCGACGGAGGCGTGAACTGGCTTCGCTGGCGTGGCCCGAGGCGGCCGGCACCGCCCCCGAGCAGCGCGAGGCCCTGGAGCTGTCGGTCCGGCACCGGCTCAGTCCGATCGAGGTGGCGGCCGTCCTCGGGCAGCCGTTCGAGGACGTGCGGACGCTGCTCGCCTCCGCGCTGGCCGAGGTCGGCCGGACCAGGGCCGCCCTGCTGGTGCTCGGCGTCGGCAGCTGCCCCGAGCTGGACCGGCTCGGCGGCGCGGGCGCGGAGAGCTGGCGGGACTGGGTGCTGGGCCCCGCGCTCCGCCGGGAGCTGGTGCGGCACGTGGTCGACTGCCCGACCTGCCGGGGTACGGCGGAGCGGGTGGCCGGCGAGGTGCCGGAGGACGGCACGGCCGGGCTGTCCGGGCTGCCGGTGCTCACCGCGCCGGGCAGGGGCGCCGGGGCGGCGGGGACGGTGGCGGTGCGGGTGCGGGTGCCGGCGCGGGTGTCGGTGCCGACCGAGGTCGGGCTCCGCTTCGACCAGGGCGGCTTCCCCCGGCACCGCGCGCCGGACGGCGGACGGGGCCCGGCGGTGCGGCGGCGGGTGGTGACCACCGGGGTGCTGGCCGCCGTCCTGGCCGCGCCGGTCGTCGCCCTGTGGGCCGGGCACCGGGGCGGGACCGGGGCCGGGGAGGCGGCGTCGGTCTCCTCGGTCCGGGTCGAGGGGGACCGTTCGGCGGGTGCTGCCGCGGCGGGTGGTTCGGCGGGTGGTACGGCAGAACCGCGCGGGGCTGCGGGGGCCGCCGGGGCCGCCAAGGCGGTCGGGGCGGTGATCGGGGCGGTCGGCGAGGTCTACCGCGGGTCCGGTCCGGCGGTGGCCGGGATGGAGCTGGCGGGGGCAGGACCGCGCCCTGCAGAAACGTTGCTGCCTGGGGTCCAGGGGCCGCTGATTCCGGTCCCGACCCCTGCTCCCACTGCTGCTGCCCCAGCCGCTGTGCCGACCCCCGTCGACGGACCGAAGGGGGCGCCGACGGGGGCACCGGCACCAGCGCCGTCCGGCCTGCTGACCGTCGAGGCGGGCGAGTACGGCAGCCGCACGGTGCTCACCCTCACCAACTCCGGCGGCACCGAGATCCGCTGGCACGCCGTCGTGGACGCGCCCTGGCTGCGGCTCAGCCGCGACGCCGGCACGCTCGCGCCCGGGCAGCGGATCACCGTGATCGTCAGCGTCGACGAGGACCTCGCCCCCGCGAACCACTGGACCGCCCGGATCGCGCTGCCGCCGTCCCAGGCCGTGGTCACCATCGAGGGCGGCCCGCAGCACCGCGGCGGCGCCACCCCGACCCCGACCGGCGACCCGGGCCCCGCCGAACCCACCACCACCCCGAGCCCGGGCCCGACCGCCGCACCCACCCCGACGCCGACACCGGCGCCGACCAGCGAACCGACGTCCGCGACATCCCCAAGTCCCTCCCCGGCCGGCACCACCACCCCGGCAAGCCCGGCACCGCACTGAGGCGGGGGCCGTACGAGGCCGGGCCGCCGGACCCGAGAGCGGAAGGATGGCCCGCTGCACCAACGGCACAACACCCCGAACCCGGCCGCCTCGGCGCTCAGCTACCGGACACCCCGCACCACGCGGGGGCAAAGGCAGCCCGGGGCCGGCCGCCAGGCCAGCGGCGCTGCGGCGACGATGCCTCACGGCGAGCGCCGCAGCGTGTGGTCAGGTGGCCAGGTCGGCGAGAACGGCGCCCACGCGGCAGGCAGCGAGGACGTCAGGCGGCCGGGCCCAAGATGACCACACCCAGCAACAGGCAGCGAGGCCGTCCGGCGGTCGGGGCAGGGATAACCGCACCCGCGCGGAAGGCGCCGAGGACATCAAGCGGTCAGGCCGGAGAGGGCGGCACCCACGTGGGAAGTGCCGAGGGCGAGGAGGAGGGTCGGCTGGACCGCCGCGTTATGGGTGGCCGCCCAGGCTCGCCACTCGTCGAGGCGGCGGGCGGCGTGGTCGCCGCCGTGGAGGTGGACGGCAAAGGGCAGCAGGGTGCCGAGGGAGCCGATCAGCACCAGCAGCGCGGCGGCGCCCGCCTTGCCGGAGGCCGGGGCGCCGCCGGTGCCGATCGCGACCGCGGCGGCGAGGGCGAGCAGTGGGTTCTTCGGATCGGTCGCCAGCAGGGTCGCCCCCAGTGCGGCGGACCGGGCGGGGGTGGAGCGGTCGACCGTCCGCATCCACTCCGGCGGGCCGTGCACCCGGCCCTCGCGCGGGCGGTCCCACCACCGGCGCACGCCGAGCAGCAGGAGCAGCCCGCCCACCGCCAGCTCGAACCACCACGACCAGTCCGGGGCCACCGTGCCCGCGGCGAGCCGTGATCCGAGCGGCACCACGACGGCCGGCACCGCCGCCAGCGCGGCCGTCCAGCCGACGGCGAACGCCGTCCCGTCGGCCCGGCCCCGGGGCGTCGCGAGCAGCAGGACGGTCGCGACCAGCGCCATCGGGCTGATCGCGATGCCCACGGCCGGGGCCAGCATCCGGCCGACGGCATCGCCCATCGCGCTTCCTTCCTGCTCGGGCGGACCCGCCCGGGAAGGCCGGCCCGCCGGACGCCTGGACCCTCTCCCTCGGATCACACCGGGCGGAGGCCGGGGGCGAGGCTGGGGACGTGTCCGCTCCGGCGGCGACGGCCCGGCGTGCTCCGAAGAAGAGGGCCCCGGGGCGCGTCTTGTGGATCAGCCCGGACGAGGCCGCGACTCCCCCGGCCCGGCGGCCGGGGGCGTGCGTGCCCTGGCGTCGCGGACCCGGGCCGGTCCACAGGGCACGCCCTACACCCGGCGCAGGGGCGGGAGCCGGTAGGTGCCGTCCAGGGCGGCGGGGCCCGGGCGGTAGAGGCGCATCACCGGGCGGAACGGCCCGGCGGGGGTGGGGAGCCAGTTCGCCGCCTCGGACGGGTCGGCGGGGGGTTCGTGGCTCAGGTGGAGGGTGAGGCCGCCGTCCGGGTCGGGCCGCAGGCCGGGGGTGCGGCTGCCGATCGAGTAGCGGTCGGCCGGGTTGGCGACCAGGTGCTGGTCCGGGAGGCCGTACACGGTGAGGGACCAGAACTCCTCGGCGGGCGGCAGCCCGTCCGGCGGGAAGCGGAGGGTGTGCGGGTGGGTGCCGTCGAGCGGGCGGCCGTCCGCGTCGTCACCGGTGGTGGCGTGCAGGGCCTCGTAGGCGTGGCAGCCCCAGAGCCCGGCCCGGGCGGCGGCGGCGCGGCTGAGGTAGGCGGCGCGGCGGTCGGGGATCCGCCACTCGGGGTCGTCGACGGTGCCCGGGCCGAGGAAGGCCGTGTTGTGGTCGAACAGGTGGAGGGCGGCGCGCCACTCGCCGGGCGGGTGCTCCTCGGGCGGCCGGGTGGCGTCCTCGACGCGTTCGCGCCCGGCGGCGAGGCCGGTCGCCAGGGCGAGCGTCCAGTCGGGGGCGGCCGCCCGGTACGGCGAGGGGCCGGGGTCGAGGAGGCCGAGCGGGGCGAACCGCTGCTGGTAGGCCCGGTCGGCCTCGGCGGGCGGGTAGGCGGCCATCCAGACCCGGAGCCGCTCGAAGAAGGCGAGCCGCTCGGGCACGTCCGGGTCCGGCTCGGGGAGTCCGGCGGCGACCCCGCCCGGCTCCAGCGGTTCGAGGACGAGCCCGTCCTGGAGGGCGCGGACCCGCGGGAGGTCGTCCGGCCCGGCGCAGGCGAAGCGGCCGACGACGGTGGCGACGGCGGTCGGTGCGGTGATCACCCGGTCGGGGTCGGCCGGGGTGCCGTGCCAGCCGGGCGGGACGACCAGCCAGGTCCGGGCCTCGCTGCCGGTGGCGCGGCTGCCGAGGTAGGCGAAGTTGTCGGTCCACGCGTCGACGAACTGCAGCACGTGGTAGCCGCCGGCGGTGTCGGGCACGTGCAGGCGCTGCGGGCCCTCGGAGAGGTCGAGCTGGGCCACCGAGTAGAGGACGTCGTTGTTGACGGCGACGAAGTCGTCGTCCGGGCCGGCCAGCCGCGGGGCGTGGGCGAAGCGGTTGAACGGAGTGGGCGGCAGGACGCCCAGGCCGCCGTGCACGAAACGGTCGACCGTGGTGAGGCCGGCGACGAGCGGATAGCCGTAGACGTAGGCGTCGGCGGCTAGGGCCTCCAGCTCGGGTTGGTTCATGGGGCGTCCTTCCCGGGTGCCGGGGGGGTCGAAGGGGGGAGCGGACAGGGGCGCGGGGTCAGCGCGGGGTGAGCGGCGGCGGTGTCCAGCGGCCGTCGAGCACCGAGGGGTCCGGCCCGTACAGGCGGATGACGACGGTGAACGGGCCGTCCGGGGCGGGCAGCCAGTTGGCGGAGTGGTCGGCGTCGGCGGGCCGCTTGTGCTGGACGTAGACGCTGAGTCCGCCGTCCGGGTCGCGGACCAGGCCGGGGGTTCGGTCGCCGACGGAGTAGCGGTCCAGGGTGTTGTCGACCAGGTGGAGCCCGGGCAGCGCGTACAGGGTCACCGACCAGAAGTGGCGGGCGGGTGGCAGCGCGTCCGGCGGGAACCGCAGCAGGTAGTCGCGTCTGCTGGCGTCGGGCGGGCGGTTGCCGGCGCTGTCGGCCTGCCAGCCGCCGTACCAGGCCTCCTCGACGGGCAGCCCGTACAGGCCGGTGAGCGCCCCGACCGCGCGGTCGAGGTACCGGGTGCCGAGCTGTGCCCGGGTGCCGAAGAGCCCGACGGACGATTCGGTGCGGGCGGCGGCGCGGGCCAGTTCGGCCTTGCCGTCGGCGATGCCGCGCTCGATCTCGGTGCGGATGGCGAGCGGCAGCGCGGCCGGTTCGAACTCGCCGCGGCCGTCGATGCCGAGGTCGGCCAGCCGGCCGCGCAGCTCGGCCTCGGCGGGCGGGGCGGCCTCGGCGGGCAGGAAGCCGAGCAGGAAGTCGAGGAAGACGAAGAACTCGACGGTGTCGAGCACCTCGTCGCGCCAGACCGGCCAGACGGGCTGCGGGGCGGGCTCAGGCTCCGGTGTGCCGGCGTAGGCGTGCAGCGGGCGCAGGCGGTACTGCCGCTGGAGCGCGGCGAGTTCCGCGACCGCCTCGGGGGACGTGCCGACGAGGTGGGTGCGGCCGAGGATGCCGGCCAGCCGGGTCGTGGTGCGGATGACGCCGCGGATGCCGGGCGGCGGTTCGCCGTGCCAGTCGGGGCCGGCCACCAGGTGGTCGCCGGCCTCCTGGCCGGTGGTCCGGGAGCCGACGAACCCGGCGTAGGCGGTGTCGAGTTCGTGCACCGGCAGCACGTAGTAGCGGTCGGTGGCGGGCACGGAGAGCACCCAGGGTTCGGTCCGCAGGTCGAGCCAGGCCCAGGAGTACGGGGTGTCGTTGTTGGGCGTGATGACGTCGGTGTCGGCCGGGGTGGCGGGGCGCGGGTAGTGCCGGAAGACGCCGAAGCCGCCGACGTGGCGCGGGTCCGCGTCGTCCAGTGCCTGGGTGTAGAGGGTGCGGTAGTTCTGCAGGATCGGGTAACCGCGGACCCACGCCTCGGCGGCGGTCGCGCGGATGGTGTCCGGGTCCACGAGTGCCGGGTTGACCATGGTGCCGCTCTTCCCTGCGCCGGTCCCCGGTACCGGGGACCGACGGCTGCATGACGGACGTATTGGATGGACATATCGGTACGAATCGGATGCTATGCGGGCCCCCGGGGGTCGGCATCTCGGCACCGCGGGCAGCTCGGACGGGCCGGGAGGGCGCCGGTCTGCGCCCATGGCGAACGGCGGTATGCGGGGCAAGGGGCCAGGACAGCCTTGCCGGTATGAAGATCCTTCTGCTCGGCGGCTCGTCCTTCCTGGGACGGGCGTTCGCCTCCGAGGCCCTCGCCCGCGGCCACGAGGTCACCACCTTCAACCGCGGCCGCACGGCCGACGACCTGCCCGGTGTGGAGGCGGTGCGCGGCGACCGCGACTCGGCCGACGACCTGGCGCGGACGGCCGAGGGGCGGCACTGGGACGCCGTGGTCGACACCTCGGCCCAGCAGCCCGCCCAGGCCGCGCACTCCGCCCGGCTGCTGCGCGACCGCGCCGGCCACTACACGCTGATCTCCTCCGTGCACGCCTTCGCCGACTGGCCGGCCCGGGTGGTCGACGAGGCCTCCCCGCTGCACGAGTGTCCGGCCGACACCCCGCCCGGGCAGGAGTTCAGCCCCGCGCTCAAGGCCGGCTGCGAGCGCGCCGTCCTGGAGCACTTCGGCGCCGGGCGCACGCTGGTCCTCAACAGCGGGCTGCTGATCGGCCCCCACGAGCAGGGCGGCCGGCTGCCGTGGTGGCTGGAGCGGATGGCCCGCGGCGGGCGGGTGCTGGCGCCCGGGGAGCCGGGGCGGCCGATGCAGCTGATCGACGTCCGGGACTTCGCGGTGTTCGGGCTGGATCTGCTGACGGCGGGCACGGCCGGCCGGTTCATCACCACGGCGCCGCCCGGCCGGCTCACCTACGGGGAGTTCCTCGCGGGCTGTGCCGAGGCGGCCGGCGGCGGGGGCGCCGAGCTAGTCTGGGTCCCGGACGGCCGGCTGACGGCCGAGGGGCCGGACCGCGTCCAGCCGTGGAGCGAGCTGCCGCTCTGGATGCCCGACGGACCGGAGACCGCGGGCATCTGGCGGGCCGGCACCGGACGGGCCGAGGCGGCCGGGCTGCGCTGCCGGCCCTTCGCCGAGACCGCCCGGGACACCTGGGAGTGGCTGCGGCAGCGCGGGCCGGCGAACGACACGGAGGCCGACGGACGCAAACGCGGCCGGGTGCTGCACGGCATCGAACCGGCGAAGGAGCAGCGGCTGCTCGACACCCCGGCCCCGCTCGGCTGACGCGTTCGGGAGCCCTCCGTTCGGGAGCAGTCTGTACGGGAGCCGCCCACGCGGGTCCAGTCGCGGCGGCGGGGAGGGCAACGGGGAGAGCGGGGCGTCCGCTCCCCCGCTGGAGGCCGGATCAGTGGGTGCGGCGGGTGACCAGCTCGGCGAGCGCCAGCAGTTCGTCGGCGGCCGACGGCTCGGGCACCGCGAGGGCCAGCTGGGTCATCGCCGCCGCCATCCGGTCACAGGACTCGCCCTGCGCCCAGGCCCGCCCGCCGGCGCCCTCGACCGCGGCCGCGCAGCTCGCCAGCTCCTCGCCGGTGAGCGGCCGGTCCAGCGCGTACAGCTCCGCCAGCCGGGCCCCGTCGGGCGTCCCCGAGCCCAGCGCCGCGACCACCGGCAGCGACTTCTTGCGGACCAGGAGGTCCGCGCCGACCGGCTTGCCGGTGACGGTCGGGTCGCCCCAGATGCCGATCAGGTCGTCGATCAGCTGGAAGGCCAGGCCGATCTCCCGGCCGAAGCCGTCCATCGCCTGGGCGGCCGTCTCCGAGCCGCCCGCGTACTGGGCGCCCATCGCGCAGGCGGCGCCGAGCAGTGCGCCGGTCTTGGCCTCGGCCATCGCCAGGCACTCGGTCAGCGAGACGTCGCTGCGCTGCTCGAAGGCGCAGTCGATCTGCTGGCCCTCGCAGAGTTCCACCACGCAGTCGGCCAGTCGGCGCACCGCGGCGCCCGCGGCCGGGTGGCCGTCCTCGGCGAGCAGGCGCAGCGCCAGCGAGTGCACGGCGTCCCCGGCCAGGATGGCCTCGGTGGTGCCGAACACCAGCCAGGCGGTGGGGCGGTGCCGGCGGGTCTCGTCCCGGTCGATGATGTCGTCGTGCAGCAGCGTGAAGTTGTGCACCAGCTCGACGGCGGCCGCGGCGGCGGTGGCCTCGGCGGGGTCGCCGCCCAGTGCCTGGGTGGCGGCGAGCACCAGGGCGGGCCGGATGGCCTTCCCGGAGGACGCGGTCGACGGCGAGCCGTCCGCCTCCCACCAGCCGAAGTGGTACCCGGCGACCCGGCGCATGGTGCCGGGCAGCGAGTCCACGGCGGCCCGGAGCACCGGGTCGACGAGGGCGCGGGCGCGCGCGAGGACGTCCTGCGCCTCGTGTCCCTCGCGATGGTCGCGCTCCAGCGTGAACATTCCCATGGGTCCTCCCCCTTGGTGGTGCGACGGGCCGGCCCCGGGTCGGGCCGGCCCTGCCGCGGTCAGCCTCAGTGGTGCGCGATGTCGACGTTCTCCAGGACGCCGACGGCGTCCGGCACCAGAATCGCGGCGGAGTAGTAGGCGCTCACCAGATAGGAAATGACGGCCTTCTCGTTGATTCCCATGAACCGCACCGAAAGGCTCGGCTCGACTTCATCGGGAATTCCGGCCTGGTGCAGACCGATGACACCCTGGTTGTCCTCGCCGGTGCGCATGGCGAGGATCGACGTGGTGTTCCCGTTGACGATCGGGAGCTTGTTGCACGGGAAGACCGGCACGCCGCGCCAGCCGAACACCCGGCGGCCCTGCACCTCGACGGTGTCCGGGTAGAGACCGCGCCGGTTGCACTCGCGGCCGAACGCGGCGATGGCGCGCGGGTGGGCCAGGAAGAGCTTCGTGCTGCGGCGGCGGCTCAGCAGCTCGTCCATGTCGTCCGGGGTGGGCGGACCGGAGTGGGTCTGGATCCGCTGCTCGTAGGAGGCGTTGGCGAGCAGGCCGAACTCCGCGTTGTTGACCAGCTCGTGCTCCTGACGCTCGCGCAGCGCCTCGATGGTCAGCCGCAGCTGGTGCTCGGTCTGGTTCATCGGCTGGTTGTAGAGGTCGGCGACCCGGCTGTGCACCTTGAGGATCGTCTGGGCGACGCTCAGCTCGTACTCGCGCGGCTTGAGCTCGTAGTCCACGAAGGCGCTGGGGAGCTCGTACTCGCCGTGGTGGCCGGCGGAGAGGTCGATCGCCGCCTCACCGTGCTTGTTCTGCGGCTGCTGGAACCCGGCCAGGTACTCCATGACCTGCAGTTGGAGCGCCTCGGAGCGGTCGGCGAGCTCCTGGAAGGCGGACCACCGGAGGGACAGCACGGTGGCGGCGGTGTCCGCCCGGACGGTGTACGGCCAGGTGGCGTCCTCCTGCTGGAGCACCTCGTCACCGAGGTGGTCGCCGTCGGCCGCCGAACCGACGACGGCCTCCTCGCCGTACTTGCCCGTTCCGAGCCGACTGAGCTTCCCGTAGGCGATGATGAAGACCTCGTCGATCGGCGCCCCGGCCGAGACCAGTACCTCACCCGCGGAGAACTCGCGTTGGACGAAGCGCCCGGCCAGCTCCTCCAGCAGGGCGTCGTCCTGGAAACCCCGCAGCACCGGCACCTCGCGCAGGGTCGGTGCCAGGATCCGGGCCTGGCTGCCCGTCCGGTCGAAGCTGACCCGGCCGCGGCCGACGGCGTGCCGCAGCCGGCGGTTGACCCGGTAGGTGCCGGCCGAGACCTGGACCCAGGGGAGCGTCCTGAGCAGCCAACGGGGGCTGATCTCCTGCATCTGCGGCGCGGACTTGGTCGTCGTCGCGAGGTTCCGCGCGGCGGCGGTGGCAAGACTCTGCTGGTCCGCGGCCCGCGCTTCACCGCCCGGTGCGGGAATACCGACGTTGGTTTCGGTCGACATAGGGAGCCCTTCGCGTACCCGTACCCGATGAAGTGTCGCCTTGCAACTTGCAAGAATCATGGTGGGCCCTTTCAGAGGGCAACCGCAATCACTCTTTCGAGTGGTCGGAATAACCGAAAAAATAGTACGAATAGAATGTCTGATCGATACTTATTCGATCAGGTGATCTAATCTTTTCCGGAACGGGACGGTCCGGTTCTCCTCCCCGACCCGTACGCGGCAGGCCCACCCCGCGTTCGATCCCGTTCGGCGGACCGCTAAGGTGCCACCTCAAAGGGCCACGGGCCACTGGACGAGCGCGGCCGCGAGACAGCCCTTCTCCCTCGTTCACCCCTGCCCTGGGAGGCCCCATGAGCGCCCCCGTCACCGTCTGGCTCAACCGCACGTACGCCGAGAACGTGTTCTTCATCGAACAGCTGCGCGCCGCTCCGCGCCCGGTCCGGGTCCACGCGACCCACGTCGACCCCGACTCCCCCGTCCTGGCCGCCGCCGACACCGCCGGCCTGGAACCCGCCGACCTCACCCCCGACGCCTACGTCGCCTTCGCCCTCGACCACTGCGCCCGCCACCGCGTCGACGTCTTCGTGCCACGGCTGCACCAGCTCGCGATATCCCTGCACCGCCAGGAGTTCGAGGCCGTCGGCACCGCCCTCGCCTGCCCGCCCGCCACCGCGATCGCCGCCTTCGCCAGCAAGGCCGACGGCTACGCGGCGATGGCCGACGCCGGACTGCCCACCCCGCCGTGGTGGCTGGTGCGCACCGCCGGGGACCTGGTCGCCGCCGTCGACCGGATCGAGTCGGCCGGCCTCACCGCCTGCCTCAAGCCCGCCTCCGGCGCCGGCGGCGAGGGCTTCCGGATCCTCACCCGGGAGCCGTTCGGGCTCCACCGGCTGGCCGGCTGGGACAGCCGGGTCCAGGTCGAGCAGGTGGCCACCGCGCTCGACCGGGCGGCCCGGGAGAACCCGGACGCCGCCACCGACCTGCTGGTCATGCCCTACCTCGACGGCCCCGAGGTCTCCGTGGACTGCCTCGCCGACCTGGACGGCACGCTGCTCGCCGCCGTCGGCCGCAGCAAGGAGCGGCGGCGGCGCAGCTTCACCACAGCGCCCCGGTACCTGGAACCCGCCCGCCGCCTGGTCGAGGCCACCGGGATGGCCTACCTCTCCAATGTGCAGTTCCGGCACCTGCGCGGCGAGCCGGTGGTGATCGACGTCAACACCCGGCCCTCCGGCGGGCTGCACCAGCTGAGCCTGTGCGGGCTCAACCTGCCGTGGAACGCGGTGCAGTTGGCGCTCGGCGAGCGGCCCGACACCGAGTGGGCCGGGGACCCGACGGGCATCGAGTACACCCTCGTCTCCGGGATCCGGCCGGTGCTGCCGCGCCAGCTCCCGCCGATCCCGCCGCTCGCCCCGGTCGGCCCCGCCGGTCCCGCCGGTCCCACCGCTCCGGGCAGCCTGGCGGCGGGCCAGCTGGTGCACTGACCCGCCGTCAAGCAGCCGTTCAGAGCGGACCGTTCCAGTCCAGCGTCGGCTCCAGCACACCCTCCAGGGTGAGCAGCCAGCGCTTCACGTCGATCCCGACCCGGCCGCCGCCGAAGCCGCCGATCCCGTCCGCCGCCACCACCCGGTGGCAGGGCACCAGCAGCGCGACGGGGTTGGCGGCCATCATCTGCCCGACCGTACGCGCGGCCAGCCCGGGCTCCTCGACCTCGCCGAACACCCCGCTGCGGGCCGCGAGTTCGCCGTAGGTGATGGTCCGCCCGAACGGCACCTCGTGCAGCAGCGTCTGCAGCACCGCCCGGTGCGGGCCGGTGCTCAGGCTCCAGTCGATCGGCAGGTCCAGCTGCCGCCGCCGCCCCGCGAGGTACTCGCCGACCCGGCCGGTGACCGCGGCGATCTTCGACTCGTCGGCACAGCGCGGGAGTTCGCCCTCCCGGCCGAGGTAGCCGACGGCCGCCACGCCCCGCACGGTCACCGCGACGTGCAACGGGCCGCTCGGCAGCGGGGTGTCCACGGTCAGCCAGGACATCGGCGCCGCCGTACGCTCTGCCACGTGTTCCCCCACGTCCTCCGCGGCGCGTGCGGACCACCCGCCCCGCGCGCCATCGTACGGCGGGGCCGGCGGGTGGCGCGGCGCGGCCACGAGGCTGACCCTAACGGCGCCCCTTCAGCTCCGCGGCGACCGTCCGCGCCCAGTGCACCAGTTCGGCCCGGTCGGGCGCCCGCCCCTCGCAGAGGGCGGCGAGCTGGGCCTCGTTGATCCGGTTCGGCCCCGGGATCTCCAGCAGGTACGCGAGTTCGTCCAGCACGGTGGCGAGCCGCACGGCGTCCGCGTGGTCCACGGACGCGGCAGCCTCGTGGTGGCTGATGGTGAGAGAACCGGGCATGGCCTACCTCCTCCGTTCGCCCCCGCACCCCTCCACGGTACGACCGCCGGGCTCACCCGGCACCCGCCGCGCTCGGGGCCGACTCCCCGCCGCGCTCCGCCGCCTGTTCCGACCCGGGCTCCGGCTCCGGCTCCGGCTCCTCCCAGCGCCGGCAGCGCACCTCGCGCACCGCCAACACCACCGCCACGGAGACCAGCTGCCACCCCGCGCCGAAGGCCAGCACGGCCGCCACCCCCACCCGGTCGGCCAGCGGACCGGCCGCCGCCAGGCCCAGCGGCCCCAGCACGAACGCGCCCAGCCCACCGAACGCCGTCACCCGCGCCAGCACCTCCGTCGGCACCCAGCTCTGCAGGGTCGACTCGTACAGCGAGCCGCAGACCGCCGACCCGGCACCCGCCACCAGCGCCGCCCCGGCCACCCAGGCCAGCGGCAGCCCGGCCGCGAGGGCCGCCGAGGGCAGCGCCCAGCCGAGACCCGCCAGCGTCGCCACCGCGAGCGGCCGGCCGGGCCGGCGCCCCAGCATCAGCACCCCGCCCAGCACCGCGCCCACCCCGTAGACGCCCATCACCAGGCCCCAGGCCCGCGCCCCGCCCAGCTCGCGCTGCGCGGTCAGCGGCCCCAGCACCAGGAACGGCGCCCAGACCAGCAGGTTGAACAGCGCCATCTGCAGCGTGGTCACCCAGAGCCACCGGCGGGAGCGGAACTCACCCCAGCCGTCCCGCAGATCGGCCACCATCGAACCCTCGCCGCCGCCCGCGCCCGCACCCTTCGGCACCGCTGCGGACAGCCGGGCCAGGGCGAGCGCGCCCACCCCGTACGTCACCGCGTCGATCAGCAGTACCGCCCCCGGACCGAGGCCCGCCGTGATCACGCCGGCGAGCGCGGGACCGGCCACCGTGGACACCGAACGCGCCAGGCCCAGCAGGGTGTTGGCGTCCGACAGCCGCTCCGGCCGACGCACCAGCGAGGGCACCAGCGCGCCCAGCGCCGGCAGGAACACCCCCTCGCCCAGCCCCCACAGGGCGACCAGCACCACCATCGCCGGAACCGACGCGTGCCCGGTGACCAGCAGCGCCGCGAAGACGCCCTGCACCGCACAGCGCAGCACGTCCGACGCCAGCATCACCCGCCGGCTGCCCAGCCGGTCCGCGATCACCCCGCCGGCCACCAGCACCAGCACGATCGGCAGGATCCGGGCGGCCATCACCCAGCCGAGCTGCGACCCGCCGCCCCCACCGTCCAGCACCGCGAACGCCACCGCGACCGGCGCCATCGAGGAGCCGACCAGCGAGGTCGCGTAGCCGACGAAGAACCACCTGAAATCGCGTTCCCCCAGCACCGCAAGACGGCCGCGCAGCCGCCGACGGCGGGCCGGAGTCCGCCCCGTCTCCCCTGTCATGGTCGTCCAGTCTGCCCACGGACGGAAACCGCGGACAAGGCTTTCCGACCAAAAACCTGAGCCTTTCCCCATCAATTTTCAGTCAATCCCTCCCTGCCGCAGTAAATACCCCCGACAATCGGTACCCACCTGCCGTTTACTGCGCACCGGACTATCCTTTCCCCGACCCCCGCTGGCGTCGTTTACTGCGGAAAGCAGGTCCGAATGGCCCCTCCTCCCCCGGTCGAGTACGCGGTGGCCGTCGAGCGCTACCTGACCGCCTCCGGGCTCGGTGACGGCTCCCGCCGCGTCTACCGGATCGCCCTGCACACCTGGGCCTGGGCGCTCGCCGACCGCCCCGCCCCCACCGGACCCGAACGCCGCCGGGCCCGGCCGCCGGTCCTGCCGCTCGCCCTGCTCGACCATCCCGAGGCCCCCGCCCGCCTCCGGACCGCCGTCGACCACCGCTCCCGTGACACCGACCCGCGCACCCTCAACCGCGAGCTCTCCACCCTGCGCGCCGCCCTCGCCTGGTGGCGCCGGCAGGGCTGGATCCGCACCGACCCCGCCGACGGCCTGCGCGCCCGTCCCCTCCCCGCCCCCGGCGCCGGCCCGGCACCGCTCACCCCGGACCGGCTGCACGCCCTGTTCGCGCTCCGCGTCCCGCTGCGCGAACAGGCCCTCTGGCGCCTCCTGCACGAGAGCGGCGCGCCCGTCGAGACCGTCCTCGCCCTCGACGCCGACGACCTCGACCTCCCCCACCGCCGCACCCGGCCCCCGGCCCCGCCCCTCACCTGGCAGGCCGGCACCGCCCGGCTGCTCCCCCTCCTGCTCGCCGGCCGCACCACCGGCCCGCTCTTCCTCACCACCCGCCGCGCCCCCGCCGGCACCCCCGCCCCCGACCGCTGCCCCCACACCCACCGCGCCCGCCTCTCCTACCGCCGCGCCGCCGAACTGCTCACCACCCACGCCCCCAGCCACACCCTCCGCCAGCTCCGCCCCCGGCCGCGGCCCTGACGGAACGCCGAAGGCCCCCCGGCTGCACGCCGGGGGGCCTTCGCGAGGAACCCGTGGAGCCCCCTGTCGGATTCGAACCGACGACCTACGCTTTACAAGAGCGGTGCTCTGGCCAGCTGAGCTAAGGAGGCATGGTGACCGTCCGCGACGAGGTCACGGCGGCACCGGGGGCAGTCTACCGGGCGGGGCGCGGGCGGTGGGGGGATATCCGGGGGGTGGACGGGGGCGGGGCGGGCGTGATGGAACCGATGCCTAATTCGGGTCGGCCGGGGGCTGACAAGCAGCGGACGCGCAGGTAGCGTCGCCGGGAGTCGGTTCGCGCAGTGGTTCAGACCACTACGGGCGGGCCGGCGGAGCGGTACCACCCACCTTTACTCGGATCGTCCGGCACGTTCCTGCCGGTGAAGGAGAGCACAGCCATGGCTTCTGTGACGTACGACAAGGCGAGCCGCGTCTACCCCGGGGCGACCAAGCCCTCGGTCGACGCCCTGGACCTGGACATCGCCGACGGCGAGTTCCTCGTCCTGGTCGGCCCCTCCGGCTGCGGCAAGTCGACCAGCCTCCGCATGCTGGCCGGCCTGGAGGACGTCAACAGCGGCGTCATCCGGATCGGCGACCGCGACGTGACCCACCTGCCGCCGAAGGACCGGGACATCGCGATGGTGTTCCAGAACTACGCGCTGTACCCGCACATGACCGTCGCGGAGAACATGGGCTTCGCGCTCAAGATCGCCGGTGTCAACAAGACCGAGATCCGCACCAAGGTCGAAGAGGCCGCCAAGATCCTCGACCTGACGGAGTACCTGGACCGCAAGCCGAAGGCGCTCTCCGGCGGTCAGCGCCAGCGCGTCGCGATGGGCCGCGCGATCGTCCGCGAGCCGCAGGTCTTCCTGATGGACGAGCCGCTGTCCAACCTGGACGCCAAGCTCCGCGTCTCGACCCGTACCCAGATCGCCGGCCTGCAGCGCCGCCTGGGCATCACCACCGTCTACGTCACCCACGACCAGACCGAGGCGCTCACCATGGGCGACCGGGTCGCGGTGCTCAAGGCCGGCGTGCTGCAGCAGGTCGACACCCCGCGCAACATGTACGACAAGCCCGCCAACCTCTTCGTGGCCGGCTTCATCGGCTCCCCCGCGATGAACCTGGTCGAGGTGCCGCTGGTCGACGGCGGCGTGAAGTTCGGCGGCTCGCTGGTCAACATCTCCCGCGAGGACCTGGCCGGCGCCGGCACCGACAAGACCGTGACCGTCGGCATCCGCCCGGAGCACTTCGAGATCGTCGCCGGCGGCGGCATCGAGGGCGTCGCCGTCACCGTCAACGTGGTCGAGGAGCTCGGCTCGGACGGCTTCGTCTACGGCACCACCAAGATCGGCGGCGAGGACAAGGAGCTGGTCGTCCGCGTGCACGGCCGCCAGATCCCGGCCCGCGGCGAGACCATCCACGTCGTGCCGGTCGCCGGCGAGACCCACGTGTTCTCCACCAGCACCGGCGCCCGCCTCTCCAACTGAGGCGACCGGCCCGCGCCGTGGAGCCCCGTCCGACCGTCCACCGGTCCGGCGGGGCTCCCGCCGTTCGCGGCCACTCCGACGGGTGACGGGCGTCAACACGGCGCCGGGACGAACCGGGACACCGTGTCACCCGATGGTGTAACGGAGGGCAAGCGTGGCCGCACTCACCGCTACTCTCCTGTGCGTGAAGCAGCTAGTTCGCCGCATCGGCCAGACCATCGCCCTCGCCCTGCCCGTCGTCCTGGTGACCACCGGCACCCTCGCCGTGACCAGGGTGCCGTGGGCCCCGCCGACCTCGCTGGACCAGCAGGTGGTGGCGGCGTCCAGCGGGGACGGCGCCGGGATCGGCCGGACGGCGGGCACCGGACGCACCCCGGACGGGCTCGCCCCGCAGGACGCGCTGCGCGTCACGCTCCTCGACGAGCTGCGCGCCCACAACCCGGGCAGCGCGCTCGACCTGCTGGAGCGCTCGATGCGCGAGCAGCCCGCGCTCACGCCGTACTGCAGCTCGCTCGCCACCGAGCTGGGCAAGGCCGCGGTGCGCAAGTACCAGGGCGACGTGCAGCGGGCCCGGTCGTTCGCCCGCCCGGTCTGCGACGGCTCGTTCGCCGCCGGCGCCGCGAGCTGACCGGTCCGGCACCGAACCGGTCGGCACCGGCGCCGGGCCCGGTACCGAACCGGTCCGCGCCGGACCGAGCGGCACCCGACCGGCGGCGAGCGGCCCGGCCCACCGGGCGGACGGCGGCGCAACACCCGGGACGGGTGCGCCTATTGTTCAGCCATGAGCGCTGATTCCGGCCCCACGGCCACTCCCGCGAACGCCCACGCCCCCGCCCTCGGCCCGGTTCCGGGCCCGGTGCCGGTCACCCAGGCCGTCATCCTGGCCGGCGGCCAGGGCTCCCGGCTGCGCCCGTACACCGACGACCGCCCCAAGCCGCTGGTCGAGATCCCCGGCACGGGCACCCCGATCCTGGGCCACCAGCTGGCCTGGCTCGCCTCCGAGGGCGTCACCGACGCGGTCGTCTCCTGCGGCCACCTCGCGGACGTGCTGGAGGACTGGCTCGACAAGGCCGACCTGCCGCTGCGGGTCCGCACGGTGGTCGAGGCCGAGCCGCTCGGCCGCGGCGGCGGGCTCAAGTACGCCGCGAAGGCGCTGCCCCGCCCCGACGAGCCCTGGTACGCCACCAACGGCGACATCTGGACCAGGTTCAGCCTGCGCGACATGGCCGCCTTCCACCACGAGCGGGGCGCCGTGGCCACCCTCGCGCTGGCCCGGCCGCGGATCCCGTGGGGCGCCGTGGAGACCGACCAGTTCGGCAACGTGCTGGACTTCATCGAGGCCCCGCCCTCGCCGTTCCTCATCAACGCCGGCCTCTACGTGTTCAGCCCGGAGTTCGCCGAGCTGCTGCCGGACGTCGGCGACCACGAGCGGACCACCTTCCCGCAGCTGGCCCGCGGCAAGCGGCTGGCCGGCTACCAGCTGCCGCAGGGCGTCTACTGGCGGGCCATCGACACCGCGAAGGACCTCACCGAGGCCGCCAAGGAGCTCGCCTCGGGCGCCGGCCGCGCGCCGCAGTAGTCCGCCGCGCCGGCGCGAGAACAACGCGATCGGCCGGGTGCTCCCCCACGGAGCACCCGGCCGATCGCCGTCACCGGGCCGTTCGCCCGGCCCGTCAGGTGGCCGTCGCCGTCACCGGACGGGCGGCCGGCGTGCGGGCGCCGCCACCGGACAGCTCGGCCAGCGGCGCGCTGCCCAGCACCCCGCCCAGCAGCCCCGAGCCGGAGCCGCCCGCGCCGTTGCCGGAGCCGCTCGGGGCACCGCCCTGGGTGCCGGCCCCGGCGCTCGGCGCGGGCTTCGGCGCCGCCCCGGTGCCGGAGGCCGGAGCCGGGGTGCCGCGCTGCGCGGGCGACGACCCGGCCGGTGTCGACGCGGCCGGCGGCGCCGAAGCCCCGGAGGAGGCCGCACCGGTCTCCGGCCTGGCCGACGAGGGCTTCGCCTTGCCGCTCGGCGTGGCCGTGCCGCTCGGGCTCGCCTTCGACGGGGTCGGGGTGCCGGACGGTGGGGCGGTGGTCGCCGTGGCGCTCGGCGCGGCCGGCCGGGCCGGGGCCGGCGAGGTCGCCGAAGCGGTCGGAGCCCTGCCACCGGGGTTGGCGGACGGTCCGCCGCTCGGCCAGACCGGTGTGCCGTAGTCGGTGGCCGGCCGGGACGGCGCCGGGTGCTGCGGCCGGGCGCCGGTACGGACCGCCGCGCCCAGCATCGAGCCGAGCAGCAGGGTCAGGCCGACGACCACCGAGGTGACCACCGCGCCCCGCCGCAGCACCCGCCGGCGCAGCGCCGCCGGGGCCTCCGCGCCGTACCGCCGCCAGGCCTCCAGGCCGAGCCGCCCGTCCAGCGAGGCGAACGGTGCCCCGGCGATCAGCAGCGGGCTCCACGCCGCCAGGAAGATCAGGTCGGGCGTGTCGTACACCGGGACGGCCCGCCAGCTCACCGTGAACAGCAGCACGGCGGAGAGCGTCATCGCCGCGCCGGCCGCGATGCGCTGCCAGAGCCCGAGCACGGTCAGCACGCCGACCACGATCTCGATGAACGACACCACCAGGCCGGAGCCGACCGGGTGCGCCATCGCGAACGCCAGCAGCGGCTCGGCGACCTTCCAGGGGTGCAGCGAGGAGAGCCAGCGCATCATCGAGCCGCGCTCGCCGCCGTCGAAGTACACCGGGTCGCAGAGCTTGCTGAACCCGGCGTAGACGGAGAGCGAGCCGAGCACGGCGCGCAGCGGCAGCAGCACCAGGCCGAGGTCGACCCGGCGGCCGGGGTACCAGGGCTGCCTGCCCTCGGCGCCGGCGGCCGAGACCTCGGGCAGCTCGCCGCTGGGCGTCCAGCCCTGCGGCGCGCCGATCGGGCCGACGCCGGCCTCGGTGGCGGTGCCGTCGCCCTCGCGCGGCTGGCGCGGCACCGCCCGGGCGCCGCCGTACGGCGGGAGCAGCTGGGTGTCGGCGTCCGCCAGGGAGCCCCCGGAGAGTCCGCCGCGCCCGCCGACCCCGGCCGGGACGGCGCCGAGCCGGACGGCCTCCAGCAGCCGGGTGGCCGCGAGGTCGTCCGGGCGCGCCTCGCCGGTCCAGGTGACCGGGGTGACCCGGCCCTTGCGGCGCGGCGGTGCGCCGGCCGGGCCGCCGGCGAGCAGGGGCACGGCGCCGGCGGGGACGACCACCTGCGGGGTGACCATCGGGCGGCGGATCAGCCCCTGGGGACCGTACGGGTCGCCGAACGCCGCACCGGTGGACAGCAGTCCGGCCGGGGCGTCGATCAGCGGCGCCACCGGGGTGGCGAGGTTGAGCCGGAAGCTCGCCTGGGTGCTGCTGAGGCGCGCCGGGTCGGACGGCACCTTGACCGTGTTGAGGCCGGGGCCCGCGTCTATCCCGGTGCTGCCACCGCCCAGGAGCGGGCGCCGAGGTGTTCTGGTGTCCACGCCCGTCTAACCGGGTGACGCCCGGTTAGGACACTCCCCCGGGTGGACATCGGGAGGCCTCTTGAAGTGACCATGAGAAAAGCGATCGGACCCGGGCGGATCCGATCGCTTTCCCCTGACTTGCGGGCGAACGGCGGGCGGTTGCGGAGAACGCCTGCGGTGGGCGCCCCCGTCGTGCTCCGCCGGGCGTCAGCCGACCTTGGCGCGCAGGCGGGCCGCCTCGTACAGCACGACACCGGCCGCGACGCCCGCGTTCAGCGACTCGGTGAGCCCGGACATCGGGATCCGCACGCGCAGGTCGCAGGTCTCCGAGACCAGCCGGGACAGGCCCTTGCCCTCGCTGCCCGCGACGATCACCACCGGTCCGGTCAGCGCCTCCAGGTCGCCGATCTCGGCCTCGCCGTCGGCCGCCAGGCCGACCACCATCAGACCGGCCTTCTGGTACGCCTCCAGGGCCCGGGTCAGGTTGGTGGCCCGGGCGACGGGCAGCCGGGCCGCCGCGCCCGAGGAGGTCTTCCAGGCGCCGGCGGTCATACCGGCCGCCCGGCGCTCCGGGATGACCACGCCGTGCGCGCCGAAGGCGGCGGCGGAACGGACCACGGCGCCCAGGTTGCGGGAGTCGGTGACGCCGTCCAGGGCCACGATCAGCGCGTCCCGGCCGGAGTCGGCGGCCTCCTCCAGCAGGTCCTCGGGGTGCGCGTACTCGTACGGCGGGACCTGCAGCACCAGGCCCTGGTGGTTCATCCCGCCGGTCATCTGGTCCAGCTGCGGCCGCGGGGCCTCCATCAGCGGGATTCCGCGGTCGTTGGCGGCCTGGAAGGCGTCACGGACCCGGTCGTCGGTGTCGATGAACTGCTGGACGTACAGCGCGTTGGCCGGCACGTCGCCCTGCAGGGCCTCGACCACCGAGTTGCGGCCGAACACCAGCTCCGCGGAGCCGGCGCCGCCGCGGCCGCCCCGGCCGCCGCCACCGGCCCGGCGCATGCCGGCCCGGGCCTTGGCGTCCCGCTCGCGCTTGAGCGCGGCGTTGGCGGCCCGCTGCTTCGGGTGGCCCTTGCGCTCCTCCCCGGGCGGGGTCGGGCCCTTGCCCTGGAGCGCCTTCCGGCTGTGGCCGCCGGTACCGACACTCGCGCCCTTCTTCGACCCGGGGTTGCGGCGGTTCCTGCGCTGGCTGTTGCCGGCCATGGCTGTACTTCCTGTCTGTCTGTCCGGCATGGCCGGCCGCCCCGGCCCGTGCCGGTGGCGCCCGACGGCATGCGCTCCGTCATGCGGGAGGGCCGCACCGGTCCGGTACGGCCCACCTCACCCCTCGGTCGCCGGGGGGTTACTGGCTGTTGATCGTCCAGCGCGGGCCGGACGGGGTGTCCTCGATCGCCAGCCCGGCCAGGCCGAGCTGGTCGCGGATGGCGTCCGCGGTCGCGAAGTCCTTGCGGGCCCGTGCCGCCTGGCGCTGGTCCAGGACGAGGCGCACCAGCGAGTCGACCACGCCGTGCAGGTCCTCGCCACGCTCCGCCCCGGCCCACTGCGGGTCGAGCGGGTCCAGACCCAGTACTCCGAGCATCGCACGGACCTCGGCCAAGCGCGCCACCGCGCTCTCCTTGTCGTCCGCGGTGAGGGCGCTGTTGCCCTGGCGGACGGCGGTGTGCACGATGGCGAGCGCCTGCGGCACGCCCAGGTCGTCGTCCATCGCCTCGGCGAAGGCCGGCGGCACCTCGGGCGCCGCGTCCACGGCGCCGCAGCGCTCGACGGCACGCTGGACGAAGCCCTCGATCCGGCCGAATCCGGCCTCGGCCTCGCGCAGCGACTCCTCGCTGTACTCGATCATCGAGCGGTAGTGCGGGCCCGCCAGGTAGTAGCGGAGCACGATCGGCCGCCAGTTGCGGACCATCTCGGAGACCAGCACCGAGTTGCCGAGCGACTTGCTCATCTTCTCGCCGGCCATGGTGACCCAGGCGTTGTGCACCCAGAAGTTGGCGAAGTCGTCGCCGTAGGCCTTGGACTGGGCGATCTCGTTCTCGTGGTGCGGGAAGATCAGGTCGAGCCCGCCGCCGTGGATGTCGAAGGCCGGGCCCAGGTACTTGTGGGCCATCGCCGAGCACTCCAGGTGCCAGCCCGGACGGCCGCGGCCCCACGGGGTGTCCCAGCTCGGCTCGCCCGGCTTGGCGGACTTCCACATCGCGAAGTCGCGCGGGTCGCGCTTGCCGGTCTCGCCCTCGCCGGAGGGCTGCAGCAGGTTCTCCAGCTTCTGGTTGGAGAGCGCGAGGTAGTCCGGGTAGGACTTCACGTCGAAGTAGACGTTGCCGTCGGCCTCGTAGGCGTGGCCCCGCTCGATGAGCCCGCGCATCATCTCGACCATCTCGGGGATGTGCCCGGTCGCGCGCGGCTCGACGGTCGGCGGGAGGCAGCCGAGGGCGTTGTAGCCGTCGTTGAAGGCGCGCTCGTTCTCGTAGGCGATCTGCCACCACGGGGTGCCGAGCTCGCGCTCCTTGGCGATGATCTTGTCGTCGATGTCGGTGACGTTGCGGGCGAAGGTCACCTGGTAGCCGCGGTACGCGAACCACCGCTGCATGACGTCGAAGTTGAGGTAGGACCGGATGTGCCCGATGTGTGGCGCCGACTGGACGGTAGCGCCGCACAGGTAGATCGAGACACAACCCGGTACAAGCGGGACGAAGTCGCGTACCTGTCGGGTGCTGGTGTCGTACAGTCGAATGCTCACAGCGTCAAGCGTAGTGGGCGGCAGGGGGTGCCCTGCGACATTCCGGAATGTCAAGGCCCCCGGCGGAGCCTTTTCCGCCGGGTGTCGTCCGGGGTCGCCCCCCGCCGCGCCGTGGCTCAGATCGAGCCGACCACCTTCCGCGGGCTGATCCGGACGACCACGCGCACGTCGTCCGGGCCGTCGTAGCCGTAGGTGTCCAGGCCCTGGTACTTCTTCGCCAGCTCGTCGATCAGCTCCCGGCCGCCCTCCCGGGTCAGCGTGACCTCGCCGCGCACCTCCAGGTAGGTGTACGGGTTCTCCGGCGGGTTGACGAGCAGCGAGACCCGCGGGTCCTTCACCAGGTTGAGGTGCTTGCGGCGCCCCTCCACGGTGGAGAACAGGATGTCCTCGCCGTCGCGCTTCACCCAGACCACGGAGGACTGGGGGCTGCCGTCGGGCTGGATCGTGGAGACCACGGCGAAGCTCTTGGTGTCGAGCAGGGCTTTGGCCTGGTCGGAGAGTTGGGCGCTCATCGGAAACCTCATCTCGTCGGCGGCGGGTACGGCCCGAGGGGGGAAGCCCGCGCGGGCCCGGAGCCGAACACTATCGACTCGGGCCCCCGCAATGCCCGGTGAACACCCGTCAGTCACGGATTGTTCCCCGGGCGCCGCCGCGGACGTCAACGCCGCTCGTACACCAGCGCGGTGGCGATCGCCGCGAGCCCCTCGGCGCGCCCGGTGAGGCCGAGCCCGTCGGTGGTGGTGCCGGAGACCGAGACGGGGGCGCCGACCGCCGCGCCGAGCGCGGCCTGGGCCTCGGCCCGGCGCTTGCCGATCTTCGGCCGGACCCCGATCACCTGGATCGCGACGTTGCCGATCTCGAAGCCCGCCGCGCGCACCAGCCGGGCCGCCTCGCCGAGCAGCCGCACCCCGGACGCGCCGGCCCACTCCGGCCGGTCGGTGCCGAAGTGCGCGCCCAGGTCGCCGATGCCGGCGGCCGAGAACAGCGCGTCGCAGGCGGCGTGCGCGGCCACGTCGGCGTCCGAGTGCCCGGCCAGGCCGGCCTCGGCGCCCGGCCACTCCAGCCCGGCCACCCAGAGCGGGCGGCCGGGCTCGAAGGCGTGCACATCGGTGCCGACGCCGATCCGGGGGAGGACCGGGGTCGGCGGTTCGGCGGCCGGCGGCTCGGTGGACGGCGGCTCGGTGGGCCTCGGCTCAGGCATCGGCTCAGTAGGCATCGGCGGCCCTCCGGCGGGCGAGTACGGCCTCGGCGAGGACGAGGTCCAGCGGACGGGTCACCTTGAACGCCTCCTCGTGGCCGGGCACCACGACCACCCGGCCACCGAACCGCTCGACCAGGCCGGCGTCGTCGGTGACCGGCGGCAGGGCGGTCCCGGCCGCCCCCTCCGCCGCGGTCTCCTCGGCCAGCGCCCTGGCGTGCACCTCGGCCAGCGTCTCCCGGCGGAAGCCCTGCGGGGTCTGGACGGCGCGCAGGGTGGAGCGGTCCGGCGTGTCGAGCACCGGCTCGGGCCCGCCCGGCACCGGCTCGACCCGCTTGACGGTGTCGGCCAGCGGCACCGCCGGCACCACCGCCTCCGCCCCGGCCCGGACGGCGGACGCCACCGCGTCCACCACCTCGACCGGTACCAGCGGACGGGCCGCGTCGTGCACCAGCACGATGCCGACCTCGGCCGGGATGGCGGCCAGGCCCAGCCGGACGGACTCCTGGCGGGTCGACCCGCCGGCCACCACCCGGATGTCCTTGTCCTCGAGTCCGTGGCTGTCGAGCAGGGCGACCACCTCGGCCACCCCGTCGGCGGGGGCGGCGACCACGACCAGGCCGACCGCACGGCTGCGGGTCAGCGCCCGGACGGCGTGCACCAGGAGCGGCACGCCGCCCAGTTCACGCAGGGCCTTGGGGGCGCCCGGACCCAGGCGCTCGCCCCGGCCGGCGGCGGGCACGACTGCTGCTGCGACTGCTGCTGTGGCGTTCAGGTTTCACTCCTTCGGCGAAGTGGGTATGGCCATGGCGTGCACGACGGGCGCGGACCCCTTCCGAAGCACCACCGTCTTCCGCCCGCACAGCAGCAGAAACGGTCATGCGGACCCGAGACCGGCCAGGCCGCTCGGGTGCGGGGGCGTCGTCCGGACACGCCTCAGCGCCCGAAGTGCCACTGCACCACCCACGGACCTTCGGTCCGGTGGGCGGCGCGCCGGCATCGGGCGCTGTGAGCGTTGTGGAGCGGACGGCCGCTACGAGGCGAGCACCTCGTCGAGCAGCGTCTCCGCCTTGTCCTCGTTGGTGTTCTCCGCCAGCGCGAGCTCGCTGACGAGGATCTGGCGCGCCTTGGCGAGCATGCGCTTCTCCCCGGCGGAGAGGCCGCGCTCGCGCTCGCGACGCCAGAGGTCGCGCACGACCTCGGCAACCTTGATAACGTCACCCGAGGCGAGCTTCTCCAGGTTCGCCTTGTAGCGACGGGACCAGTTGGTCGGCTCTTCGGTGTACGGCGCGCGGAGCACCTCGAAGACCCGGTCCAGACCCTCCTGGCCGACCACATCGCGCACGCCGACGAACTCCGCGTTCTCGGCGGGCACGCGGAGCGTCAGGTCTCCCTGCTGCACCTTGAGCACCAGGTAGGTCTTGTCCACACCTTTGATCTGGCGAATTTCGATGGCCTCGATCAGCGCGGCCCCGTGATGGGGGTAGACCACCGTGTCGCCAACCTTGAACGTCATGTGACAGGACCCCTTCCGTGGCTTTCCAGAATAACACGCTTTTCGGCGCACCCGAAGGGCGTTTTCGCAGGTCAGGGCGGGTCTCGGGGCTTGACAAGGACCCCCATGACGTGCTGCGACCGGTGTTCGAGGAGGGCTTCCCGCAGGTCGGAGGCGGTTCCGCCGCCCGCTGAAACCTCTGGCAACACTCCCGAAACCGTGATTTGATCTTGAGCTTTCACCGTTTATCGGGCCGTTTCCGGATCGTGATCCGATCTTGGTCGGCGCTTGACCTGAACACGCGGACGTGCCGCCGTCCGGACGCCCGTCCACTCCCGTGGCGCGACACGAAGGGACCACCCCGTGAGGACGGCATAAGCGAGGTCGATAATCTGAGACCTGACCTTCCGACACGTGACTTAGGAGAAGCCGCCGCCGTGAGCCGCAGCCTTCGACGCGGCAGCATCGCCGCCATCGCCGCCCTGGCCATCGCCTCGCTGTCCTCCTGCGCCGCCGGGAACACCCCGGCCACGCTGCAGATCCAGCCGGACACCGCGTCGGCCACCCTGGGCACCGACGTCCGACTGAACAACATCGTCGTGGTCACCGGGAGCGAGACCGCCGGTGAGCACACCGGCCCCGCCAACCTGACGGTGAACATCAGCAACACCGGGACCGAGGTGCTCGAGCTGCAGTCCATCACCGTCGACGGCGGCACCGCCGCCACCTTCGCCGACGACAAGGGCGCCCCGCTGACCAGCATCTCGGTCCCGCCCCGCGGCGCCGTGCTGCTCGGCGGCCCCGGCAACCCGTCCGCCAAGGTCGCCTCCACCACCGTGACCGTGGGCGGCTACGTGGCGACCTCCTTCACGTTCAAGAACCACGACAAGCTGGAGACCCAGGCCCAGGTCAACTCGAACAGCGGCCTGTACAAGGGCTTCGGTCCGACCGCCCCGGCCGCCGCGCCGAGCAAGGCGGCCACCCCGGCGGCCACCCCGGCCGCCGGTGCCACCACGCCGGCCGTCGGCGCCACCACCCCGGCCGCCCCCGCCACCGGTGCGACCACCCCGGCCGCTCCCACCCCGGTCGGCTCCGCTTCGATCCCGGCGGTCCCGCCCGCCCACTGAGGCCGGGTACCGCCCCGCCGCGGACACGCGAACGCCCCTCCGGCCGGTGCCGGAGGGGCGTTCCGCGTTCGGGCGGCCGGGGCCGGGTCTACGGCTCGAACTTGTAGCCGAGGCCGCGCACCGTGACCAGGTAGCGCGGGGCGCCCGGGTCCGGCTCGATCTTCGCCCGCAGCCGCTTGACGTGGACGTCCAGCGTCTTGGTGTCGCCGACGTAGTCCGCGCCCCAGACCCGGTCGATCAGCTGCATCCGGGTGAGCACCCGGCCGGCGTTGCGCAGCAGCATCTCCAGCAGGTCGAACTCCTTGAGCGGCAGGTCGACCTTGGCGCCGTCCACGGTCACCACGTGCCGGTCGACGTCCATCCGGACCGGGCCGGCCTCCAGCGCGCCGGGGCCGCCGCCGTCGCCGGGGCCCTCGTTCTCGCCACGGCGGCGCAGCACCGCGCGGATCCGGGCGACCAGCTCACGGGTGGAGTACGGCTTGGTGACGTAGTCGTCCGCGCCTATCTCCAGACCGACCACCTTGTCGATCTCGCTGTCCTTCGCGGTGACCATGATCACCGGCACGTTGGAGCGGACCCGCAGCTGGCGGCAGACCTCGGTACCGGGCAGCCCCGGCAGCATCAGGTCGAGCAGGACGAGGTCGGCGCCGTTGCGTTCGAACTGCTCCAGCGCGTCGGGGCCGGTGGCGGCGATGGCCACCTCGAAGCCCTCCTTGCGGAGCATGTACGAGAGGGCGTCGCTGAACGACTCCTCGTCCTCGACCACCAGTACTCGGGTCACGATCAGGCCTCCGGGGCAAGCTGGGGGGTTGTTTCTGACAGGGGTTCCGCGGAGTCCCCCGCACGGGGCCGGTCCACGGGAGCCTGCCCGGCGGGCAGGCGGAGGGTGAAGGTGGAGCCCTGGCCCTCGACGCTCCACACCGACACGGTGCCGCCGTGCGAGGCGGCCACGTGCTTGACGATGGAGAGTCCGAGGCCGGTGCCGCCGGTCTGCCGGGAGCGTGCGGGGTCGACCCGGTAGAAGCGTTCGAAGACCCGCTCGCGGTCCTTCTCGGAGATGCCGATGCCCTGGTCGGTCACCGAGATCTCGATCAGCTCGCCGTCGGCCTCGCCCAGCGCGGCGGCGCTGGATATCCGGCGGGTGGCGATGGCGACCCTGGTCCGCGGCGGGCTGTAGTTGACGGCGTTCTCGACGAGGTTGCCGAGCGCGGCGGCGAGCTGGCCGCGGTTGCCGTGCAGGTAGAGGCCGGCGATGCCGCCGGCCGCGATGAGGATCTGCTTGGCGGCGGCCTGCTGGCGGCAGCGGTCGATCGCCTCGGCGATCAGCTCGTCCACCGCGACCGGCTCCGGGTCGACCATCAGCCGGTCGTCCTGGACCCGGGAGAGGTCGATGATCTCCTGGACCAGGCTGGCCAGCCTGGTCGCCTCGATCTGCATCCGGCCGGCGAAGCGCTGCACCGCCTCCGGGTCGTCGGCCGCGTCCGCGACCGCCTCGGAGAGCAGTGAGAGCGCGCCGACCGGGGTCTTGAGCTCGTGGCTGACGTTGGCGACGAAGTCGCGGCGGACGGCCTCCACCCGGCGGCGCTCGGTCTGGTCCTCGACCAGCACCAGGACCAGCCGGGAGCCCAGCGGGGCGACCCGGGCCGAGACCGCGAGCGGCTCGGCGGCGCGCGCCGCGCCCGGGCGGGGCAGCTCCAGGTCGAGCTGGCGGATCTCGCCGTCCCGGCGGGTGGAGCGGGCCAGCGAGAGCAGCTGGTCGACGGCGACGGCGCCGCCGCGCACCAGGCCCATCGCGTACGCCGCCGAGCTGGCCTTGACCACGTCGTCGCTCTCGCCGAGCACGATCGCGCAGGAGCGCAGCACGGAGAGCACGGTGTCGACCCCCGGGGGCAGCGGGGGTTCCTGGGCGGCCAGGCTCTGGTGCCGGCCCTGATTGCGGTTGGTTCCGCCGTACCTGCCCCTCGCCTGCTCGCGCTCGCTCCAACGGAAGGCGATCGAGGCCGTGAGGCCGACGCCGAGCCCGGCTATGGCGCAGGCAGCGGCGGCGGCCACGTTCACGTCCATAACGCCAGCCTAAGCGCACGGTGCGGGCGCTCCCCAAGGCCCCGATCAAGGGATCGGCCACGCGTTGCCGAGAATTCACCTTCAAGTAGCCACTGATTCACCGAACGGGTCGTGCGTGGTCGCCCGGACGGCTCACAGTGGGCGCCGGAGCCCGTGTGGGAGGGGTGGCCCGGCCGGACGGCCGCCCGCCGCCCCGGGTGTGCGCGTACGATGCGCGCCACCAGCAGCGGTCATCCATTCGTCGTTCAGATCGTCGTACCGGATGGCCGGTCGGCACCGCCACCGACACAGCTACTGAGGAGAGAGCATGCGCGACGCGTACCACGAGGAACTCGACTCGATCGGCGACAGCCTGGTCGAGATGGCCCGGCTGGTCGGTTCGGCCCTCGGGCGGGCGACCACGGCGCTCCTCGACGCGGACCTGGCGCTGGCGGAGAGCGTGATCGCCGCCGACCAGAAGATCAACGAGCTGCACCACGACCTGGAGAACCGGGCGATCGACCTGCTGGCCCGTCAGCAGCCGGTCGCCACCGACCTGCGCATCGTGGTCACCTCGCTGCGGATGAGCTCCGACCTGGAGCGCTGCGGCGACCTCGCCCAGCACGTCGCCAAGGTCGCGCGGCTGCGCTACCCCGAGTCGGCCGTCCCCGGCGACCTGCACGCGACGGTCCTGGAGCTCGGGCAGCTCGCCCAGCGGCTGGTCGCCAAGGCCGGCCTGGTGATCGCCACCAAGGACGTCGACAAGGCGCTGGAGCTGGAGCAGGACGACGACGCGATCGACGCGCTGCACCGCGAGCTGTTCGCGCACCTCATCGACGAGCGCTGGCACCACGGCATCGAGACCGCGGTGGACGTCACCCTGGTCGGCCGCTACTACGAGCGGTTCGCCGACCACGCGGTCTCGGTGGCCAAGCGCGTGGTGTACCTGGTGACCGGCGAGCACGTGGACGAGTTCGTCGCGGCGACCGAGGCCGCCGCCGAGGTGGAGTGACCCCGGGCGGCTCCTCCCCCTCGGGTGGCTTCATCCCTGGGGGTGAGTAAACCCGGGGCGGGGGTGGTGGGGAAGCACGGGCAGCCGGGCTCCCCACCACTGCGCGCCCGTTGACGCTCCCTCCGGTCGGCGGCTTCACTCGATGCCGTGGGCACCGAGGTGTGCCCGTCAGAAGGAGGGGTCAGCGCGATGAAGGCAAACCCGACCGGCCCGGCATCGGCTCCCGACACCATCGAACCCGTCGCCCCGAAGCTGCTGCCCGTCCTCGCGGCCGGCTGCGGCTGTGGACCGGGCTGCGGCTGCGGCTGCCAGTCCGGCGCGCCCTGCCAGTGCGGCGGTGCCGACGGCGGCTGCTGCGGCCACTGAGGCCGCCCGTCCGACCCTCCCCCGGTGCTGTCGCGGAGCTCCGGGGTGCACGGCTGCCGTGGGAGACGGCCGTGCACCCCGGCCTCCTCACCGCCGGAGCGCCGACGGGGTCCACCGGGTGGGCGCCCGCCGCGCGGTGACCGCGCCGGCCGGGCCGGGCGTCAGAAGCTGACGTCCGCGCAGGAGTAGAAGGCGTTGCCGGTGTCGGCGACGTCCCAGACCGCGACGACCACCTGGTGGCCGGTCCGGCCGGACGGCAGGGTCGCGGTGTGGCTGAGCGTGCTGGGCACCTGGGTGCCGTTGTAGGGCACGTTCAGGAACGGGGTCAGCTCCAGGTTGGCCCGGGTGACCGGCTGGGTCGCGTTGTACCCGGACTTGGTCAGGTAGTACCGGAAGCCCGAGGTGGCGTGCCGGGCGGTGAACCGCCAGGTGAAGGTGAGCCGCTGGCCCGCCGAGACGGCGGTGGTCGGCCAGGCCCCGCCGCGCGGGTCGTCCAGCTCGGCGAACCGGTCGTTGCCGCCGGCGCAGATGGTGCCGTCGGCCGGCCCCGCCGCCGGGAAGCCCTTCGGTCCCTCGACGCTCTGCGGCTCCCAGCGGATGTCTCCGCAGTCGGTCACCGTGCCCGCGCCGCAGAGCGCGGCCCGGCTGGGCGGGGTGGTGATGTAGCCGTGCGACTGCGCCGGAAGGGCGACCGCGACCGGCACCGCGAGGGCGGCGATCACGGCTCCGACGACATGACGTGTGCGCATGGTGCTCCTCCGTGGGGGTGGATGGAGAGTGCGCCGGGCGCGGACACGCGCGCGTGGGGGGGCTGGCATGCCTGCGCCGGGTCGGCGCTCACACCGTAGGAGCCGCCACCGGGGCCGTCAATGGTCTGAACCACTTCTGCGACACACCGAACTCGCCGCAGCCACAGGCCAGTTGAAAGCGAAGGGCCCCGCTCCCCCAGTGCGGGGAACGGGGCCCTCGACGGCCGGTCCGGGTTACTTCTTGCCCTGGTTCTTGACGGCCTCGATCGCGGCGGCGGCGGCCTCGGCGTCGAGGTAGCGGCCACCCTTGGTGATCGGCTTGAAGTCGGCGTCCAGCTCGTAGACCAGCGGGATGCCGGTCGGGATGTTGAGGCCGGCGATGTCGGCGTCGGAGATGCCGTCGAGGTGCTTGACCAGCGCCCGCAGGCTGTTGCCGTGGGCGGTCACCAGGACGGTACGGCCGGCGGCGAGGTCCGGGACGATGGCGTCGTACCAGTACGGGAGCATCCGCTCGACGACGTCCTTCAGGCACTCGGTGCGCGGACGCAGCTCGCTCGGGATCTCGGCGTAGCGGGCGTCACCGGCCTGCGAGTACTCGGCGTCGTCGGCCAGCACCGGCGGCGGGGTGTCGTACGAGCGGCGCCACAGCTGGAACTGCTCCTCGCCGAACTCGGCCAGGGTCTGGGCCTTGTCCTTGCCCTGGAGCGCGCCGTAGTGCCGCTCGTTCAGGCGCCAGCTGCGGCTGACCGGGATCCAGTGGCGGTCGGCCTTGTCCAGGGCGATCTGCGAGGTGCGGATGGCACGGCGCAGCAGCGAGGTGTGCAGCACGTCCGGGAGGAAGCCCTCGGCGGCGAGCAGCTCGCCACCGCGCGCGGCCTCCTTCTCGCCCTTCTCGTTGAGGTCGACGTCGACCCAACCGGTGAACAGGTTCTTCTGGTTCCACTCGCTCTCGCCGTGGCGGAGCAGGATGAGTCGGTACGTCGTGTCAGCCATGGCCCCCAGCTTAGTGGAGCCCGGAAAACCGCTGGTCGGGACCCATGCTCGACAGGTAAGGTGTGACCCGCTTCAGAGACTCTTACTCTCCTGCTGAGCGGTCCTGCCCGTACGGCTCAGCGGACGTCCGCCTGCCCGGGAGCCCCCACATGCCCGATTCCTCCCTGTCCGCTCGCACCTCCAGAGCCGTCGCCGAGGCGGTGAGCGGGCTCCCGCGCCAGTTCTGGTGGCTCTGGACCAGCACGCTGATCAACAAGCTCGGCGCGTTCGTGGTCACCTTCCTGGCGCTCTACCTCACGACCGACCGGGGCTACTCGGCCTCGTACGCGGGGCTGGTCGCCTCGCTGTTCGGCCTGGGCTCGGCGATCGCCTCCGTCGTCGCCGGGGTGCTGGCCGACCGGATCGGGCGGCGGCCGACGCTGGTCGCCGCCCAGCTCGGCACCGCCCTGTTCACCGCGCTGCTCGGCTTCAGCGACGGACAGGTGACCATCGCGGTGGTCGCCTTCCTGGTCGGCTTCTGCAACAACGCGACCCGGCCGGCGACCTCGGCCATCATCGCGGACATCGTGCCCGCCGAGGACCGGGTCCGTGCCTTCGCGCTGAACTACTGGGCGATCAACATCGGCTTCGGCCTCTCCGCGGCGGTGGCCGGTCTGATCGCCACCCACGGCTACCTCACGCTCTTCGTGCTGGACGCGCTCTCCACGGTGGTCTGCGCGGTCGTCATCTTCCTGCGCATCCCCGAGACCAGGCCCGAGGCGCCCGCCGCGGCCCCGGGCGGCGCGGGGGCCCCGCCGGCGATCGGCCTCGGCGCGGTGTTCCAGGACGGCCGCTTCATGGCGGTGGTGGTGCTCAACCTGCTGCTCGCCCTGGTCGCCCAGCAGGGCTCCACCACGCTGGCCGTGGACATGGGCCGGGCCGGAATCACCTCCACCCAGTATGGCCTGGTGATCGGGCTCAACGGTCTGCTCATCGTGGTGCTGCAGATCCCGCTCACCCGGTGGATGGCGGGGCGGGACCGGACGGCGCTGCTGGTCGCCAGCGCGCTGCTGATCGGCTGGGGCTTCGGGCTGACCGCGCTGGCCGGCTCCTCGGCCTGGTTCTACGCCTTCACCGTGGCGGTCTGGACGCTCGGCGAGATCCTGAACGCGCCGACCATGATGGGCCTGGTCGCCGAGCTGTCGCCGGCCGAGGCGCGCGGCCGCTACCAGGGCGTCTACTCGCTCTCCTGGTCGCTCGCCTCGTTCCTCGGCCCGGCGGCGGGCGGGGTGCTGCTGGAGCGGGCCGGCAGCGGGGTGATGTGGGGGGCGTGCGCGGTGCTCGGCATGGCCGCCGCCGGCGGGTACGTGCTGCTCGGCCGGCGGCCGGGGGCCGCGCTGGCGAAGTCCGTGGACCCGGCGGCGGTCCCGGCCCCGCGCGCGGAGCGGGCCGTCGAGCCGGAGCGGACCGCGGCGGGCTGAGCCTCCCGGCCGGCTACTCCGCGGCGGGCCGCCCGGCCGTCGGCTGCCCGGCGGCCGACGGCTCGGCGGCGGGCTGCCCGGCGACCGGGGTGGCGAGGTGGGCGAAGGCGGCCAGGTTGCGGGTGGACTCCCCGCGCTTGGTCCGCCACTCCCACTCCCGCCGGATCGCGGTGGCGAAACCCAGCTCCAGCAGGGTGTTGAACGGCTCGTCGGCGTTCTCCAGCACCGTGCCCAGCAGCCGGTCCACGGTGTCCGGGGTCAGCGCCTCCAGCGGCAGCCGGCCCGCCAGGTAGACGTCCCCGAGCCGGTCGATCGCGTACGCCACACCGTGGAGCCGGGTGTTGCGCTCCAGCAGCCAGCGGTAGACCGCCTCGTGGTTCTCGTCCGGGCGGCGGACCACGAAGGCGTTCACCGAGAGGGTGTGGTCGCCGACCCGCAGCGCGCAGGTGGTGCTCAGCTTCCGGGTGCCCGGGAGCGCCGCCACCAGGGTGTACGGGTCGGCGGGGGCCTGCTCCCAGGCCACCCCGGCCTCGTCCAGGGCGGAACGCAGGAGGGTCAGGGCCTCGTCCTTGGTGCGGATTGCCATGGGGGTGACGTTACTCGGCGGTACGCCCGGGCGCAGCAGTACAGCGCGCCGGTGCACCGCAGCAGTACGACCGCGGGGTGCCGGCCCGGCCTCCTGCGGCTCAGGCCCGCCGCTGGCGCGCCCCGGCCAGCCGGCCGACCGGGCGGACCAGGCTGCCGGCGTACACCTCGGCGGTGGTCGCGGCGGCGGTGTCCCAGCCGAACCCGGCCGCGTGCCGGGCCGCCGCGTCGCCCCGCCGGGCCACCAGCTCCGGGTCGGTGACGTACGGCTCCAGCGCGTACGACCAGGCCACCGGGTCGTGGCCGCCCACCAGGGTGCCGGTCTCGCCGTCCCGGACGGCCACCGGCAGGCCGCCCACCGAGGCCGCCACCACCGGCGTGCCGCAGGCCTGCGCCTCCAGCGCGACCAGCCCGAACGACTCGCTGTACGAGGGCATCACCAGCGCCGTCGCGGCCCGGTACCACTCGGCGAGCAGCGCCTGGCCCACCGGCGGGTGGAAGCGCACCACGTCGCCGATGCCCAGCTGGGCGGCCAGCTTGTGCAGGCTCTCCGGCCTGGCCAGCCCGGTGCCGGACGGACCGCCGACCACCGGCACCACCAGCCGCTCGCGCAGCTCCGGGCGCCGCTCCAGCAGGACGGCGACCGCGCGCAGCAGCACGTCGGGGGCCTTCAGCGGCTGGATGCGGCCGGCGAAGAGCAGCACCGCGGCCTCGGCGGGCAGCCCGAGCCGGGCCCGGGCGGCCCGGCGGGCCCGCGCGGCGCCCGGTGCCGCCGGGCGGAAGACGTCCAGGTTGACCCCCGGGTGGACGACGGCCAGCTGGTCCGGGCGCGCCCCGTAGAACCGGGACAGCTCGGCGGCCTCCTCGGTGGTGTTGGCGATCAGCCGGTCGGCCGCCTCCACCACCTGGGTCTCGCCGATCACCCGGGCCGGCGGCTCGGGGGTGTCGCCCTCGGCCAGCGCCGCGTTCTTCACCTTCGCCATGGTGTGCATGGTGTGCACCAGCGGCACGCCCCAGCGCTGCGCCGCCAGCCAGCCGACGTGGCCGGAGAGCCAGTAGTGCGAGTGGACCAGGTCGTAGTGGCCGGGGCGGTGGCCGGCCTCGGTGCGGAGCACCCCGTGGGTGAAGGCGCACAGCTGGGCGGGCAGGTCCTCCTTCAGCAGGCCCTCGTAGGGGCCCGCCGTGACGTGCCGGACCAGCACGCCGGGGGCCAGCTCCACGGTGGGCGCGTCGTCCGAGCAGATCGCCCGGGTGAACACCTCGACCTCGATGTTGAGCTCGGCCAGCCGCTTGGCCAGCTCCACGATGTAGACGTTCATGCCGCCCGCGTCGCCCGTCCCCGGCTGGTGCAGCGGGGAGGTGTGGACGCTGAGCATCGCTATCCGGCGCGGACGGCGCCGACCGCCCTGGACGAGCGACTGGAGCCGGCCTCGCGCGGGCGTGGCCGGCTGGGCACGGCGCACCGAACGGACGGGGTGCTGGATCACCTGGCTGAAGCCTCCTCGTGTACTGCCCGCCTGGGCAGCCGTGCTCGCCTGCCGTCTGCTGCCCGGTGTGCGTGCGCTGCCGCCAAGGCACACATCACCAACAGTGTGCCAACCACGCGATCACCGACCGGCATTCCCGGGGCGCCGCATGAGTTGGGCCACGCCGCGGGCCGCCACCGCGGGCCCCGTACCCTGTGGGACATGGCCGCCTCCTTCCCCGACAGCACGACCGCGCCCGCCCGCGGACGGGCCGGGCGGCCGGTGGGCACCGTCACCCGCGGCACCACCAACACCAACCGGCTGCGCCGGATGGACCGCTGGATCGCCCATACGCTGGGGCCCGCGCTGCGCGCCGCCGAGCAGCCGCCGGTCGCCGTCGACCTCGGCTACGGCGCCGCGCCGTGGACGGCCGTCGAGCTGTCCGGCCGGCTGCGCGCGGTGCGGCCGGACGTCCGGGTGGTCGGGATCGAGATCGAACCGGCCCGGGTCGCCGCCGCGCTGCCGTACGCGGTGCCACCGCTGCTGACCTTCCGGCGCGGCGGCTTCGAGGTGCCGCTGGACGGCGGGGCGCCCGCCCGGCTGATCCGGGCCGCCAATGTGCTGCGGCAGTACGACGAGTCGGCGGTGGCCGCGGTCTGGGAGCGGCTGCGCGCCCGGCTCGCCCCGGACGGGCTGCTGGTCGAGGGCACCTGCGACGAGATCGGCCGCCGGCACGTCTGGGTGGCGCTCGGTCCCGAGGGGCCGCGGACGGTGACCTTCGCGGCCCGGCTGGGCGGCCTCGGCCAGCCGTCCGACCTGGCCGAACGGCTGCCGAAGGCGCTGATCCACCACAACGTGCCGGGGCGGCCGGTGCACGCCTTCCTGCGCGACTTCGACCGCGCCTGGGCGGCGGCGGCGCCGTACGGGGCGTTCGGCGCCCGGCAGCGCTGGGTGGCGGCCTGCACCTCGCTGGCCGGGGCGTGGCCGCTGGTGGACGCGCGCGGGCGGTGGCGGCAGGGCGAGGTCACCCTGCCCTGGTCGGCACTGGCCCCGTAACGACGACGACGGACCGCCGGGTACCGGTGGCCGGGCCCATGGTTTCACTCGAACGAGTTATCGAATACCTCTGGCGCGTTGACGCCTCGCCGCGCCACCATGGGACCCGGCCGAAGGGTCACTCCCGTCCCGCCAGCCCCAGCTCCAGCCGCACGCCCGCGAACACCTCGTACATCTCCGATCCGAACAACACGAACCGCACCTCCTCGGGTCCGCCGCCCGGCTCCGCCGTCACCGCCGCGACGGTGCCGAGCGCGATCCTGGCCGCATCCGCCGGCGGCCACCCGAAGATCCCGGCCGACACGGCCGGGAAGGCCACCGTGCGCGCGTCCAGCTCCGCCGCCACCCGGAGCGACTCGCGGTAGCAGGAGGCCAGCAGCCCCGCCCGCTCCTCGTACTCGTCCGCCAGGTAGACCGGCCCCACGGTGTGCACCACCCAGCGGGCCGGCAGGTCGCCGGCCGTGGTCGCCACCGCCTGCCCGGTGGGCAGTCCCCGCCCGTACCGCGAGGCCCGCAGCTCGCGACACTCCTCCAGGATCCGCGCCCCGCCCCGGCGGTGGATCGCCCCGTCCACACCACCGCCGCCCAGCAGGGAGGAATTGGCCGCGTTCACGACGACGTCCACCTGCTGAGCCGTGATGTCACCCTCGACCAGGGTGATCCGCGTCATCATCGTGCAACCCCTCTCGTCGCCCGCTCCGGCACCCGCCGGAACGGTCCCCCGTTCCTGTCCCGCCAGCCATCCAACACGCCGCCACCGGCGTGGCGACAGCCCCGACGGTGCCGGTCGGTCAGAGAAATCCCCGGAGATCACGTTATGGTCGCCAGAAGTTCCCCGCCGCGAGCTGCCGAGCGGGCACTGCGGACGGACGCCGACCGTTACGCATGCGGGGAAAGGGAGGATCAGCCGATGCCCGCAACGGGAGACGGGCGGGCACCTGGTGCCGCGGACCCGCCGGGCGCCCAGCGCGGCGCCCGCTCCGGGCGTGCCCGCGAACGGTCCGGCCCCGACGGCTCCCCGGCACCGGCCCGCCAACCGGCCGGCCCGGCCACCGCGGCCGCGCCGATACCCCACCCGCGGTCGGACACCGCCCCTGCGGGGCCGTCCGGCTCCACCCCCGCCGCCACCGCCCCGCTCAAGCTGCTGGTGATCGAGGACGACGCCACCGACGCCCATCTGCTCAAGGCCGCGGTGGCCGACAGCGGCGCCCCGATCGAGATCCACTGGACCCGCGGACTCGACCAGGCCTTCGCGCTGCTCACCCCCGCCGCCTCCGGATCCCGGCGCGGGCGCCCGCGCGGCCCCGAGTTCACCCGCGGTGACTTCAGCTGCGTCCTGCTCGACCTCGCCGCCTCCGCCGACCTGCCGCACCCCTCGGACCCCTCGGACGGTCTGGAGGGCCTGCACGAACTGCTCCGCCGGGCCCCGCACACCGCCGTCGTCGTCCTCACCGACGCCGCCGGCGCCCAACTCGGCGCGGCCGCGGTGGCCGCCGGTGCCCAGGACTTCCTGGTCAAGGACGAGACGGACGGCCCGCTGCTGGCCCGCGCCCTGCGCTACGCCGTCGAGCGCAAGCGCGCCGACGAGTCGCAGCGCCGGCTCGTCGAGGCCGAACTGCGCGGCCAGGAGAACGCCCGGCTGCAGCGCCACCTGCTGCCCACCCCGCTGCTCGACGGCGCCAACCTCTCCTTCACCCGCCGCTACCGCCCCGGCCGCCGCCGCGCCCTGCTCGGCGGCGACTTCTACGACGCGGTGCGCACCGAGGACGGCACCGTCCACGTGGTGATCGGCGACGTCTGCGGCCACGGCCCCGACGAGGCCGCGCTCGGCGTGGCGCTGCGGATAGCGTGGCGGACCCTGGTCTTCGCCGGCCTCACCGGCGAGGCCCTGCTGACCACCCTGCAGCACGTGCTGGAGCACGAGCGGCGCAGCGACGAGATCTTCGCCACGCTCTGCATGCTGAGCATCGAACCGGGCGACGCCACCGCCCCGGCGACCGCCGAACGGGCCCGGCTGCACCTCGCCGGCCACCCGCCGCCGCTGCTGCTCGGCGAGGACCACGCCCCGGTCGGCCTGCCCGCCGACCACGCCGGTCCCGCGCTCGGCCTGCTCCCCTGCGACGACTGCCAGGCCGTCTGGCCGGCCCACCGGTTCGAGCTGCCCCCCGGCTGGCGGCTGCTGCTCTACACCGACGGACTGATCGAGGGACGGATCGGCGCCGGCTCCCGCCGCCTCGGCCAGGACGGCCTGGCCGCCCTCATCGGCGACCACCAGGCCGCCGGGCTCACCCGGGGCCGGCTGGTCGACAGCGCGATCGCCGAGGTCGAGGAGCTGAACGGCGGAGCGCTGACGGACGACGTCGCGGTGCTACTGCTGGAGCGCAACCCGGCGCCGCTACTCCTGGGCTAGGCCGCCCCGGGCCCTCTGTTTCGGGGCACCGGGGCACCGGGGCACCGGGGCACCGGGGCACCGGGAAACGCCGAGCCCCGACGTCCGCGCGGGTGGCCCGCCGGACGCCGGGGCTCGGTGCTCCCGCCGTCACCAGGGCCCGTACGGCCCCATGTTGCGCTGGTCGCCCCGGCCGCCGCCCCGCTGGGTGAGCGCCCGGATCGCCGGGCGGACGTCGACCACGTAGACGATCGCCGCGACCAGACCGCCCAGGGTCAGGAAGCTGGTCATGAAGTTCGCGCCGAACAGCAGGTCCAGCCCGAACGCGACGCCGAGGATCGCCAGCCAGAAGCCCTTGGTCTTCTTGTCGGCCGCCCGGTAGGCGTCCTCCGGGCGGGTGGCGGCGTCGATCAGTGCGAACAGCTTGTAGCCCAGAATGGCGACGGCCAGCCACCAGAACGGATTCAGGTAGTCCAGGAACAGAATCTGGGCCACTCCGCCCATCACGGCCTCCTCGTCTCGCTGCGGCACCCCGTCCGTCCATCCTGGCACGGCGGGGCGTCCGCCAAGGGGTCAACGGCCCGGTGGCACCCGATGCGCCCCGGGACCGCGCGGTGCTACTCCGCGCTCTTGCGGGACCGGCCGCGCTTCGGGGCGGCGGCGGGTGCCTCGTCCCCGGCCACCGCCTCCTCGACCAGCTCGCCCTCGACGAGTTCGCCCCCGGCCTCCTCGGCGTCGACCCGCTCGGCGACCGCCTCGGCCGCACCGGCCTCGGCGCCGCGCCCGCGGTCGACCGCGACCTTGCCGCGCTCGGCCAGCCCGTCGTAGGTCTCCTTGGCCTTCACCGCCAGCTCGACGGCGCGGCCGACCTGCTGGAGCGCGAAGGTCTGCGCCTTCTCCTGCAGCGTCCTCAGGTCGGCCGGCAGCGCGGTGACGGTGTCGGTGACCTTGGACTGCGCCTCGACCAGCCGGGCCTGGGCCTCGGCCAGCCGGGCGGTGGCCTTCTCCTGGGTGCCCTTGCGGTCGGCCGCGAGCGCCTCGACCTTGCCGGGCACCTCCCGCAGCTTCTCGTAGGCGAGGTCCCCGGCGCCGGCGAGGGCGTACAGCGGGGTGGGGTCGGTCAGGGTCTTCTTGATGTCGTCCGTGATCGGCACGGCCGGTCCTCCCGTGGTGTCTAGGGTGCCTTGCCCTCGTGCTCGTCCGCGCTCCCGCCCGCACCCTCGTCCGCACCGGGCGGGCGCCCGGCGGCGTTCTCCTTGAGGAAGGCGTCGTAGACCGCGAGCAGCGCCTGCTTCTGCTGCTCGTTGATCAGCGGATCGGCGAGGATCGAGGCCCGCAGTTCCAGGCCCTCACCACGCCGTTCCTCCAGGATCCCGGCCTGGACGTAGAGCGTCTCCGCCGAGATCCGCAGCGCCTTGGCGATCTGCTGCAGGATCTCCGCGCTCGGCTTGCGCAACCCTCGCTCGATCTGGCTGAGGTAGGGGTTGGACACGCCGGCGGCCTCCGCCAACTGCCGCAACGAGTACTGCGCGTTGCGCCGCTGTTCGCGGATGTACTCGCCCAGCGAGCCGACGTTCAGGGAGGCCATGGGATCACCCTGCCCCACGCTGCTTGCTTTTGCAAGCGCACCGCTAGCACCAGCAAACGCTCCGGGGTGCGCCGAGGGTCGGGCCCGGTCAGGCCGGGAGGCGGACCGGCATGAGCACCGAGAAGGTGCCCGGGTGCTCGGGTGCGCGGATGGCGAGCGGGGCGATGGGCCCGCCGAGTTCGAGCACGAGCTGCCCCGGGGCGCCGGCCGCGAGCGCCTCCAGCAGGAAGTCCCGGTTGACCGCCACCCGCAGGGCGGCCGAGCCGGACGGGTCGGACGCGGCGGACGGGTCGAACGCGTCGGCAGCACGTGCGGGCGCCGCGACGGTGAGGCGGCCGGCCTCGTCGACGGCCAGCACGGCGACCTCGCAGGCGGCGCCGTCCGGGCCGGACGGGAGGGTGCGGGTCGGGGCGGACGCGACCGCCTCGCGCAGGTCGGCGGCGGACAGGCCGACCCGGCGGACGGGGTCCAGCCGGATCAGCGCGCGGTAGTCCGGGTAGTCGTGGTCGAGCGCGACGCCCTCGATCCGGTGGCCGTCCACCGCGACGCCCACCGCCGTCCCGTCCAGCACCAGCTCCGCCGTCCCGGCACCGGAGCCGGAGCCGAGCAGCGCGCGGAGGGCGTCGGCCAGGGCGGTCGGCACGATCGCGGCGGCGGAGGCGTCCGCCGCCGGGGCCTCGACCGGGACCTCGGCGAGGGCCATCCGGTAGCGGTCGGTGGCGACCAGCCGCAGCAGACCGCCGTCCAGGTCGAACAGCACGCCGGACAGGACCGGCAGCTCGGGGTCGCTGCCGACGGCGAAGCGGACCGCGTCCAGGGCCTCGGCCAGCGCGCGGGCGGGGACGGTGCAGCGGTGCTCGACGGGGGTGGCGGTCATCGGGTTCTCCCTCTGGTCGATCAGTCGACGGATCAGGGAGAGCTCCCGGCGCGCGTCGGCGAGGCCGTCCTCCAGCCGGCGCAGGTGCGCGTCGAGCAGCCGCCGGGCGGTGTCGCCGCCGGGGGCCGCGCCGAGCACCGCCCGGACGTCGGCCAGCGGCAGGCCCACCCGGCGCAGCCGGGCGAGCAGCCGGGCGTCGGCGAGCTGCTCGGGCGCGTACCAGCGGTAGCCGGTGCGCGGGTCGACACGGGCGGGGGCCAACACGTCGGCGCCGTCGTAGAAGCGCAGGGCGCTCACGCTCAGACCGCTGTCGCGGGCCAGCTCTCCGATGCTGCGCAGGTCGCTCTCCATGCCAGGGACTCTGGGGCCTCGACCGGGTCGAGGGTCAAGCCGGACGGCCGACCGGCTCCGACCCTATCGGCGGCCCCCGACCAGCATGGTTGAACTTTGAACGAAGTGGGGCTACAGTGGAGCCAACAAGTTGAAGCCTAAACAAATGGCTTCGGACCCGAGGAGGAGCCATGGGCCTTTTCAACCGCAACAAGAACACCACCGCCGCCGCGACCACCACCACCGTCGCCGTCACCGAAGGCTCGGACCTCGGCCACCTCTCGGGCGACTGGACCATCGACGCCACCCACAGCGAGATCGGCTTCTCCGTCCGCCACGCGATGGTCACCAACGTCAAGGGCCGCTTCACCGAGTACGACGGCAAGCTGCACCTCGACGGCACCACGCCGACCAACTCCAGCGCCGTGCTGGTCATCAAGGTCGGCAGCATCGACACCAACCAGGCGCAGCGCGACGAGCACCTGCGCACCAGCGACTTCTTCGCCGCCGAGACCTTCCCCGAGATGAGCTTCCGCAGCACCTCCGCCGAGCGCCTGCGCGACGACTCCTACCGGATGGCCGGCGAGCTGACCATCAAGGACGTCACCCGTCCGATCGTCCTGGACCTCGACTTCACCGGCCACGCCGTCGACGCCTACGGCGCGGACCGGGTCGGCTTCGAGGGCAAGGCCGTCCTGGACCGCACCGAGTGGGGCCTCACCTACAACGCGGCCCTGGAGACCGGCGGCGTGCTGATCGGCGAGAAGGTGAAGCTCACCTTCGACATCTCCGCAGTGAAGGCGGCCTGACCCGGCCGACCGCGGCCCCGGGCCCTGTGGGGCCCTCCCCGACCGCGGGCGCGCAGTCTCGACGCCCCCCTGCGACTGCGCGTCCGCAGCCAACCCCACCCCTGCCGACCCCCGAGCGGCAGGGGTGGGATCGTCTTCGGCTCGAACAACCGTCCGACGCCGGGTGATTCCTGGTCCGGCGCGATTTCGCGCACCGTTTTCTCCGCGCACCGCCTCCGCCTGGCCCCCGCCCGCACCGGTGACCACGCCGCCCGGGCGGCGGACCGCTCAGGGCGCCAGCAGCGCGGCGTCCGCCACCGGGAGCCAGCTGTCCGCCGGGCGCCGCAACCAGGCCTCCCGCGCACCGAGTTCGACGGCCGCGGAGAGCAGCGCGGTCAGTCCGGGATGCCGCAGGTCCGGGCGGTGCACCAGGCTCACCAGGCTGAGCGGCACCGGCTCGACGAGCGGAACGTTCACCGCCCCCGGCAGCACCGGACCGCCGACGGTGGTCAGCATCGGATCGCCGTGCCGGGCGAGGTAGCGGGCGGTCTCGTCCACCCCCACCGGTGGGACCCGCGGCGGTGCCGGCACCAGGCCGTGCTCGCGCAGCAGCCGCAGGCCGAGGTCGGTCCACTCGGTGGTGGCCGGGTTGCCCGCGCAGACGTCCACCGGATGGCCGGCCAGGTCCGCCGGCCGTAGCACCGGCCGATCGGCGAGCGGATGGCCGGCCGCCATCATCACCGAAATCCGCTCGAACCGGAGCGGCCGCTGGGCGAGTTGGGCGCGAACCCCGGAGGCCAGGCCGGCGAAGCGGCCGAACGAGACGTCCAGCCGGTGGGCGAGCAGTTCACCGGCGGCCGCCGCCAGACCACCGTGGAAGCGGGCCAGGAGTTCGCCCTCCGGCCAGTCGGCGCGGGCCCGTCGGAGCAGCCGGTGGCTGGTGAGGTCCGGTCCGGTGACGTCACTGTTGAGGTCCAGCAGCAGCGAACGGTGCGCGGCGCCGGCGAGGATCTCGTCGTGCAGTGCCAGCAGCCGGCGCGCCTTGGGCAGCAACCCGCTTCCGGCCGCGGTGAGTTCGACGTTGCGCGTGGTGCGGGTGAAGAGCGCGTCGCCGAGCAGCCCCTCCAGCGTCCGGACGTCCCGGCTGAGCGCCTGCTGCGCCACGTGCAGACGCTCGGCGGCCCGCCCGAAGTGCAGCGTCTCGGCGATCGCGACAAAACCGCGGAGCAGGCGGGGGTGCAGGTCACGGGGCATGGCGGCAGGCTAACAACGTCCCCGGGGGCGGGCGGGCCGATTTCTTCCGGCCGCATTGACACCACACTGTTGTCAATGCGGCAGAACAGGTGTTGGACCACGCACGGCCGGCGGCCCGAGGCTGAGGGGCCTTCCCCTCCCCCCTCTCCCCGTGGAGTCCCATGCTCTCCCCGTACCGACGCCTGTTCGCCCGGCCCGGCACCACCGCCTTCACCCTGGCCGGGCTGCTCGGCCGGCTGTCGATGTCGATGATCGGGGTCTCGCTGGTGGTGCTGCTCGCCGAACGGCGCGGCTCGTACGCGCTGGCGGGCACCGTCGCGGCGACCGGCCTGGTCACCGGGGCGATCGGCATGCCGGTGATCGGCCGGCTGGTCGACCGGTTCGGGCAGGCGCGGGTCACCGTCCCCACGGTGCTCTACTGCACGGTGCCGCTCTCCGGACTGCTGCTCTGCGTCCGCACCGGGGCTCCCGACTGGACGCTGTACGTCTGCTGGGCCGCCGGCGCGGCGGCACCGAACCTCGGCGGCATGGCCCGGGCCCGCTGGGCACATCTGCTCCGGGACGAGCCGGACGAGCGGCACCTCGCCAACTCCTTCGAACAGGCGCTGGACGAACTCTGCTTCATGGCCGGCCCGGTGCTCGGCATGGTGCTGTGCACGACGATCGCACCGGAGGCCGGACTGCTCACCGCCGGCGGACTCGGCGCGGTCGGCGGGCTCCTCTTCGCGGCCCAGCGCCGCACCGAACCGCCGACCGCCGGACACCCGGCCGCCGGACGGCACGGCTCCCCGCTGCGGGTACCGGGGCTGCGGGTGCTCACGGTGACCTTCCTCAGCACCGGCATGATCTTCGGTGCGCTCGACCTGACCACCGTCGCCTACGCGGACGCGCTGGGGCACCGGCCGGTCGCGGGCGGTCTGCTGGCCCTGGTGGCGGCCGGCTCCTGCGTGGCCGGGCTGGTGTTCGGCACGCTGCGGCCGAACGGCCCGGCGGGCGCCCGCTTCGTGCGGGGCCTCGCGGCGATGGCGGGTCTGCTGCTCCTGCCGCTGGCCGCCGGACTGGGCGGCGCGGGGCTCGTCCTGCTCGGAGTGGCGCTGTTCGCGGCCGGGACGGGGACCGCGCCGACCATGGTCACCGGCATGATGCTGCTCCAGGAGCTGCTGCCGCAGCGGCAGTTGAACGAGGGCATGGCGATCGCGGTGTCCGGCATCGTGGTCGGCATCTCGGGCGGCTCGGCGCTGGCCGGCACGGTCGCCGAGCACGCGGGGCCCGGCGCCGGCTACTGGATCCCGGCCTGCGCGGCGGCGCTCGCCCTGCTGATCGGGCTCGCGGGCCGCCGCCACCTGGTCGCGCCGGCGGCGGCTCCCGAACGCGTTGTCAGTGCCGCGCGCTAGCGTTCGGGGCATGACGGCTGCGAGCACCATCACCCACGTCCGCGGCGATGCCACGGCGCCCCTGGGCAAGGGGGTCAAGGTGATCGCGCACGTCTGCAACGACCTCGGCGGCTGGGGGAAGGGGTTCGTGCTGGCCGTCTCGCAGCGCTGGCCGGAGCCGGAGGCGGCGTACCGGCGCTGGCACCGCGAGCGGGCGGGGAACGACTTCGGGCTCGGCGCCGTGCAGTTGGTGCGGGTCGGGACGCACCTCTGGGTGGCCAACATGGTCGGCCAGCGCGGCATCCGCACCGGCCGCTCCTCCGGGCCGCCGGTGCGGTACGAGGCGATCGACACCGCGCTGGCGACGCTGGGCGGGCACGCGCTCGACCTGGGCGCGTCCGTGCACATGCCGCGGATCGGGTGCGGACTGGCGGGCGGGCGCTGGGAGTCGGTGGAACCGCTGGTGACCGCCCGGCTGTCCGGTCGAGGGGTGCCGGTGACGGTCTACGACCGCGACTGACGGGCAAGTTCGGAGGCCGGCCAGGTGTACTCGTACTCGGGCAGCGTGTGGCCGCCGGGGAAGACGCCCTGGCGCTCGGCGGTGCGGCGGGCACCCTCGCGCTCGTAGAAGGCGACCGCGCGGGTGTTGGCCTGCAGCACCTCCAGGTAGAGGTCCGTGCCGGGGTGGCGGTCGGCCGTGTGCGCCCGGGCGGCGGCCAGCAGTTCGCGGCCGATGCCGCCGCCGGTCAGCCCGGGGCGGACGTGCAGGTTGTCGAGCAGCACCCGGCCGTCCCCGTACGGGACGAGGTAGGCGAACCCGACCACGTCACCGTCCCGTTCGGCGATCAGCAGCTCGGGGGTCGTCTCCGGACCGCCGTAGTCGACGGCCAGCCGCAGTTCCCAGATCTCGCGCCGCTCGGCGGCCAGCCCGTCGCCGAGGGCTTCGGCCGGGACGATGCCGGCGTACGCGGTGCGCCAGCTGGCGGCGTGCAGTTCGGCGACGACCTCGGCGTCCTGGGGGCCGCCCGGGCGGATCACGATGCTCATTCGGCAAGCCTCTCATTCGCGCTTGAACGCGTTCAAGTGATGACCTAGAGTCAGAGCATGTCTTTGAACGCGTTCGAAAAATGCGGCAGGACGGCGTCGGTACCGGATGCGGAGGGGGCATCCGGTACCGCGGACTCCGACACCGCCTGGGACTGATCCGATCGGGCTAGGCTCGGAGCCGTGGACGACCTGGCAGCGACGAACGGCACGAGCACGGCGAACGGCGCCAACGGCACGGACGGGGGCGGCACCGGCACGGCCGGGGACACCGCGGGCCCGGCCGAGACGCGCGGCAGCCGCGCACAGCCGAAGACCGACAAGAGCGAGCAGACCCGGGCCCTGATCCTGGAGACCGCGATGCGGCTCTTCCAGGAGCGCGGCTACGAGAAGACCACCATGCGCGCCATCGCCACGGAGGCGGGCGTCTCGGTCGGCAACGCCTACTACTACTTCTCGGCCAAGGAATTCCTGATCCAGGGGTTCTACGACGGCATGACGCACGAGCACGCCGCGGACGCCAGGAGCCGCATGGCGCACACCCGGGACTTCAGCGAGCGACTGGAGATCGCCCTCGCCTCCTGGCTCGACACGGCCGCCCCGTACCACGAGTTCTCCGCCCAGTTCTTCCGCACCGCCGCCGACCCGAACAGCTCGCTGAGCCCGTTCTCCAACGAGTCCCACCCGGCCCGGGCGACGGCCGTCGAGCTCTTCCGCGAGGTGCTGCAGGGCTCCGAGCTGGCGCCGAAGCTGGACGCCGAACTGGTCGACCTGCTGCCCGACGTGCTGTGGCTCTACCTGATGATCGTGGTGCTCTACTGGGTCTTCGACCGGACCCCGGACACCGAGCGCACCCGGGAGTTCGTCCGGCGGTCGGTGCCCATGACGGCCCGGGTCATCAACCTTTCGCGCTACCGCGTGTTCCGGCCGATCGTCCGTGACGCCAAGGGCCTCATCCAGGACTTCATCCTGCCCACCATCGGGAAGACCGCGGTGAAGTAGCCGCGGCACGGCCACCGCACGGCGGACACCCCCGGCCGCGCGGACCGGGGGTGACGGCCGATCAGAATCCGTCGATGTTCCAGGCCAGCAGCGGCCGGCGCAGCAGCAGGTCCGCGGCGGCCACCGCGCCCGGGCGCAGCTCGGTGACCAGGCCGGCCAGCGCGATCCGGGGCAGCGTCTCGCCGGCCAGGTAGAGCGCGCCGAGCGCCGAGGCGTCCAGCGCCAGGTCGGCCTCGTCGGTGGTCCGGGTACAGCGGCCGGTACCGTCCGCGGCGACCTCGATCGCCCAGCGGCCGGCGGCGTGGCCCTCCCGGTCCTCGACCTCCAGCACCACGCGGCCGGGCGCGCCGTACGTCCGGGCGTTGAAGGCGGCCTCGACGTCCAGCACCCGCAGCCACATGAAGTCGGCGTTGTCGACGTGCGGGGTGGCGGCGCGCGGCTCGTTCAGCAGCATCGGCAGCGGGTCGTCCGGTCCGACGTTCTCCACCGAGACCTTGCGCACCCAGTCGACCGAGAAGAGGTAGCCCCACAGCGCGTGGGCTGTCGGCCGGTCCAGGGCGAAGAAGTCCAGGACGGTGAGCGTGCAGTTCGGGTAGGAGCCGTCCCAGGTGTCGTCGACCTTGTAGACGGCCAGGCCGGTGGCGGTCCCCTCGGCGTCCCGGTGGACGACGGCGAAGGGCTCCTTCCAGTCGAAGCCGGGCACCTCGATCTCACCGGTGTGGCGCTGCCAGGTCAGCTCGTCGCGGTCGATCGCACCGGGCTGGGTGACCCGCCAGCGGTCGAACAGCTCGGGGCCGATCTTGCGCAGCTCCGCCATGTCGACCAGGTCGATCCGCCCGCCGGGCACGGTGGGCAGGCCGGCCCGCAGGCCGCCGGCGCGGAGCAGGTCGATGTTCCAGCCGTGGCCGCGGGTGGCGGGGCCGAAGCCGTACCGGCCGTAGATGTTGTACTCGGCGGCGATCAGGATCGCGACGGCGGCACCGCGCTCCCGGGCCGCGGCGAGGTCCCCGGTCATCATCCGGCGCAGCAGGCCGCGCCGCCGGTGGGTGGCGGTCACGGTGACGGCGGTGATCGCGTCGGCCTTCACCACGGCGCCGCCGGGCACGGTCAGTTCGGCGTCGAAGCTGCGGAAGGTGGCGACGATCCGGCCGTCGTCGAACGCGCCGAGCATCCGGCCCGGCTGCCACTGCCGGCGGCGGAACTCCGTCGCCCGGCCGACGTGCGACCGCAGGAAGCCGACGGCCAGCGCCCGGTCCCACGCCTCGACCTCGTCCTCGCCGACCGCCCGGATCTCGATCCCGTCGACGATGTCGCCCTGTTCCTTCGAACGCTGTTCCTTCGGACGGCCGCTGCCAGGATCGCGGGGGCCGTCGTTCGTCTCGTTGCCCATTCGCTCACCGTACGGCGGGATTTCGGCGATGGCATCCGAATTATTCCGGGTGCGGCGGACGGGCCCCACCCGCCCCGTCCGCCCTCGGCGAAGACCGGCCCGGACGGGCGCCGGCCGCCCTAGAGTCCGGCCCATGGCGACAATCACCACCCACACGGTCCGTTACCCGGCCGATGGACTGACGATGATCGGACACCTCGCACTCCCCTCCGGCACCGGCCGCCGGCCTGCGGTCCTGCTCGGCCCCGAGGGGCCCGGCCTGAACGACGTCTACCGCCACCGGGCCGACGCCCTCGCCGAACTCGGCTACGTGGCACTGGCCTTCGACCTGCACGGCGGGCGCTGGTTCACCGACCCCCAGGAGATGCTGGCGCGCGCGCTGCCGCTGCTCGCCGACCCCGAGCGGATGCGGGACGTCGGCCACGCGGCGCTCGACGTGCTGCGCGCCGAACCGCGCACCGACCCGGAGCGGATCGCCGCCGTCGGCTACGGCACCGGGGGCGCCATCGCCCTGGAGCTCGGCCGCGCCGGGGTCGACCTGCGGGCGATCGGGACGGTCAACGGCCTGACCACGGGCCGGCCGGGCGAGGCCGCGCGCATCCGCTGCCCGGTGTGGGCCGGGGTCGGGTCGGAGGATCCGATCATGCCGCCCGCGCAGCGGGAGGCGTTCACCGCCGAGATGCAGGCCGCGGGCGTCGACTGGCGCCTCGTGGTCTACGGCGGGGCGCTGCACGCGTTCCACCACCCGCCGGTCGACCACACCGTGCTCCCCGGTGTCGGCCACCACCCCCGGCACGCGGAGCGGGCCTGGCACGACGTCCTCGGCCTGCTCGCCGAGTGCCTGCCGGTGACCGAGTGAGTGGGTGCCCGGCCGCGCGTCAGGGGCGGGCGTAGAAGTCCGGGGTGCCCATGATCCAGAGGCTGGCCTGTTTGACCGGCCGGCCGGCCCTGGGGGCCTCGATCATCTGGTCGTCGCCGATGTAGAGGCCGACGTGGTGGATGTCGGCGGCGCGGCCGGTGGCGCTCCAGAAGACCAGGTCGCCGGGGCGGAGCTGGCGGTAGGTGACCGGGGTGGACTGGGCGTACTGGTCGGCGGCGAAGTGGTTGAGCCGCTTGCCGCCCTGGCGCCACGCCATCATGGTCAGCCCGGAGCAGTCGTAGCCGCCCGGGCCCTCGCCGCCCCAGACGTAGGGCAGGCCGATCTTGGTGCGGGCGAAGGCGACGGCCTCGGCCGCGCCCTCGGCCGACCAGGGGCTCGCCGGGGGCGGGGGTGCGGCGGAGGTGGCGGGCGGGGCCGCAGCCGCGTCCCGTTCGGCGGCCTCGGCGGCCTCGGCGGCTTTGGCGGCCTCGGCGGCTTTGGCGGCCTCGGCGGCGGCCCTGGCCTCGGCCTCGCGGGCGGCCTGCTCCGCCGCCTCGCGTTCGGCCGCCGCCTTCTCGGCGGCCGCGCGGGCGGCGGCCTCGGCCTCCCGGGCGGCGATCGCCTCCAGCGCCTCGCGCCGCTGCCGCTCCAGCTCGACGGTGGTGTTCCGGGCGGCGGCCAGCTCGGCGAGCAGCTGCTCGCGCCGCAGTCCGGCGGCCGTGACCTGGTTCTGCTGGTCCGCCAGCCGTGCCTCGGCGCGCTGCCGGGCGGCGCCGACCGCGGCGGCGGCACGTTCGGCGGCCTCGGTCGCGGTGCGCGCGGCGGCGGCGGCCCGGGCCGCCGCAGCCGCCGTGGAGACCGCCGCGTCGAGGATCTGCCGGGTGCGCCGGCTGGCGATCCCGACCACGGCCGCCCGGTCCCCGGCCTCGCGCGGACCGCGCGCGCCGAGCAGGGCGTTGATCGCGGAGAGTTCGGCGCCGGTGCCCTGCCGGTACGTTTCGGCGGCCAGCGCGGCGGCCTCCTCGGCCGCGTCGGACCGCTCGGCCTCGGCGGCGGCGGCCCGGGCGGCCGCGGCGGACTCCTCGGTGCGGGCCCGGGTGAGGGCGAGCTGGGCGCCGTTGTAGGCCTCGACGGCCTGTTCGGCGGTCCGGGCCGCCCGGTCGGCCTCGCTCCTGGCGGCGGTGAGCGCGGCTTCGATGGCGGTGACGCCGCCGGCCCGGCGATCGGCCTCCTCCCGGGCCCGGTCGATCTCCTCGGCGGACGGGTAGGCCTGCTCCCCGGCCCCGGAAGCCCCGGACGGATCGGCACCGGGCGGCACGGTGACGGGTGGCACGGTGACGGGTGGCACGGTGACCGGCGGCGCACCGGGCGGCACGTCGGCGGGGGCGGACGGGGCCGGTGCCGCCGTGACGGACACCGCGGCGGGGAGCAGTCCGAGCAGGGCGGTGAGGGAGAGGGTGAGGGACAACAGGAGGGTCGGCAGGAGCCCGCGCGCCACGATTCATCCCTTCGAACGGCCACGAGGGAGTGGAGCGGCCACGCGCACGTGGGCCGACGGGCCGGCCGACCGACGGACCAGCCGACCGGCGAACCATCCCATTCCGTGACAAGGCGATCACTGAACGCCATGCTCTCAAGCCGAGGCGCTTTCACGCCTCAAGCCCGCGCCACCAACCGAGTGACCATCGGATGATCAGACCGCAGCCGCCTCCGGCCGGACCACCGCGCGCCCGGGTGTGCCCGCTACCGGCTCATCCGGCGGGTCCGCGTCCGCAGCCAGCGGTGCCGGCCCGGCCGGGCCACCTGGCCGGCCGGACCGACCGCGTACGTCCGGCTGCGGCCGGCCCGGACCGCCCGGCGTCGCTGCTGGGACCGGCCGTGCCGCCCCGCCCGGGCGGTCGGCCCGCCGTCGCCGGGCGCACCGGCCCCGGCGCTGTGGCGGCTCCCCGACCGGTGCTCCGCGGTGCCCGCCGCCGAACGGCGGTCGGCCAGCCGGGCGGACCGCCGGGCCAGCGCCCGGGCGGCGTGCGCGTCCAGGTGCGCGGTGGCCCGGGCGGCCATCTGCTCGGCCACCCGGTGGGCCGCCGGGTGGTGGGCCGGCACCTTGTCGGGCGCCCCGGCGATCAGGTCGAAGAGCCAGGTGCGGGCCTGGTCCGCACGCCGGTGCAGCAGGCGCTCACGCCGGAGCGCCCGGGCCCGCAGGCGCGGGCTCGCGGCGTACCGCCAGCGCGCCCAGGGGCTGCTCGGGCGGGCCAGCCGGACGGCCCCGACCCAGGAGAGGCCGGGCACCATGATGCCCAGCAGCCCGGTCCACACCTTGCCCTTGAGCAGGGTGACGATCATCGCCAGCGCGTTCACCGAGATCACCGTGACCAGCCCCCACCTGGTCTCCCCGGTGGGCTCGGCGCCGAGCGGAACGTACCCGACGAGCAGCAGGCCGGTGAAGAGGATGCCGAAGATCACCGCGTCCACCGACTTGCGCCCCTGCTCGCTCCAGTAGACGTCGTCCAGGTGCAGGATCAGCGCGAACTCGTCCAGCACCAGGCCGCAGCCGATGCCGAAGAGCAGCCCGAAGACGTCGATCCACGGGTGCCCGCCGTAGGTCGCGAACACCCCGATGCCCCCGGCCAGCAGGAAGCCCAGGCCGAACACCATGTGGTGGATGTGCAGCCCGCCGGGCGTCACGTTGCCGGGCCACCAGCGCACCTGGGCCCTGATCATCCGCACGCTGAACCGGATGAAGACGAAGGAGGTGGTGAACCCGACCAGCAGCAGGAACAGCGGTTGCTTGTGCGTGGCGACGATGTGCTCGCGATAGCCGTCCAGCAGTGTGGTCATGGCTCTTACCTTCGTTCCTGGTGCTGCGTGCGACCTTCCGCGACATGGCCCGGGGGCCAACGCCCGGCGTCAGAAGCCGCGGGTGCGCTTGGCGGCCCGGCGGGGGATGACCGGGGCAAGCGAGGGACGCTCGCCCCCGACCGGGAGCTTCATGAAGAGCCGGGCGATCTCACCGCCCAGGTTCACGCCGATGGCCAGCGCCATCGCGATCGCGGCGGCCCGGGTGATCTGGACCAGCCCCCCGCTGGGGTGCCCCTGGGCGAACGAGAGCATGCCGAGGTAGAGCGCCGAACCGGGCATCAGCGGCCCGATCGCGGCGGTGACGTACGGCAGCGCGGACCCGTTGCGGTAGCGCGCCATCAGCTGGCCGAAGAGGCCGACCAGACCGGCCGCCACCCCGGTCGCGACGATCGGCGAGACCCCCGCGTTGTAGGCCAGCACGCCGTAGCTGGCCCAGCCGATGCCGCTGTTCAGGGTGACCAGCGCGAGCGAGCGGCGATCGGTCTGCAGCAGCATCGCGAAGGCGAGGGTCAGCACCATCGCGGCGACCATCTGGACCGGCGGGTAGTTGTTGCCGACCAGCGACTCGTCCGGGCGCAGCTTCGCCTCGAAGCCGACGCCCAGGTAGAGGATCAGCATCACGCCGATGACGATGCCCGCCACCAGGTAGATCACCTCCAGCAGGCGGGCCGCCGCGGTGATGTAGAAGCCGGTCAGACCGTCCTGCACCGCGGCGACCAGCGCCCGCCCGGGCAGCAGCGCGAACAGCCCACCGGTGATCACCACGGAGCCGCGCAGGCCCAGCTCGTTGAACGAGAGCACGATGCCGGAGGCGGCGGCCGGCATCGCGGCCAGCACGAACTGGTAGAACTCCGGCAGCCCGCGGCGGGCGATCAGCGAGGCCAGCCGGTCGCCGAGCACGGCGGCCACGAAGGCGCTGAGGAAGACCAGCCAGGCCTTGTCGTCGATCTTCCCGCCGACCAGGAAGGTCGCCGCGCCGGCCAGCAGACCGGTGTTCAGCGCGAGCAGCCAGGCCGCGTACGGGTGCCGGTTGCGGCGGATCACCGCGAGCCGGCGGTAGGCGTCGTTGACGCTCACCTGCTCCGCGGTGATGTCCGCGACCAGCTCGTACACCGCGTTCAGCCGGGTGTAGTCGGAGGTCCGGCGGCGCACCACGCGGTCGGCGGTGATCGGCGGCTCGACCAGCGAGGGCTGGTGCGAGATGCCGATCAGGGTGAAGGTGACCTGCGGTTCGCAGCGGTCCAGCCGGTACGCGTGCGCGATGCCGAGCATGGCCGCCTCGACGTCCTCGGCGGCCTCGCCGCTCGCCAGCAGCAGTTCGCCGATGCGCAGGGTCAGGTCGAGGATGCGCGGGACGTTGCGGGCCGCGGCGGAGGCGGTCGCGGGGTGCAGCTCGCGTGCGGAGCGCTCGAAGGCGGGGCGCTCGGACATCGGGGTGCGCAGCAGGGTGCGCATCCGGTCCGGCCAGGGCGCCTCGCCGGGGGCGCCCTGGCTGAGGGCACCCAGCGGGATGCCGGCCGGCGGGGTGTAGCCGGCGGCCCGCCACTCCTCGGGGGTGAGGGTGTCCTCGGCCACCGAGCGGCGGCGGTACACCGGGGCGAGCGGTTCCCCGGCGGGCGTCGTCGGGCCGGCGGGCTCCGCGGTGGCCGCGGCGGGAGCAGTGCCCTCGGCGGGGGCGGTGCCCGTGGCGTACGCGGTGCCCGCGGTGTCCGTCGGGGCGGTGGCCGGTTCGGGTTCCGGGGCCAGCAGGCCCTTGGTCTCGGGGGCGGGCAGCGCGAGCGGGATCTCCACGGTCTGCTCGGCGACCGGGGCGGGGTGCCCGAGCAGCCCCTCGGTGGGCGGCGCCTCGGACGGGTGGACCGGCCGCACACCGGCGGCCGGGCGGGCCTGACGCTGCGGACGGCCGCCCCGGCCGCCCCTGGCCCTCTTGCCGCCGCCCGGTCGGCCCCGCTTCGGCACTTCCACTCCTTGCCGCCCCTGGCGGTGCCGGTCCCCCGGGCCGCCGATCGATCTCGCCTACACCTTGCCTGATCGAACTGCTGGACGCACATGTACGCGACGGCGGGCGGCGGCGTCCCCGGACGCCTACCCGGCGCGGTGCCGGCTGCCGGTTCCGGCGACGGGCGCCGCCGTGGGGGCCGTGGCGGCGTCGGTTCCGGCGTCGGTGCGGGCGTCGGTCGCCCGGGTTTCGGCGGTCCGGGCTTCGGCGGTCCGGCCGGAGCGGCGGGCGCGCAGCAGTTCGACGGCCACCGGGATCACCGAGACCAGCACGATGCCGACCAGGATCGCCTCGATGTTGTCCCGGACGAACGGGATCTGCCCGAGGAAGTAACCGAGCACCGTGACGCCGGCGCCCCACAGCACGCCGCCGATCACGTTGAAGAGGACGAAGACCCGGTAGTTCATCCTGCTCACCCCGGCGATGATCGGGGTGAAGGTGCGGACGATCGGCACGAAGCGGGCCAGCACGATCGCCTTCGGCCCGTGCCGGTCGAAGAAGGCCGCCGCCTTCTCCACGTTCTCCTGCTTGAACAGCCGGGAGTCGGGGCGCCGGAACAGGCTCGGGCCGACCTTCCGTCCGAACAGGTAGCCGACCTGGTCGCCGGCCACCGCCGCGGCCACGATCAGCGCGCAGACCACCCAGAGCGGCTGGTGCAGGTAGGTGCCGCCGGCCACCAGCAGGCCGGTGGTGAAGAGCAGCGAGTCGCCGGGGAGGAAGAAGCCGATCAGCAGGCCGGACTCGGCGAAGACGATGGCCAGGATGCCGATCAGCCCGAACGTGGAGATCAGGTGGGTCGGATCGAGCCAGGACGGGCCGAGGGCGAGGCTGGTCACGGTGCGGACTCCTGAGGGCCTGGTGGATAGGTCGAGTCTTGGCAATGAAACAGTAAAGCATTTGCCAAGTCCGTATCGGACAACCCTGTTCCAGGGCCCGTTCCGGCGGCCGCCCGGGTGGCCGCCGGGCAGGCCGGGAGCCGTTCACCCGAGGCCCCGCGAAGCCCGTCACCAGGCCGTTCGTCGCGGCGCGGACGCCGCTCTCCCCACCCTGGACAGCCGAAGCTACCCGGGATTAACTTGTGGGGCGATCGGCGGGGCCGTCCGAGCCCGTCGCGCAGGCTCCAGCGAACGTCAGGCACCGTCGAAGGGAGGCGCCGCCGTGCGCCGCACCGTGTTCACCGAGGACCACGAGGCCTTCCGGGAGACCATCCGGGACTTCATCGCCAACGAGGTCGTCCCCGTCTACGAGAGCTGGGAGGCCGAGGGCCACCCGCCGCGGGACTTCTACCGCAAGCTCGGCGAACTCGGCGTCTTCGGCATCGAGGTGCCCGAGGAGTACGGCGGCGCGGGCGAGAGCGGCTTCAAGTACCAGGCGGTGGTCGCCGAGGAGACCGCGCGGGCGGGCGTCAGCTTCGGCTCCTCCGGGGTGCACACCGGCCTGGTGCTGCCCTATCTGCTGGAGTACGCGACCGAGGAGCAGAAGCGGCGCTGGCTGCCCGGCTTCGTCTCCGGCGACCTGATGACCGCGATCGCGATGACCGAGCCGGGCGCCGGCTCCGACCTCGCCGGCATCTCCACCACCGCGCGGCTGTCCGAGGACGGCACCCACTACGTGCTCAACGGCGCCAAGACCTTCATCACCGGGGGCGTGCTCGCCGACCTCGTCCTGGTGGTCTGCCGCACCTCGCCGTACGACCCGGAGAACCGCCGGGCCGGGCTCTCCATCCTCTGCGTGGACACCGCCTCCCCCGGTTACAGCGTCGGCCGCAAGCTGCAGAAGATCGGGCTGCGCACCTCGGACACCGCCGAGCTGGCCTTCTCGGACGTCAAGGTGCCGGTGGAGAACCTGCTCGGTGAGGAGGGGAAGGCGTTCACCTACCTGACCCACAACCTGGTGCAGGAGCGGCTGGCGATCGCGGTCGGGGCGTACGCGGCCGCCGCGGCGGCGGTCCGGTTCGCGGTGCAGTACGTCAAGGACCGCAAGGTGTTCGGCAAGGCCGTCGCCGAGTTCCAGAACACCAAGTTCACGCTCGCCGACTGCGAGGCCCAGGTGATGGCGCAGCAGTCGATGGTCGACCGCGCGCTGGAGCTGTACCAGAACGGCGCGCTGACGGTGGCGGACGCGGCGGCGGCGAAGCTGTTCTGCACCGAGTCGGCGTCCGTCGTGATCGACAAGTGCCTTCAGCTGCACGGCGGTTACGGCTACATCCTGGAGTACCCGATCGCCCGGCTCTACACCGACAACCGGGTGTTCCGGATCTACGGCGGCACGAGCGAGGTCATGCGCAGCATCGTCGCGAAGTCGCTCGGGCTGTAGCAGGGACCCCAGGGCGGCCGCCGCCGCGCGATCGTTCACCCGTCCGGCGGAGTCGGGCGGGTGAACGGGCCGGGCGGCCGGCTCAGTTGGGCGAGTGGTGCTCGGCGCGCCACGCCTCCCAGCCGGCCGACGACGCCACCTTGGCCTCGTGCAGGGCTCGCTGGGCCCGCTGGGTCAGGGCCGCCGGCGGGGTGTCCAGCCCCCGCACCCACTTGCGGCCGGCCGTCGCCAGCGCCGCGCACACCATCACCGCACCCGCCGTCCCGAACACCGCGGCGATGCCCGTCAGCACCGCGCCGCCGGCCAGCAGCGAGCGGTTGACCTGGAACCCGCTGAAAAAACGCTCATTGGTCGCCATGCCTCCACGATGGAGGCAGTCGGCCACCGCCGCACGCCGAGCGCACCCGCGCGCGCCCGCGCCCCGCGCCCGTGCGCTTCGGCGTGCGGGCGCGGGGCGCGTCCGGGACGCTGGGCCGCAGGAGCGCCCGCGCGGCGAGGCCGCGCCCGGACGGCAGGAGGACGAGCGATGGTCGATCTCGAACAACTCGTCGCGGAGCACGCGGCCATGGCGGCCGAGAGCCCGCACGGCCGCAGCGCCCATCTGGTGCTGCACGACGGGGTGCTGCGGCAGACGGTGATCGCGCTGACCGCGGGCACCTCGCTCGACGAGCACAACGCCCCGGCCGCCGCCAGCGTCCAGGTGCTGCGCGGGCGGGTCTCGCTCACCATCGCCGGCCGTCGCGAGGAGCTCTCGACGGGGCAGTTGCAGGCCGTCCCGCAGGAGCGGCACGGCCTGCTGGCCCACGTCGACTCGGTGGTGCTGCTGACGGCCGTCACCGCCTGAGCCCCGGGCGGGGCGCCGGGCAGGGGGCCCGGCGCTCTCAGGCCACGGGGCCGTGCCAGTCCTTGGCGCCGTGCCACTCCCCGGACTTCCGCTTCAGCACCGAGCCACCGACCAGCTCCAGCCCGCGCAGCAGGCCCCGCCCACCGGGCGCCATGTCCGGCGCGGCCAGCCACTGCCCGGCCAGGCCCACCAGCAGCGCCTGGTAGAAGGTGCCTCGGGACAGCTCCTCCTCGGTGTCCGCCACCTCGGTGAGCCCCTGGAACAGGGCCGACAGCCCGAGCCGCGCGTTCTTCTGGACCTCGCCGAGCGCCTCCCGCAGCTCCGGCACCCGCTCCACCTGCACCATCGCCTCGAACTGCGAGGCCCAGAGGCCGCGGTGGGCGGCGATGCTCTCCAGCACGCCGTCCCAGACCGCGACGAACCGCTCCTCCGGGTCGTCGGACGTCTTGTTGGCCCGCGCCACCACGGCCCCCAGGACATCGCCCCACTCCCCGGTCGCCTCGATCAGCGCCGCATTGAGCAGCGCCTCCTTGGAGCCGAAGTGGTAGCCGATGGCCGCCAGGCTGACGCCGGAGGCGGTGGCGATGTCCCGGGCGGTGGTGCGCCCGTAGCCCTTCTCGGTCAGGCAGCGCTTGGCGCCGGCCATGAGGTCCTCGCGATTTCCCATGGCCCGAATGCTACGTCCGATCAAGACGAGTGTCTTGCACGAACGTCTGGCACACCAGTCTCGCACGATTGATTGAGACAAACGTACTAGACAGACGTCTGACACGTCCGTACCGTCTTCCCCATGACCGCCACCCCCGGCCGCGCAGGCCGTCGCGAATGGATCGGCCTCGCCGTCCTGTTGCTCCCGACCCTCGTCCTGACCATGGACATGGGCGTGCTCTTCTTCGCCGTCCCCTACATCTCCACCACGCTGGCGCCGAGCGGCACCCAGCAGCTGTGGATCATGGACATGTACTCGTTCCTGCTGGCCGGGCTGCTCATCACGATGGGCGCGCTGGGCGACCGGATCGGCCGCCGCCGGCTGCTGATGATCGGCGCCAGCGGTTTCGCCGGAGCCTCGCTGCTCGCCGCCTACGCGGACGGCGCCGGACAGCTGATCGCCGCCCGCGCCCTGCTGGGCGTCGCCGGGGCCACCGTGATGCCCTCGACCCTCGCGCTGATCCGCAACATGTTCCACGACCCCAAGCAGCGCCAGATCGCGCTCGGCGCCTGGGGCGGCATCCTCACCGCCGGCGCCACCCTGGGACCGGTCGCCGGCGGCCTGCTGCTCGACCACTTCTGGTGGGGCTCGGCGTTCCTGCTCGCCGTCCCGGTGATGGCCCTGGTCCTGCTCGCCGCCCCGGTGCTGCTCCCCGAGTACCGCTCCCCGCGGCACGGCAGCTTCGACCTGCTCGGCGCCGCCCTCTCGCTGGCCGCCGTCCTGCCGCTGGTCTACGGAGTCAAGACGCTCGCGGTGGACGGCTGGGACCCGCTCGCCGCGCTCGCCGTCCCGGCCGGGCTGCTGCTCGGCGGCGCGTTCTACCGCCGGCAGCGCACCGCCGCCAACCCGCTGATCGACCTCGGCCTGTTCCGGATCCGCGCCTTCAGCGGAGCGATCAGCGTCAACACCATGGCGATGTTCGCGATGATGGGCTTCAGTCTCTTCACCTCGCAGTACCTGCAACTGGTCAAGGGCATGAGCCCGCTCACCGCCTCGCTCTGGTCACTCGTCCCCAGCGTGGGCGTGGGCGCCGCCGTCGGCCTGAGCTCGGCGCTCGCCGGGAAGGTCCGCCCGGCGGTGCTGATGGCCGGGGGCTTCCTGATCGGCGCGGCCGGCTTCGCGCTGATGACCCGGGTCGGCGCGGACTCCCCGCTGGCGCTCGTCCTCACCGCGGCGGGCGTGCTGGCCGCCGGCACCGTCGGCACCATGACCCTCACCGCCGAGATGGTCGTCTCCGCCGCCCCCGTCGAGCGGGCCGGCGCCGCCTCCGCGACCTCCGAGACCGCCGTCGAACTCGGCAGCTCCCTCGGCATCGCCCTGCTCGGCGCGGCCGGCGCCGCGGTCTACCGCTCCCGGCTCGACGGCGCCCTCCCGGCCGGCCTGGACGGCGAGGCCGCCCGCACCGCGCAGGACACCCTCGGCGGCGCGGTGACCGTCGCCGCCCAACTGCCCGGCCGGCTCGGCACCGACCTCCTGAGCACCGCCCGCACCGCCTTCACCGACGGCCTGCACGTCGCCGCCGTGGTCGGCCTCCTGATCACGATCGGCGCCTCCCTCCTCGCCCACCGCCTCATGCGCCACCTCCCCGCCGCCCCCGCCCCGACCCCCAGCCCCGAGCCCGCCACCCCCGAGCCCGCCACCGCCTGACCGCCCCACCCCGACTCCCCCACCGGCGCGTCATCGCAGCCCCCACCCACCCCGGGCGGGGGCTGCCGCGTTCCCGCCCCGGGATCAACGCCACTACCACTCCCGGCAGTTGCCCGTCGTCGCACCCCTCCGCCCCTGGCCTCCCGCCGCCGCCCCCGCGAGCCGGCCTCCGGCCCGAGCGCATCGGCCTCAATCCGCTTCAGCCGCCGGTCTTCGCCGATGCCGACCAGCACGGCTTCCGGTCGTCCATGACGCGTGACGACCGTGCCCGTCCCTCGACCGGCGCGGTCGACGGCTCGACCGAGGTGACCGCGGACCTCCGACGACGACTCGACCACCGGCCCAGCCGGCAGGCCCACACACACGATCACGCGGAAAGCGATCACGGATTCCCCTACGAGATGTCACCGCCCCGAGCTCCGCCCGAGGGCCCGGCATGCGGCCTGGCACTTGAGGCACGAGGTCGAGGGAAGGGCGTCACGACCCCGAGGTCGGCGAGGAGCAGGGCAACAGGGGCTGCCACACATCGGCCGGTCCTGCCGCACCGAGGCCCAACGCCGAGCCGTGCCACCGGGATGAGCAACGAGGCCCGCCCCGGGCGGATGCGGTGGCGGCGGTGGTGGGAACCGGCCAAAACGTGGGGATGGGGCGGCTCGAAGGGGCGTGGTCCCCGGGTGGGCGGGCGGCGGGTGCGGCGCGGGGGGCCGGGGGCGGGGTGGCGGACGGGGACGGTGGGGGGTGGCCTGACCTCGGGCGATGCGGGGGCTCCGGGCGGGCTCGGTGCCCCGACGTGCCGTCCGGCCGCGCAACATCTGGTTTTTGACCAGCGTTTCCCGGCCGGTGTATACGTTCGCCGCCACGGGCAGGCATACTGGCCAGGACGGGCGCTTTGCCCAACTGTGACGTATGACACTAGACGAGAAGGGACCGGTGGCCAGGGATGCTGCGTAACGGTCTTGAGCCCTGGCACGTGCTCGTGGTGCTGGCTGTCGTGATCCTGCTGTTCGGGTCGAAGAAGCTGCCGGAGATGGCCCGCGGCCTCGGCAAGTCGATGCGGATCCTCAAGGCGGAGACGAAGGCGATGCGCGAGGACGACACTCCCGCCGCCGACGCCGCCCAGGGCACCGCTCAGAGCACCGCCGCCCCGGCGCAGCCGGCGGCCGAGCAGCCCCGCCAGGCCGTGAACCCGACCAACGTGACCAAGGCCACCGACCAGCCGCGGTCCACCACCACCGCCTGACACCCGGCGGCCCGATCCCGGCCGAAGCCCCCGCCCCGCGGCGGGGGCTTCGTCGTGTCCACCCACCCTGCCACCCGCCCGGCCACCCGCTCGCCCGGCTCCCGGGCTCGACTGGCCGTCCCTTTTGATCCGTTATCTCCTGGTGTGCACGACCGGAGGAACGGAGCTGAGGCATGGCGACCAACGGGCCCGGCGGCGACCGCTCCGACGAGCTCGCCGAGCTGCGCGCCCGCCTCGGCGCCGTCGAGGCCCGCACGGCCGCCGCCCCGCCCCGGCGCCACCGGGCCCGCTCCGCCTTCGCCGTCCTGCTGGTCCTGCTCGCCTGCGTGCTGACGCCGCTGAGCATCGCCGCCGTCTGGACCAGGTCGCAGATCACCGACACCGACCGGTACGTCGCCACCATGGCGCCGCTGGCCGCCGACCCGGCCGTCCAGACGGCCGTCGCCGACCGGGTGACCGCCGAGCTGGTCACCTACCTCCCGGTCGACTCGCTGCTCACCGAGGTCGCCCCGGCGGACCGCCCGCTGCTGAACACCCTGCTCGGCGGCATCGGCCAGGCGCTCACCGACGGGATCACCGGCTTCGTGCACGACCAGGTCCTGCGGGTGGTGCGGAGCGACGCCTTCGCCACGATCTGGACCGACGTCAACCGGGACGCCCACGCCGCCGTCGAGAAGATGCTGACCGGCCAGGGCGGCGGGGCCGTCGAGATCAGGAACGACACCGTGGTGCTCGACCTCGCGCCGCTGATCGACCGGGTGAAGACCCGGCTGGTCGACAACGGCCTGTCGATCGCCGCCCGGATCCCCGAGGTGCACACCCAGTACACGCTGGTGCAGTCGGACGCGATCCCCAGGATCCGGACCGGCTTCCGGCTGCTGGACCTGGCCGGGTTCTGGCTCCCGGTGCTGACGGTGGCCTGCGCGGCCGGCGGTGTGCTGCTGGCCGGCCGGCGCCGCCGGGCCGTCGTCACGGTCGCCCTGGGCATGGCGGGCGGGGCGCTGCTACTGGGGATCGGGCTGTCCGTCTTCCGCGCCGTGTACCTGGACCGGCTGGCGGCCGGGGTCGACCTGGCGGCGGCCCAGGCGGTGTACGACACCCTGGTGCGCTACCTGCGCTCGGCGGTCCGGGTGGTGGTCGCACTCGGGCTGCTGGTGGCGCTGGGCGCCTGGATCGGCGGCCGGGGGCGGTGGGCCGGGACGGTCCGGGGCCTGTGGGCGTCCGGACTCGGGGCGGTGCGGCGCGCCGCCCAACGGGCCGGGCTGCGGCCGGGGCCGGTGGGCCGGTTCGTGCACCGTTGGAAGGCCTGGCTGGGCTGGGCGGCGGTGGCGGGCGCGGCGCTGGCGTTCGTGCTGTGGAGCTATCCGACGGTCCTGGTGACGCTCTGTCTGGCGCTGGCGCTGGTGGCGGTCCTGGCGGTGCTGGAGTTCCTGGACGAGCCCGGCGGCACCCCGGCCGGGGCGGGCTGACCGGGATGGCCGGGCAGCAACCGCCGACGCCCCCGCCCCGGGACAGCCCCGACCCGCGGGCCTGGGCCCTGCTGCTCGGTTCGTTCACCCTGCTGATGCTCGGCTACTTCACCCTTCCGCTGCGCCTCCTCGGCCAGGACCGCCCGGGACTGAGCTGGGTGCTCTTCGGGGTGGTGCTGACCGGCCTGACCGGGCTGCTGCTGGCCCGGATCGTCGACACCGTCCGCGGCACGGGCCGCCACCCCGGGGTCTGGCTGGCCTTCCTGATCTGTCTCTCGCTGACCGTCTTCGCCGCCACCTACTACGTACTGGCCGACCGCCAGGGCGAGTTCGTCGGGCTGGAGACCCGGCTCGACTCGCTGTACTTCACGGTCGTCACGATGGCGACCATCGGCTACGGCGACATCACCGCGGCCGGGCAGGGGCCCCGGCTGGTGGTGCTGCTGCAGATCGCCTACAACTTCGTCTTCCTGGCGGCGGCGGCCGGCGCGCTGAGCCGGACGGTGCGCAGCGGCATGGAGACCCGCGCCGCCCACCGGGACGAACACGGGCACGAGCACCAGCGCCGGCAAGGACAGCACCGCGGCCACCACCCACGCGACCTCCGCCGCCTCCGCCGCAACCGCCGCCGTCGTCGTGACGGCTAGGTTCGGCTGGCGTCGATCACGCAGAAGCGGTTGCCGTCCGGGTCCTCGACGACCACGAAGTCCGGGTCCGGCGGGTAGAGGTCCCAGTCGGCCAGCCGTGCGCCGAGGCCGATCAGCCGCTCCACCTCGGCCGCCTGGTCGGCCGCGTCCGTCGCGTAGAGGTCCAGGTGGACGCGTGGGTGGCGCTGCGGCGGGGTGGCGCTCCGGCCGAGCGCCACCTGCACACCGGCCGCGCCGTCCGCCGGGACGAGCACCACCCAGTCGTCCTCCAGCGAGCCGTCCCGGGGGACGTACCCGAGGGCCTCGCCCCAGAACGTCGCCGCCCGGCGGACGTCCGCCACCCCGAGGACCACGGAACCGATTCTCAGCATGCCGCCGATTCTGCCGGACGGGCGGGCCCGACTGGGCAGTTGACGGCAGGCCGGGAACGGCCGTCGGACGGGGAGCGCCGGGCAGGCCGGGAACGACGGGCAGGCCGGGAACGATGGTCAGGCGGGGACCAGGCCCGGCTCGCCGGCCACCACGGCCCAGGAGGCGGAGGTCCGCACCGGCGACTCGCGCACGGCGATGCTGTCGACGGTCCGGGCGTCGGTCAGCCACCGCTCCCGGTCCACGTCCAGGCGCAGGTAGCCGCGGCTCAGGCCCTCGAAGTACCGCACGTGCGGGTTGAGCGAGGGGTTGAGCGCCTTGAGCGGCCCGTCGAAGGCGGCCGGGAACTCCGAGCTGACGCTGGTGGCGGTGAACTCGACGGCAACCGGGGCGGCGGCGAGGTCGTCGCGCTCGATCCGCAGGTCGCTGAACCAGGAGGAGTGGATGTCCCCGGCGAGCACCACCGGGTTGGCCACGGCGGCGTCCCGCAGGAAGCGCAGCAGCCGGGCGCGGGCCGGGTCGTAGCCGTCCCACTGGTCGAGGTTGGCGAGCGGCGGCAGCGGGTGGGACGGGTCCAGGAAGTTCGGGAAGCGGATCTGACTCATCATCACCTGCTGGGCGATGACGTTCCACCGGGCCCGGGAGTCGCCCAGGCCGCGGCGCAGCCACTCCTCCTGCTCGGCGCCGGTCAGGGTGCCGGCGGCGTTGCCCAGGCCGTCCGCGACGGGGCCGAGGTCCTGGCTGTGGCCGCCCGGCTGGTCGGTGCGGTACTGGCGGGTGTCGAGCACGTTGAGGCGCAGCAGGTCACCGAAGTCGAAGCGGCGGTACAGCCGGTAGTCCGGGGAGCCGTTGCGGTAGGGGTTCCGCAGCGGCATGTGCTCGTAGTACGCCTGGTAGGCGGCGGCGCGCTCGCGGGCCATGGCGGCGGTGTCCTGGTGGGCGGCGCCGGTGTCGTCGATCTCGTCGACCAGGCCGGCGTAGTTGTTCTCGACCTCGTGGTCGTCCCAGGTGACGATCCAGGGGAAGGCGGCGTGCGCGGCCTGCAGCGCCGGGTCGGTCTTGTACTGCGCGTGCCGGGCCCGGTAGTCGGCGAGGGTGATCAACTGGTTGAGGCCCGGGGTCTGCGGGGCGGTGTGCAGGCGGTCGGGGAAGGCGCTGCTCGGGTCGGTCTCGTAGATGTAGTCGCCGAGGTGCACCACGGCGTCGAGGTCCTCGGCGGCCAGGGCGGTGTACGCGGGCCAGTAACCGTGCTGCCAGTCCTGGCAGTTGACCACGCCGAGACGGAGCCGGCCGGGGTGGGCGCCGGCGGCCGGGGCGGTGCGGGTCCGGGCGGCCGGGCTGAGGTGGCGGCCGGCCCGGAAGCGGTACCAGTAGTCGCGGCCGGGCTGGAGTCCGCGGACGTCGACGTGGACGCTGTGCGCGCGCTCGGCCTCGGCGGCGGCGACGCCGCGCCGGACGACCCGGCGGAAGCCCGGGTCGGCCGCGACCTCCCAGGAGACCGGCACGGTGCGGGTGCCCATGGACGCGGCGTCGAACGGGTCGGCGACCAGGCGGGTCCACAGGACCACCGCGTCGGGCAGCGGATCGCCGCTGGCCACGCCGAGGAGGAACGGGTCGCGGCGGACCGGTTCCGCGTGCGCCGTACGGATGTTGAGTGCCTGGACGCCCGCGGCGACGGCCGCGCCGACCAGCAGTCCGCGCCGGCTGAGCGCGGTGGACCGGGGCCGGGGCGGAACGGACGACGCGGACGCGGACGACGGCGACGAGAACGACGAGGACGGTGGCACGGGAGACCTCCTGCGGCGGCTGAGCGGCATCGGGGACACCAGGCCGACATTCCATCAGAACGTCGTACGGCCGACCATGAACGGAAGGCGACGATTTCCCGCTTCTCCGACCCGCCGCACGGGAGTTGCCGCCCGGCGCCGGACGCTCGGCCGCCGCGCCGACCGCTCAGCCGCTGCGCCGGCGCAGCGACATCAGGAGCAGGAAGACCGCCGACAGCACGGCCGCCACCCGCAGCACGCCGGGCGCGGAGTCCCACACCACCTGGTTGACCTGCTCGCCGGGGTTCAGGGCGGTGCCCCAGCGGCCCTGGGCGCGGCCCCAGACGAAGAGCGAACTGCCGCTGATCGTCATCAGCGGGATCCCGAACACGGCCACCTTGCGGGTGAGGTCGGACAGGTGGCGGGAGAGGTAGCCGAGGGCCCAGCCGATCAGCATGGCGATCAGCTGTCCGGTGACGGCACCGCCGATCAGTACGGCGGCGGAGAGCAGCAGCAGCGGTGAGGGGCGGCGGACGGCGGACGCCCCGGCCTTGGCGGCGCCGTCCGGGGTCTCGGGGGCCGCGGGGGCGTCGGGGGCGGCTCCGGCCTTGGCCGCCCGGCCCTTGCGGCCCTTGGCCTTCTTCGCCCGGCCCTTCCCCTTCCCCTTCCCCTTCCCCTGGTCCGCCTCCCCCGGGACGTCGGCGCCGGGCGGCTCGGTCGCCGCGGTCCCGCCCGGCGCGGCGTCCTCGCCCGCCGGCCCGGGCCCGGTCTCCTCCTCGGGGGCGGTCCGCTGCTCGGGGATCGGCCGGTTGGACGCGACCGGGCCGTCGCCGAAGTCGATGCTCACGTAGTCCCAGTCGCCCGTGTTCACGGCGCGGTAGGCGGGTGGCAGCGCCTCGGGGTCGGCGGGGGCCGCCTCGCCCGGCTTCGCGATCCACGGCGAGCCGTCGCCCCGCCCGGACGGTGCCGATCGCGAAGGCCGCGAAGGCGTCGCGGACGTCGAAGGCCCCGACGGCCGCGAGGACCGTACGGGGGGCGGCAGGAACGCGCCGGGCGCTCCCTCCGGCGCGGAGGACGGCGCGGACGCCGGCGCGGGCGGTGCCCCGGCAGGGCGCGGCGGCACCGGGGGGCGCGGCGGCGCGGCGGGCTCCGGTTGCCGCGCGTACACGCTGTCCCCCTCACCACCCCCGCCCGGGCCCGCGGGCCCCGGGGCAGCCGGCGGCTCGCTCCAGGGCCCCTGCTTGCGCCACCACTCGCCGTCCGACATCGCACACCCCGCCCTGCCCGTACCGAACCGGACCCGACACGCGTCCGGACGCGGCGTCATCCCCGCCGACCGTGACGGTACCCACCCGCCGCCTGCCACGCGAGCCCCGGCGCCCCGGCGCGCCCCACCGCACCGGCCGCTCCGCCGACGCCGGGACCCTCCCACCCGGCCACCGCCCGACTAACCTAGGTCGAATGACCACACAGCAGGGCCACCAACGCCAGGCCAAGTCCGCCGCCGGCCCCCGCACCCTCGCCGAGGAGCTGCGCGCCCGCCCCGACGACGACCTCGCCGCCCTGCTCCGGTCCCGCCCCGACCTGCTCAACCCCGTGCCCGGCGACCTCACCCAGCTCACCGCCCGGCTCTCCTCCCGCGCCTCCGCGCTGCGCGCGCTGGAGCGGCTGGACCGGTTCACCCTCCAGGTCGCCGAGGCGCTCGCCGCCCTCCCCGACGGCACCCCGCCCGCCGCCGTCCGCACCCTGCTGGCCGGGCCGACCAAGGTGAAGCCGCACCCCGGCGCCACCCCGCTGAGCGCCGCCGACCGGTCCGCCGTCGCCGCCGCGCTCCCCCGTGCCCTGGCCACGCTGCGCGACCGCGCCCTGCTCTGGGGGCCGGACAACGGTCTGCGCCTGGTCATCGCCGCCCGCGAGGCGCTCGCCCCGACCGCCCAGAACCCCGGCCGCACCGGCCTCGGCCCGACCTTCGCCGAGGCCACCACCGGAATGTCGCCGGCCCGCCTCCAGCAGCTGCTCGCCGCCGCCGGACAGCCCGCGACGTCCGACCCGGTCACCGCCGTCGCCGCGTTCACCGCGCTGCTCACCGATCGCGCCCGCTGCGAGGAACTGCTCGCCACCGCCCCCGAGCCCGCCCTGCGGCTGCTCGACCGGCTGGTCTGGGGTCCGCCCACCGGCACCGTCCCCGACGCCACCCGCCCGGTCACCGCCGAGGACGCGCAGAGCCCGGTCGAGTGGCTGCTGGCCCGCGGCCTGCTGCTGCCCAGCAGCCCGGGCAGCGTCGTACTGCCCCGCGAACTCGCCCTCCACCTGCGCGGCGGCCGCTCGCACCGCACCGTCGAACCGGTCCAGCCCGAGCCGGCGCCCGCCACCGCGCCGCGCGACCCCAAGGTGGTGGACGCCGCCGCGGCCGGGCAGGCGCACACCGCGGTGCGGACCGTCGAGGAACTCCTCGACCTCTGGGGCCTCACCCCGCCGCCCACCCTGCGCGCCGGCGGCCTCGGTGTGCGCGACCTCAAGCGCACCGCCCAGGCCCTGGAGAGCACCGAGCCGGTCGCCGCGTTCTGGCTCGAACTCGCCTACACCGCGGGCCTGCTGGCCCCGGACGGCGAGGTCGACGAGCGCTGGGCGCCGACCCCGGGGTACGACGAGTGGCTGCGGCTGGACACCGCCGAGCGGTGGACCGTGCTCGCCCGCGCCTGGCTCGCCGCCACCCGCGTCGCGGCGCTCGCCGGCACCCCCGACGGCAAGGGCCGGCAGCGCGCCGCGCTCGGCCCGGAGCTGGACCGCACGCTCGCCCCGTCGGTGCGCCGCGCCGCCCTCGCCCTGCTCGCCGAACTCCCGCCCGGCACCCCGGCCGCCGCCGAGGACCTGCTGCCCACGCTGCGTTGGCAGCGCCCGCTGCGCGGCGGGCCGAGCGCCCCCGACGGCGGCGGCGACCTGCGCGACCAACTGGTCGCCTGGACCCTCGCCGAGGCCGAACTGCTCGGCGTCACCGGCCGCGGGGCGCTCGCCGCGCCCGCCCGCGCCCTGCTCACCGGCGAGCACGACCCGGCCGCCGTGCTCGCCCCGCTGCTGCCGCAGCCGCTCGACCACGTCATCCTGCAGCCGGACCTCACCGCGATCGCCCCCGGCCCGCTGCTCACCCCGCTCGCCCAGGCGCTCGCGCTCTGCGCCGACATCGAGTCCAAGGGCGGCGCGACCGTCTACCGGTTCACCCCCGGGTCGGTGCGCCGCGCCCTCGACGCCGGCCGCACCGCCGCCGACCTGCGGTCCTTCCTGGAGCAGCACTCCCGCACGCCCGTCCCGCAGCCACTCGCCTACCTGATCGACGACGTCGCCCGCCGGCACGGCCTGCTGCGGGTCGGCGCCGCCTCGTCCTACCTGCGCTGCGACGACCCGGCCCTGCTGAACGAGATCCTGGCCGACCGCCGCGCCGCCGACCTGCGGCTGCGGCTGCTCGCGCCCACCGTGCTGGCCGCCCAGGCGGCACCCGACGTGCTGCTCGCCGGCCTGCGCGCGATGGGGTACGCGCCGGCCGCCGAGTCCGCCGAGGGCGACGTGCTGGTCACCCGTCCGGACAGCCACCGCACCCCGCCGCGCGCGGCCCCGGTGCCCGTCCCGGACGGCCCGCCCGCGCCGGACGACACCCTGCTGGCCGCCGCCCTCAAGGCGATCCGGGCCGGGGACCGGGCCGCGACGGCCGCCCGGCGCGAGCCCACCGCCCCGGCCGGGCGCCAACTCCCGCGCACGGCCGCCGCCGAGACCCTCGCGGCGCTGCAGACCGCGGTCCTGCTCGGCGAGCAGATGTGGATCGGCTACCTCAACGCGGAGGGCCTCGCCAGCCAGCGGATCATCGACCCGGTCAAGGTCGAGGGCGGCTACGTCACCGCCTTCGACCACCACGACGGCGAACTGCGCACCTTCGCGCTGCACCGGATCACCGGCGTCGCCGAGCTCGACGAGTAGCGGGCCCCGGGCGCTCAGTGCCCCTGCTGCTTGGCGTCCTGCTCCGCCTGCTTCTCCTTCATCGCCTTCTCCGCCATGGCGGCGAGGTCGCCCTGCCCGACCGGCATCACGGAGGTGGCCCCGGTCAGGTCGGCGAGCAGGAACCCGGGCGAGGCCAGCAGCCCGCCCGGCCCCTCCCCGATGCCCGCGATCGCGTGCGCGGAGGTGGCGGTGGTGGCGGTCGCGGCGAAGGCCGTACCGACGAGGGCGAGGGCGGTGAGGACGCGCTTCGACTTGTTCATGCCCTCCCCAACGAGCCACCCCGCCGCCGGTCACCCCGCGCCACCCCCTCCGCACCGCCCGTACCGCCGGTTGACGCCCCGCCCCCACCGGCGTAGTCCGGAATGCGGGGGGTGACGAAAGGAGTCATCATGCTCGGCGATCTCATAGGCGACATGCAGGGCCGGATCATCGGCCGGCGCGTCCTCGACGCCGGGGAAGGCCACGTCGTCGTCGAGGTCTCGTTCGAGGGCAGCGGCAGCTACTACGGCACCGCCGTCACCGGCTTCGGCACCTACGAGTCCGAATTGCGCGCCGACGGCACCCTGCACGGCGAGGGCCAGGGCGTCGACATGACGGCCGACGGCCAGAGCGTCGTCTGGCACGGCAGCGGCATCGGCCACTTCACCGAGAGCGGCGGCACCAGTTGGCGCGGCTCCCTCTTCTTCCACACCGTCTCACCGGGGCTCGAACGCCTCAACCACGTCGTCGGCCTCTTCGAGTACGAGGCCGCCGCCGACGGCAAGTCCACCGCCACCTACCACGAGTGGAAGTAGCCGTCCCGAGCCGAGCGGTCCCGCCCACCCGGCCGGATGCGCGACACTGGAGGGTCGGCGTCCCGAAGGACCCGCAGACCCGACCTACCTGTCAGCCAGTGGAGGGCTCCCCCGCGTGAACGACGGACCGCTCATCGTCCAGAGCGACAAAACTCTTCTCCTGGAGATCGACCACCCCGGGGCTGGCGACTGCCGCCGGGCCATCGCGCCGTTCGCGGAGCTGGAGCGGGCGCCCGAGCACGTGCACACGTACCGGGTGACGCCGCTCGGGCTGTGGAACGCGCGGGCAGCGGGCCACGACGCCGAGCAGGTCGTGGACGCCCTGGTGACGTACTCGCGCTACCCGGTGCCGCACGCGCTGCTGGTCGACGTGGCCGACACGATGGCCCGGTACGGACGGCTGAAGCTGCTCAAGCACCCGACCCACGGCCTGGTGCTCACCACCACCGACCGGCCGGTGCTGGAGGAGGTGCTGCGCTCCAAGAAGATCGTCCCGCTGGTCGGCGCCCGGGTCGACCCGGACACCGTGGTGGTGCACCCGTCCGAGCGCGGCCAGATCAAGCAGGTGCTGCTGAAGCTCGGCTGGCCCGCCGAGGACTTCGCCGGCTACGTGGACGGCGAGGCGCACCCGATCGACCTGGAGGAGGACGGCTGGAGCCTGCGCCCCTACCAGGCACAGGCGGTGGAGGGGTTCTGGCACGGCGGCTCGGGCGTCGTCGTGCTGCCCTGCGGCGCCGGCAAGACGCTGGTCGGCGCGGCGGCGATGGCGCACGCCAAGTCGACCACGCTGATCCTGGTCACCAACACCGTCTCGGCCCGCCAGTGGAAGCACGAGCTGGTCAAGCGGACCTCGCTCACCGAGGACGAGATCGGCGAGTACAGCGGCACCCGGAAGGAGATCCGCCCGGTCACCATCGCGACCTACCAGGTGATGACCACCAAGCGGAAGGGCGTCTACGCCCACCTGGAGCTCTTCGACGCCCGCAACTGGGGCCTGGTCGTCTACGACGAGGTCCACCTGCTGCCGGCCCCGGTGTTCAAGTTCACCGCGGACCTCCAGGCCCGCCGCCGGCTCGGCCTGACCGCCACCCTGGTGCGCGAGGACGGCCGCGAGGGCGACGTGTTCAGCCTGATCGGCCCGAAGCGCTTCGACGCGCCGTGGAAGGAGATCGAGGCGCAGGGCTACATCGCGCCCGCCGACTGCTGCGAGGTCCGGGTCACCCTCACCGACTCCGAGCGGCTCGCCTACGCGACCGCGGAGCCCGAGGAGCGGTACCGCTTCTGCGCGACCACCGCGACCAAGCGCCGGGTGGTGGAGGCCCTGGTCAAGAAGCACGAGAAGGACCAGACGCTGATCATCGGCCAGTACATCGACCAGCTGGACGAGCTCGGCGAGGCCCTGGACGCCCCGGTGATCAAGGGCGAGACCAGCAACGCCCAGCGGGAGAAGCTGTTCGACGCCTTCCGCAACAAGGAGATCGGCGTCCTGGTCGTCTCCAAGGTCGCCAACTTCTCCATCGACCTGCCGGAGGCGACCGTCGCCATCCAGGTCTCCGGGACCTTCGGCTCCCGGCAGGAGGAGGCCCAGCGCCTCGGCCGGGTCCTGCGTCCCAAGGCGGACGGCCACGCCGCCCACTTCTACTCCGTGGTCGCCCGGGACACCGTCGACCAGGACTTCGCCGCCCACCGCCAGCGCTTCCTCGCCGAGCAGGGCTACGCCTACCGCATCATCGACGCGGACGACGTCCTGTAACCGCGGGGGCAGGGGTGGATCGGAGGGGCGGACGCGGCTAGGATCGTCCGTCTGCCCCCTCCCGAACCGTGGTACCTGCTGTAGTCGCGCAGGCAGCCGGGGGAGGTGCCGGCCGTTCGGCAACCGGCCGGTATCCACTGTGAGCTCCTACGATCCGCTGCGCCCGTCTCCGGGGCAGCCGGAAAGGTTCGCTGTGCCCGCCACCCCCACCACCGACCCCCTGCAGCGTGAACGCGACCACCTGGCCGCGTCCAGGGCCGCGCTGCGCGCGATGCGCGAGGACGTCGAGTCCCTGGACATCCGCGACGTCACCGGCACCTGGGTCACCGCCCTGGTGCTGCAGAACCAGATCGAGGCCAGGATCGCCGCCCTGGCCGACCTCTCGCACACCCCGCTGTTCTTCGGCCGGCTCGACTACCTGCACGCGATCAGCGAGGAGCTGAGCGAAGGGTCGGGCGGGGAGAGCTTCTACATCGGCCGCCGGCACGTGCACGACGCCGACGGCGACCCGATGGTGATCGACTGGCGCGCGCCGGTCTCCCAGCCGTTCTACCGGGCCAGCCGCACCGAGCCGCTGGACGTCGAGCGCCGCCGGCGCTTCGGCTACACCGGCGGCGAGCTCACCGCCTACGAGGACGAGCACCTCTCCGACCCCGCCGAGGACGACAGCGCCTCCGCCCTGCTGGCGGCCGAGATCGAGAAGCCGCGCGTCGGCCCGATGCGCGACATCGTGGCGACCATCCAGCCGGAGCAGGACGAGATCGTCCGCGCCGACATCTCCGGCACCCTCTGCGTGCAGGGCGCCCCCGGCACCGGGAAGACAGCCGTCGGCCTGCACCGCGTGGCGTACCTGCTGTACGCGCACCGCGAGCGGCTGGCCCGCACGGGCACCCTGGTGATCGGCCCGAACAACGCCTTCCTCTCCTACATCGAGCAGGTGCTGCCCGCGCTGGGCGAGTTGGACGTCGCGCAGGCCACCGTGCAGCAGCTGGTCGGGCACGTCGAGGTGCGCGGCGAGGACTCCCCCGAGGCGGCCCGGCTGAAGGGCGACGCCCGGATGGCGGAGGTGCTGCGCCGGGCGGTCCGCTCCGGCATCGCGCTGCCCACCGAGCCGTGCGTGGTGATCCGCGGATCCCGCCGCTGGCGCGTCCCGGTCCACGAACTGACCGGGATCATCGAGGAGTTGAAGAGACGGGAGATCCGCTACGGGGCGGCCGCGGAGGCACTGCCGCAGCGGATCGCGCACGCCGTGCTGCTGAAGATGGAGCAGGGCGGCGAGGCCCCGGACGACCGGGTGCAGGACGCGGTGGCCCGCAACACCGCCGTGAAGGCGGTGGTCAAGGCCTGCTGGCCGGCGGTCGACCCGGCCAAGCTGGTGCTGCGGCTGCTCTCCGACCCGGAGTTCCTGGCCGCCTGCGCGGAGGGCGTGCTGAGCGCCGAGGAGCAGGCGGCCGTGCGGTGGCCCAAGCCGGGCCGCTCGGTGAAGACCGCCCGCTGGACCGCCGCCGACGCCGTCCTCGTCGACGAGGCCACGGACCTGGTGCGGCGCACCGCCTCGCTCGGGCACGTGGTGCTGGACGAGGCGCAGGACCTCTCGCCGATGCAGTACCGCGCGGTCGGCCGCCGCTGCACCACCGGCTCGGCGACCGTGCTGGGCGACCTCGCCCAGGGCACCACCCCCTGGGCGACGGCGAGTTGGCCGGAGGCACTGCACCACCTGGGCAAGCCGGCCGCCCACATCGAGGAGCTGACCAAGGGCTTCCGGGTGCCGGAGGAGGTCATCGCGTACGCCTCCCGGCTGCTGCCGTCGATCGCCCCCGGACTGAACCCGGCCAGCTCGGTGCGCGAGGCGCCGGGATCCCTGATGATCCGTCACATTGCCGAGGAGGAGCGGACGGAGGCCGTGGTCGCGGCCTGCCGGCGGGCGCTGGAGCGGGAGGGGTCGACCGGTCTGATCGCGGCCGACGCGCGCGTCCCGGAGCTGGCGGAGGCGTTGACGCAGGCCGGGCTGGCGCACCTCGCGCCCGGCACCGAGACCAGTGCCGAGGCCCGGCTGACGCTCGTCCCGGCGTCCCTGGCGAAGGGCCTGGAGTACGACTACGTGGTGCTGGACGAGCCGGCCGCGGTGGTCGCGGGCGAGCCGGACGAGCGGACCGGGCTGCGTCGGCTGTACGTGGCGCTGACCCGTGCGGTCTCCGGCCTGGAGGTGCTGCACACCGAGCCGCTGCCGGAGCAGCTGGGCTGAACGGGCGGGGCCGGCCCGTCGTCACGGCGGGCCGGCCCCGGTACCCGACGGCCTTCAACCACCCGGCCCCGGCGCCCGACGGCCTTCAGCCGTCGATCATCCCGCGCCACTCGGCGACCTTGGCCGCGTCCACCGACGACTGCCAGCCGTCCACCCGGACCGCGCCGCCGACGTGGAACGCGTCGAACCCGGCGGCCCGGAGCTCCGGCAGGTGCTCGGCCCGCAGGCCGCCGCCGATCAGGATCCGCTGGGTGTGGCCGGGCTCGCCGGCCCGGGCCAGCTCGGCCAGCAGGACGTCCCGGCCGGCGTCCACCCCGCCGGCCGCGCCGGAGGTGAGGAAGGTGTCCAGCCCGGGAAGCGCGCCGACGGCGGCGCGGACGGCGGCCCGGTCGGCACTGTGGTCGATCGCCCGGTGGAAGGTCCAGCGGCAGCCGGCCACCGCCTCGGCGACGGCCTCGGTGGCGGCCAGGTCGACCCCGCCCTCGGCGTCGAGGAAGCCGAAGACGAACTCGTCGGCACCCTCGGCCCGGAGCGCGGCGGCGCGGGCGCGCAGCTCGTCCAGGTCGCCGGGCGCGAAGCCGTCCCGGATGCGGAGCATGACGCGCAGCGGCAGTTCGACGGCGGCGCGGATCCTGGCGAAGTCCTCGACCGACGGGGTGAGTCCGTCGGCGGCCATGTCGGTGACCAGTTCGAGCCGGTCGGCGCCGCCCGACTCGGCGGCCCGGGCGTCCTGGGGGGTCAGCGCGATGACTTCGAAAATTGGTCTAGACATATGAGACAGCCTGCCACATCGGTCCGCCCCCGGCGAGCCCCGTGCGGCCACTTGGCCGGACAACACGCGCCCCCGTTAAGCGCGCAGCGGCCGGACGACGGGGCCCACACCCCCGTCGTCCGGCCGCTCCGTGAGGCGGCGAGGCCCCGGTCGTCCCCGCTCAGGCGAGGCTCCGGACACCTCCCGTGCCCGCGCCCGTCCGCTGCCCGGCGCCGGCCCGGCGCAGCATCCAGCCGGCCGCCACCAGCCCGACCACCACCGCGACCGTCAGCGGAGCCATCCGCCACATGCCGCCGACCGACTGCCAGGTGCGGAAGACGTTGAAGCCGAAGGTCATCGGCAGCGCCGCGAGGCCGATCGCCGCCGGCGCCAGCCTGCCGCGCGCCGCGAAGAGCAGCGCGGCCGCCGGAACCACCAGCAGCGCCACCGCGGCGTCCCGGTCCAGCAGGCCGAAGGAGCTGTAGAACCCCTCCGCGGCCAGGATCAGACCGCCGCCGGCGGCGGCGGCCAGCACGGCGATCCGCCCGCGCGCGTCCGGCCGCCCACCCACCAGCTCCTGCGGAGCGAAGGCGAACATCAGACCGGCCAGCAGCAGCGGGGTCGACTCACCGGAGCTCAGGAGGAACCCCCAGAGCGAGAAGCCGTCCTGCACGGCCGCGAGCAGCACGCCCAGCGCGCCGACACCGGCCACGCCGAAGGCCGCGTACCGGGCCTCCCGCCGACGGCCGGCCAGGACGCCCGCGAGCAGCAGCAGCGGCAGCAGCGCCTGCCCGAGGAACCAGACGAAGGCCGGCACCTGGCCGATCCGCTCCGGCAGCGCCCACGCCGGGACCCAGGCCGGGTTCACCACCTGGTCGGCCGTGTAGGCCGCGCACAGCCCGGCGACCGCCCCCGCGACCAGCGGCGCGGCCAGCGCGAACAGCTGCCCGACGACGGAGGAGGCGGTCAGACCGGTGCGCATCCGCAGGCCGTACGCGCCCAGGTCGAACACCTCGCGGGCGGTGGCCAGCCGACCGGACCCGGCGGTGCTGTCGGCGAAGACCGCGGACAGTTCGTCACCGCGCTCGCGCCGGTAGCGGGCGGGGTAGAGCCGCAGCGCGGCGCGGAACGCCATCGGATCCGGCATCACGCCCGGGAGGCCGTGCGTCGTGGTCATGCGAACACCCCCATGGAGTCGGTGAATCCGAGGCCCGCGGCGCCGCCGACGGCCTTCCCGAGGGCCGGCCGGGCGGCGGGCCGAACGGCGGCGAGCCGGCGTTCGGCCTCCTGCGCGACGGAACGCAGCCGCTCCGCCTCGACGGTCAGCGCGCCCCGCCCGTCCTCGGTCAGGGCGTAGGTGCGCCTGGCCCGGCCGTCCACCACCTCTTCGGCGGCAACCTCGATCAGGCCCTGCTGGAGCAGCCGGTCGAGCGCGCCGTACAGGGTGCCGGTGCGCATCTTGACGCGGCCGCCCGAGATCGCGTCGATCTCCTGGATGAGCGCGTAGCCGTGCCGGGGGGCGTCGGCGAGTGCGGTCAGCAGGAGCAGTGTCGGCTCTTGCATCGCCCGTTCAGTCATGAAGCTACATATACCTTTCATCGACATATCACGTCCAGTGGAATCCTGTTCGTTCCCCGCCCGGCCCAGCAGAATGGCGCCATGCCCGACACCGAAGCCCCCGCGGACCTGCTCGCCGCCTGGACCGCCCTGCTCCACCGCTGCGGCGCCGACAGCGACCCCGGACCGGCCGGCCGGGAGCTGCTGCGCCGCTGGTCCGAGCCGCAGCGCCGGTACCACACCACCGACCACCTGCGGGCGGTGCTGGGCCACGTCGACGCGCTCGCCGGACACGCCGGCGACCCGGACGCCGTCCGGCTGGCCGCCTGGTTCCACGACGCCGTCTACCGTCCGGACCGCTCGGAGAACGAGGAGCGCAGCGCCGCCCTGGCCGTCCGGGCGCTCGACGGGGCCGGACTCCCGGCGGCCCGCGTCGCGGAGGTCGCCCGGCTGGTCCGGCTCACCGTCACCCACCACCCCGGGCCGGGCGACCGTGACGGCGAGGTGCTGTGCGACGCCGACCTCGCCGTGCTCGGCGGCCCGCCGCGGGCCTACGCGGCGTACGCGGCGGCCGTCCGGGAGGAGTACGCCTTCGTCCCCGAGCCGGACTTCCGCGCCGGGCGCGCGGCCGTGCTCCGGCAGTTGCTCGCGCTCCCCGCGCTGTACCGCACGCCCACCGCGCACGCCCGCTTCGACGCCCCCGCCCGGGCCAACCTCGCCGCCGAACTCGCCCGGTTGGAGGCCGCCGGCTGAGCGCACCCACCCGGCCGACGGCCCCGCAGCCGCCCGGCGTCACCCCGCCAGACGTCATCCCGCCCGGCGCGCCAGCGGCAGCCGCGAGCGGGTGAACGCGGCCGCGCCCAGCCCCGCCACCACCGGCAGCACCACCGTGATCATCACCAGCAGCCCCCACGGCGCGGTGAACGGGGCCGCCGGCTCACCGATCCGCCCGCTCGCGTGCGAGCGCAGCAGCGCCGCCGCGGGCACGAACCCGCTGACCGTGCCGATCGCCGCCCCGAGCCCCGTGATCAACGTGCTCTGCAGGCCGGCCTGCACCCGGTGGATCCGCGGCGGCGCGCCGACCGCGGCGAGCGTGGCCCGGTCGCCCAGGGAGTCGGCGGCGGCGAGACCGGTGGCCACGGCCGCGGCGCCCAGCACCACCACCACGGCGAACCCGGCGAGCGCGAGGCCGATCACGTCGTCCTTCGGCTGGAAGCCGCGCTCCACGTGCAGCGTCGCCCGCGGGACGACCTGGGCCAGATCGGCCTCCACGCGCTGCTGCACCCTGGCGGTGGGCGGGTGCGCGGGCCGCCACACCGAGCCGATCGACTCGGTGGACAGGCCGGTCCTGCGCACCGCCTCCGGGCTCATCAGCAGCCCCCCGTACCGGGCGGCGTCCGGGTTGTCGACCAGGAGCGCGTCGACCGCGATCTCCTTGGTGCCCGGCTGCGGCGTCTGCCCGGGCTGCACCGGGCCACCGCCGGCCGCGCCCATCATGGTGAGCACCGCCCGGCCGTCGTGCAGCCGGTCGCGGTCGAAGACGATCGCCCGGCCGGCGGCCAGGGCCTCCTCGACGGCCCGGTCGTTCACCCCGAACAGGTTGTGCAGCACCGTCGCGTCGCCGACCAGCGCGCGGCTCCCGGGGCCGGCGTCGTCGAACGGGCCGCCGGTGCCCTTGGCCCGCACCGCGCTGGAGCAGCCCTCGCAGAAGACGTACAGCATGCCGTGGACGTCGGCGCGCGCGCCCGCGTCCGGCAGGTCCCGCTCGACGGCGGCGCGCAGCCGCGGCAGCTGCGGGTCGTCCGGCTTCATCGGGGCCTCGACCACGACCGCCCCCATCGGGGCGGTCGGCCGGTAGGCGGCCCGGTCCTGGGCCTCGGTGCCGGCGGTGTAGACGCCGACGGCGACGGCTCCGGCGACGGCGGCCATCACCGCGGCCACGGCGGGCGCGGTGCGGCCGCGGTGGCGGGCCGAGTCGCGCAGGGCCAGCCGGGGGCCGAGCGGCAGCCGGGCGGCGAGCCGGCCGGACAGCGCGATCAGCAGCGGGGTGAAGAGCAGGAAGCCGATCTCCGCGGTGACCGCCCCGGCGAGCACGGTGAGCGCCTTCCTGGTGAGCCCGTGGAACACCGGCAGGCCGGTGGCGTCCTGGCCGCCGGCGCCGTAGAGCGCCAGGCCCGCGCCCGCGACGACCAGGACCAGGCCCAGCAGCGGGAGCCTGCGGCTCGGCGCGCCGACGCTGTCCCGGCCGGTGAGCCCGGCCACCACGTCGCGGCGCGCGGCCTGGACCGCGGGCACCACGGCGGCCAGCAGCGCGGTGATCACCCCCACGGCGGCGATGGCCAGCAGGTCGAGCGGCGCGATCGCGAAGTGTCCGAAGCGGCTGCCGCCGGCCTCCTCGGCCCAGGTCCGCAGCACGGCGACCAGGCCGACGCCCGCGACCAGGCCGGCGGCCGCCCCGACCGTCCCGAGCACCAGCCCGGAGCCGAGCACGACCGCGCGGACGTGGCCGCGGCCGCCGCCCGCGGCGCCGATCAGGGCGAGCTGCCGGCGCGCGCGCCGGGCGCCCACCGCGAAGGCCGGGCCGGCCAGCAGGGCGACCTCCAGCAGCGCCATCCCGGCCACCGTGGCCAGCACCACGACCCGCTTGTCCGCGTCCGGGAGCCTGAACAGATCGGGGTCGTAGGTGACGGCGGATGCGGGCGGCGGGTCGAGCGCCACGGCGCGCGAGGTCACCGTGAAGCCGTACCGGTTGAGCTTCCGGACGGCGGGCCAGTCCAGGGCGGCGCCGCCGGGCATCCGCACCAGCCAGCGCTCGGGGCGGGCCTCCTCCGCCCCGGCCGCGGTCAGCCCGGAGGAGGCGCCCGCGGCGGGCGGGGCCGCGGCGGCCAGCGGGGCGGTCAGCGCACCGGGCCGGGCCACCAGCTCGACCTTGTCGAGGTCCCCCGGGTACTCGACCACGCCGGTCAGCTTGAACGGCGCCGTGTCGAGGCCCTTGACCGTGGTGGAGTCACCGATCCGCAGTCCGGCCTCGGCGAGGAAGGCGCGGGTGACGGCCGCCTCGTGCGGCGCGCTCGGCGCCCTCCCCTCGACCAGGTCCAGCCGGCCCTGCCAGATCCGGTCGGTCAGGTCCGCCTCGGAGGTCGAGGTGGTGAACAGGCCCTCCCGGGTGGAGGTGCTGACCGCCGGCCCGGGAGTGGCCGGCAGCAGCAGCGCGCCCGCGGGCAGCAGCCCGGCGACCAGGCCGGTGGGGGAACCCGCCGCGGCGGCGGCCGCCACCGAGGCCGGATCGGTCCGGTCCTCCTGCAGCACCTGCACGCCGTCCTCGGCGAACGGCCCCTGGTCGACCGAGCGGCCCGGCCGGTGGGCGGTGATCAGGGCGTCCGCCCCGCCCATCAGCCGTTCGACCCGCTCGCCGGGGGTGAGCTGTCCACTGCGGTGGACGACGTCGGCACCGGCGACGCCGAGGACCGGAAGCGCGACCATGGCGGCCACCAGGACGCTGCGGCCCTTGGCGCGCAGGGCGTCGCGGCGGGCGATCCGCAGGGCGACGCGCAGGGCGGAGAGCTTCATCACCGGCCGCCGTTCCCGCCGGCGGGCAGCAGCCGCGCGGCCTGCCGTCCACCGGTCTCCTCGACCACCAGGCCGTCGCGCAGGACGACCACCCGGTCGGCCCAGACGGCGTGCCGGGCGTCGTGGGTGACCATCATGGCGGCGGCGCCCGCGTCGCAGCGCGCCCGCAGCACGCCCAGCACCGCCTCGCCGGTGGCGGAGTCGAGGGCGCCGGTGGGCTCGTCGGCCAGCACCAGCCGGCGGTCGCCGACCAGGGCGCGGGCGATGGCGACGCGCTGCTGCTGCCCGCCGGACAGCTGCTCGGGGAAGCGGTCGGCCAGCTCGGCGATGCCCAGCTCGCCCAGTGCGGCCCGGGCCTCGCCGCGGGCGGCCCGTCCGGGGACACCGTCCAGCTCCCGGGGCAGTGCGATGTTCTCGGCGGCGGTCAGCGCCGGGACGAGGTTGTAGTCCTGGAAGACGTAGCCGACCGAGCGGCGCCGGACGGCGGCCAGGCCGCTCCGGCTCAGCGCGCCGAGCTCGACGCCCTCGACCAGCACCTGTCCGCGGCTGGGCCGGTCCAGGCCGCCGGCCAGGGCGAGCAGGGTGGACTTTCCGGAGCCGGACGGCCCCATCACGGCGACGAACTCGCCCGGGCGGACGGCCAGGTCGACGCCGCGCAGCGCCCGCACCTCGGCCGCGCCCGCGCCGTGCACCCGGGTGACCGCGCGCAGTTCCAGGACGGGCCGGGTCGGATCTGGCTGGGACATGGGGCTCCCCCTCTCGGCCGTGGAGCTCTCGGCCGCAAAGATTCAGATGGACTGTATAAGTCGGTAGACTACATATGCCGTCCATCGGTTCCACCCGGCACGAAAAAGCCGCCGCCGCGCCCGGAGGCGCGACGGCGGCGAGGTGACGGACGGGGCTACGCCAGCTCCCCCACCGCCGCCACCACGGCACCGCGCTTGCCGCACACCCAGTGCGGGTCCGGCCCCAGCTCCGGCTCCACGCCCAGCGCGTGCGGGTCCCCGTCCGCCGCGCAGTCCGCGCAGAGCGGCCAGCGGCCGTGGGTCTCCAGCAGCGCGTCCTGGACGTCCTGGGCGACCAGGCCCAGCACGAACTCCGTGCCGTCCGGCCACTGCTCCAGCCACCACCGGCGGTGCGCCACGGCCTTCTCCACCAGCGACACCACGGCGGCGTCGGCGGCGTCCCGCGCGGTCAGGTCGGCCAGGATCAGCGCCCGCGCGGTGTGCAGCGCCGTCTCGATGTCGTCTGTCGTAGCCATCCGTCCAGTCTCCCAGGAAGGTCCGGGAACGCCGCACGGGCGGCTCCCCGAGGGGAACCGCCCGTGCGAGCGAGGAACCGTCCGATCCGTGCGGATCAGAAGTCCATGTCACCGCCCGGCATGCCGCCGCCGGCGGCCGCGGCGGCCTTCTCCGGCTTGTCGGCGATGACGGCCTCGGTGGTGAGGAAGAGCGCCGCGATGGAGGCGGCGTTCTGCAGCGCGGAGCGGGTGACCTTGGCCGGGTCGATGATGCCCTCGGCGACCAGGTCGACGTACTCGTTGGTGGCGGCGTTCAGGCCGTGACCGGCGGGGAGGTTGCGCACCTTCTCCACCACGACGCCACCCTCCAGGCCGGCGTTGGTCGCGATCTGCTTGATCGGGGCCTCCAGCGCGACCTTGACGATGTTGGCACCGGTGGCCTCGTCGCCGTCCAGCTCCAGCTTGTCGAAGGCGACACCGGCCTGCAGCAGGGCGACGCCACCACCGGCGACGATGCCCTCCTCGACGGCGGCCTTGGCGTTGCGGACGGCGTCCTCGATGCGGTGCTTGCGCTCCTTGAGCTCCACCTCGGTGGCCGCGCCGGCCTTGATGACGGCCACGCCGCCGGCCAGCTTGGCGAGGCGCTCCTGGAGCTTCTCGCGGTCGTAGTCCGAGTCGCTGTTCTCGATCTCGGCGCGGATCTGGTTCACCCGGCCCGCGACCTGCTCGCTGTCGCCGCCACCGTCGACGATGGTGGTCTCGTCCTTGGTGATGACCACCTTGCGGGCGGTGCCCAGCAGGTCGACGCCCGCGTTCTCCAGCTTCAGGCCGACCTCCTCGGAGATCACGGTGCCGCCGGTGAGGATGGCGATGTCCTGGAGCATGGCCTTGCGGCGGTCGCCGAAGCCCGGGGCCTTGACGGCGACGGACTTGAAGGTGCCGCGGATCTTGTTCACGACCAGGGTCGACAGGGCCTCGCCCTCGACGTCCTCGGCGATGATGACGAGCGGCTTGCCGCTCTGCATGACCTTCTCCAGCAGCGGCAGCAGGTCCTTGACCGAGCCGATCTTGGAGTTGGCGATCAGGATGTACGGGTCCTCGAACGAGGTCTCCATACGCTCCAGGTCGGTGGCGAAGTACGCCGAGATGTAGCCCTTGTCGAAGCGCATGCCCTCGGTGAGCTCCAGCTCCAGACCGAAGGTGTTGCTCTCCTCGACGGTGATAACGCCTTCCTTGCCGACCTTGTCCATGGCCTCGGCGATCAGCTCGCCGATCTGGGTGTCGGCGGCGGAGATGGAGGCGGTGGAGGCGATCTGCTCCTTGGTCTCCACGTCCTTGGCCTGGGCCAGCAGCTGGTCGGAGACGGCCGCGACGGCCTTCTCGATGCCGCGCTTCAGGGCCATCGGGTTGGCGCCGGCGGCGACGTTGCGCAGACCCTCGCGGACGAGCGCCTGGGCCAGCACGGTGGCGGTGGTGGTGCCGTCACCCGCGACGTCGTCGGTCTTCTTGGCGACCTCCTTGACGAGCTCCGCACCGATCTTCTCGTACGGGTCCTCGAGCTCGATCTCCTTGGCGATGGAGACACCGTCGTTGGTGATGGTGGGGGCGCCCCACTTCTTCTCCAGAACGACGTTGCGACCCTTGGGGCCGAGCGTGACCTTCACGGCGTCGGCGAGCTGGTTCATGCCACGCTCAAGGCCGCGGCGAGCTTCCTCATCAAAGGCGATGATCTTGGCCATCTGAAGTGGTCCTCCGGGACACGGTCGACTGCTCGGACCAAGGGGTGCCCGCGACGGACGGCCCTGGTGTGCGGGGGTCCATTCCCCTACCGCTCCCGGGGGCCTCACCGACCCGGTCCGCTTATCACTCTCAAGCTCTGAGTGCTAACGCCAATGATTAGCACTCTGGGTGGGCGAGTGCAAGCCCAATCGACGATCCGCGAGCCGCGCGGACATGACGGCGGGCCCGTGCGACATGCGTCGCACGGGCCCGCCGTGAAGCAAGAGGTGCACCAGCCGATGGGCCGAGCCGAACTCCTGGGTGTCGGAAAGGTCAGACCGCCGCGCGGACCATGTCCGCCTGCGGGCCCTTCTGCCCCTGAGAGATCTCGAACTCGACCCGCTGGCCCTCCTCAAGGGTGCGGTAGCCGTCCATCTGGATCGCGCTGTAGTGGACGAAGACGTCCGCACCACCGTCGACCGCGATGAAGCCGTAGCCCTTCTCCGCGTTGAACCACTTGACGGTGCCCTGAGCCATTCCGAACTCCCCTAGTGCTGTGCTGGCCCTTCACGCCCCCGCAGGTCTGCGGGCGCGGGTCTGGTTGGCTGCCGGCCCGGGGAACCCCCCCTGGGCGCGGCCGTGCACGCCGCGATCCTCCCGATGTCGCCGAACGGCATCCGGCGAACGGGCGATTGCGTCGACCGCGGCTGAATGTATCCGGATCGACGCCCTCTGCAACAGGCCCAATGTCGGGGAATTCACCCGGCATCATGGGGGACAGGACGGACATAAACACCAGGAAAGCCGCATTTCCCGCCGGACATAGCGGACGTATTACCAGAAATCCCGGTCAGAATTCTGACACCGGCCTGACATGTTTCCCGGGCCCCGGACCCCGGCACCGGCCCCACTGGGCGGACACCGGCGGTGGTGGCGATGCGGTGGATTCGTTCCCGGATGAGCGGAAGGGCGGCCTCTGTTCCCGGTCGAGCGACACTTTACTCCGACCGGCACCGAAAATATTCCCGCCAAAATACGCGCGGCTGTCCGCGGCACGGAATTCCGTGCCGCGGACAGCCGGAGACGGTGCGCCCGCCCCGGAGGGAACGGGCGCGCGCGGGATCAGCCGCCGGCGACCGCCGGGATGATCGAGATGTTCGCGCCGTCCTTGATCTCCGTCGCCAGGCCCTCGGCGAAGCGCACGTCGTCGTCGTTCACGTAGACGTTGACGAAGCGGCGCAGCTTGCCGGTGTCGTCCAGGATGCGCGCGGCGATCCCGGCGTGGTTCTTCTCCAGGTCGGCGATGACCTCGCCCAGCGTGCCGCCCTCGGCGGGCACCTCGCTGGCGCCGCCGGTGTAGGTGCGCAGGATGGTCGGGATGCGGACGTTGGCGCTCATGGGGGTCTCCTCGTTGCGGGCGCGCGGGCGGGGCTGGGGGCGGGACGGGTGGGACGTGGGTGGCGCGAGGGTCAGGCGGTCGCCAGGCCGGCGTCCCGGAAGGACTCCAGGTTCGGCCGGATCACGGCGGTCATCCCGGCCTCGGAGACGGCGTCGAGGGTCTTCAGGCCGTCACCGGTGTTGATCGCGACGGTCTCCTTCGACGGGTCCAGCTGCCCGGTCTCGACCAGCTTCTTGAGCACGCCGATGGTCACGCCGCCCGCGGTCTCCGCGAAGATGCCCTCGGTGCGGGCCAGCAGCCGGATCGCGGCCACGACCTCCTCGTCCGTCACGTCCTCCACCGCGCCGCCGGTGCGCCGGGCGATGTCCAGCACGTACGGGCCGTCGGCCGGGTTGCCGATCGCCAGCGACTTGGCGATGGTGTCCGGCTTGACCGGCCGGATCACGTCGTGGCCGGCCTTGAACGCGGCCGAGACCGGCGAGCAGCCCGCCGCCTGGGCGCCGAAGATCCGGTACGGCCGGTCCTCGACCAGGCCGAGCTTGATCAGCTCCTGCAGACCCTTGTCGATCTTGGTGAGCTGCGAGCCCGAGGCGATCGGGATCACGATCTGCTCCGGCAGCCGCCAGCCGAGCTGCTCGCAGATCTCGTAGGCGAGCGTCTTGGAGCCCTCGCCGTAGTACGGCCGCAGGTTAACGTTGACGAAGCCCCAGCCCTCGCCGGCCGGGTCGCCGATCAGCTCCGAGCAGAACCGGTTCACGTCGTCGTAGTTGCCCTCGATGCCGACCAGCTCGCCGCCGTACACCCCGGCCATCACGACCTTGCCCTGCTCCAGGTCGTGCGGGATGAACACGCAGGACCGGAAGCCCGCCCGGGCCGCCGCCGCGCCCACCGCGCCGGCCAGGTTGCCGGTCGAGGAGCAGGAGAGCGTGGTGTAGCCGAACGCGCGGGCCGCCTCGATCGCGCAGGCCACCACGCGGTCCTTGAAGGAGTGGGTCGGGTTGCCGGAGTCGTCCTTGACGTGCAGCTGGGCGGTGAAGCCGAGCTCGCGGCCCAGGTTGTCGGCCTTCACCAGCGGGGTCCAGCCCGGGTTCAGGTTCGGCTTGCCCGCGACGTCCGCGGGCACCGGCAGCAGCGGCGCGTAGCGCCAGATCGACGCGGGACCGGCCTCGATCCGCTTGCGCAGCTCCTCGGCGCCCTCGCTGCCGAAGTCGTAGGCGATCTCCAGCGGGCCGAAGCACTCCAGGCACGCGAAGCTGGGACCGAGCGGGAACTTGGTGCCGCACTCCCGACAGGACAGCTGGGCGGCGGGGCCGAGGTCAACGGTGACGGGTACGGCGGTGTCGATAGCCATGGTGGCGAGGCCTCTCTCCTCATCTTCCCCGTGACGCGGTCGCGCCCGGGCCGGAATTGGCACCTGTCCCGCCGGGGCTCGAAGCCGACCGTGCGAGAAGGTTGCCGGGACGTCAACGGGCCGTTCCCTCAGTCCCTCTGGATGAGCTCTGTGAAGTTGTGGTCCTGCTCAGCGGTGACCCCGGCGTGCGAAGGTCCGACCGCTGTACGAAGACTGTATCCGAAGGCGTCAACCCCGAACGGCACCGTCCGCCACGCGAGATGCCCCGTCCCACCAGGCCCCGTACCCGACCCCCGCACCCGACCCCGCCGAGGAGCGCACCGTGCCCGCCGAACCGACCCCCGAGCTCCTCCCCGAGACGGCGTCCTGGCTGCGCCGGCGCTCGTGGAGCGCGGCCGACCGCCCGGTGCACACGCTGCCGGCGGCCAAGCGCGCGCTCGGCCCGGCCGGCACCGTCAGCGTGGTGCTGCCCGCGCTGGACGAGGAGGCCACCGTCGGCGAGATCGTCCGGGTCATCCGCCGCGAGCTGATGGAGCGGCTGCCGCTGGTCGACGAGCTGGTGGTGGTCGACTCCGGCTCCGCCGACGCCACCGCCGCGGTCGCCGCCGAGGCCGGTGCCACCGTCGTCCACCGCGACGCGATCCTGCCCCGGATACCCGCCGCCCCCGGCAAGGGCGAGGTGCTCTGGCGCTCGCTGCTGGTCACCCGCGGCGAGATCGTCTGCTTCGTGGACGCCGACCTGCGCGAATTCGACCCCGCCCTGGTCTCCGGCATCATCGGCCCGCTGCTCACCGAACCGGACATCCAGCTGGTCAAGGCGATGTACGACCGGCCGCTGGAGACCGACGGGGCGGTCGTACCGGCCGGCGGCGGCCGGGTCACCGAGCTGGTCGCCCGCCCGCTGCTCAACCTGCACTGGCCGGAACTCGCCGGTTTCGTCCAGCCGCTCGGCGGCGAGTACGCGGCCCGGCGCTCGCTGCTCGAACGGCTGCCCTTCCCCACCGGCTACGGAGTCGAACTCGGCCTGCTGGTCGACGCGCTGGAGACGGCCGGCCTGGACGCGCTCGCCCAGGTGGACGTCGGCGTGCGCCACCACCGGCACCAGGACGGCCAGGCGCTCGGCCGGATGGCCGCCACCATCTACCGCACCGCGCTGGAACGGCTCGACCGCACCCACCGACTCAAGGCCTCCGCCGACCTGCTCCACCCCCGGCTCACCCAGTTCACCCGCGACCCGCGCACCCGAGCCTTCACCGCCCACACCCACCCGGTCACCGCCACCGAACGCCCGCCGATGCACACCGTCCCCGAGTACGCCACCCGGCGCTGAGGGGTTTGCCACCCCGGACCCCCGGCAACCAACCAACCATGGGCCCTGACACGACCGAGCGTTCGAATCCGACCGGCGCAGCCCCCGTCCTGGTGGCGTCCAACCGGGGGCCGGTGTCCTTCGGCACCGCGGACGACGGCACGCTGACGCTCCGCAGAGGCGGCGGAGGCCTGGTCTCCGGGCTCTCCGCGATCGACGACCCGGACGCCGTCTGGGTCTGCGCCGCCCTCTCCGACGCCGACCGCCGGGCAGCCCGGGAGGCCCCGGACGGCCGCCTCGACCGGGCCGGCCACGACGTCGGCGGGCAGGCCGTCCGGATGCTCGACATAGACCCGCGGACCTTCGCCCAGGCCTACAACGGCATCGCCAACTCGACCCTGTGGTTCGTCCACCACCTGCTCTGGGACACCCCGACCGCCCCCGCCTTCGACGCCGGCTTCCGCGCCGAGTGGCAGTCCTACACCGCCTACAACACCGCCTTCGCCGAGGCGCTCGCCACCGAGGCCGCCCCCGGCGCCGCCGTCCTGGTGCAGGACTACCACCTCTCGCTCGTCCCGGCGCTGCTCCGCGCCGCCCGCCCCGACCTGCGGATCGGCCACTTCTCGCACACCCCCTGGGCGCCGCCCGAGTACCTGCGGCTGCTGCCCGACGACATCGCCGAGGCCGTCCTCACCGGCATCCTCGGCGCCGACCGGGCCGGCTTCCTCACCCGCCGCTGGGCACTCGCCTTCGCCGACTGCTGCGAGCGTTTCCTCGGCGCGACGGTCGACCGCGAGGCGCTCACCGTCACCCACGCCGGCCGCACCACCGCCCTCGGCGTGCACGGCCTCGGCGCCGACGCCGACTTCCTGCGCGAGCGCGCCCACCGCCCGGACGTCGACGAGCGGCTCGCCGCCCTGCGCGCCGCCGTCGGCGAGCGCCGCACCGTCGTCCGGGTCGACCGCACCGAGCTGAGCAAGAACATCGTCCGCGGCTTCCTGGCCTACCGGCACCTGCTGCGCACCCGCCCCGAGTGGCGGGGCCGGGTGGTGCACATCGCCTTCGCCTACCCGTCCCGCACCGACCTCGCCGAGTACCGGGCCTACACCGACCGGGTGCGGGCGCTCGCCACCGAGATCGACGCGGAGTTCGCCACGCCCGACTGGAAGCCGCTGATCCTGCACGTCGACGACGACTTCCCGCGCTCGCTGGCCGCCTACCGGCTGGCCGACGTGGCCCTGGTCAACCCGATCCGGGACGGCATGAACCTGGTCGCCAAGGAGGTCCCGGTGGTCTCCGACCGGGGCTGCGCGCTGGTGCTCTCCCGGGAGGCCGGCGCGCACGCCGAACTCGGCGAGGACGCGCTGAGCGTCAACCCGTACGACATCGTGGCCACCGCCGAGGCGCTGCACGCCGGGCTCACCATGCCCGCCGGGGAGCGCGCCGACCGCACCAAGCGGCTGGCCGCCGCGGCGACGGCGCTGCCGCCGCAGCAGTGGTTCCTGGACCAGCTCAACGCTCTGCGCTGAGTTCCTCCCCCAGCGCTCCGAGCAGTTCCACCACGCCGGCCGGGCCCGGGACCACCAGGTCCGCCCGGTCGGCGAGCTCCCGCACCGGGGCGTCCGGCGACTCGCCCACCGCGCCGCTGCACACCAGCACGCCGGCCAGGCCCTGCCCGCGCAGTTCCTCCACCGCCGCGAAGGCGGGGACGTCGCCGAGGTCGTCGCCCGCGTAGAGCACCGAGCGGGCACCGCGCTCGCGCAGCAGCCCGGTCAGCGCCGCGCCCTTGTCCACCCCCGGCGGCCGCAGCTCCAGCACCAGCCGGCCCGGTTCCACCACCAGCCCGTGCCCGCCCGCCAGCGCCTCCATCGGGCCGCGCAGTAGTTCGAACGCGGCGCTCGGCTCGGCGGTGCGCCGGGTGTGCACCGCCACCGAGCGGCCCTTGTCCTCCACCCAGGTGCCGTCCGGCGCGCCGAGCTCCGCCAGCACCTCCGGCAGCCGCTCGCGCACCGCGGCCACGCCGGGGTGCGGCGGCGGCGCGGTCAGCCGCCCGCCCTCCCAGCGCTCCGCGCCGTAGTGCCCGAGCACCACCACCCCGCCGAGCCCGGCGAGCCCGCCGTACTCCACCGCCAGGGCGGCCGGGCGGCCGGTCACCACCGCGACCGTGCCGACGTGCGGCGCCAGCGCGCGCAGCGCGGGGGCCACGCCCGGGTGCGCCCGGGCCCGGCTCGGGTCGGGCACGATCGGGGCGAGCGTGCCGTCGAAGTCGAGGGCGATCACGGCGTCGCGGGGCGCGGCGAGCAGCGCCGCCAGCCCCTCGCGCCCGGCATCCGTCAGCGGTCGCGTCATGTCGGCAAGGCCCATGCCTGGCACCGTACCCACCCCGGGCGGGGGTCACCCGTCGGCCCGGGGCGGCCCCGCCCGCCGTGACCGCCCCGCCCGCCGTGCCCGCCGTGCCGGTCCACCGGGCCCGTGCCTACCGAGCCGCCCGGCGGGCGTCCCGCACCCGGCGCAGCCGGTTGACCAGGACCGGGGCGTGCGCCAACGCCTCCGGCCGGTCCAGCAGCCCGTTCAGCAGCTGGTAGTACCGGGTGCTGGAGAGCCCCAGCTCCTCCCGTACGGCGCGCTCCTTGGCGCCGGCCGTCCGCCATGAGCGGCCCTCCAGCTCCAGCACGGCCCGGTCCCGCTCGTCCAGGGCGCCGGGAGCGGCCGGTTCCCGTGCCGCCTCGTCGTCCGCGTCCATCCGGGCGCACCTCCGTCCATCACTACGGAGTGTCATTCTCCCCCGGGGACCCGACACACTCTGCGTCCTGCGCCGCCCGGGCCCGGCGACTAGCGTCGCCCCCATGACCAGCACCCCGGCCGCCGCCTTCGCCCTGCACGTCCCGAGCGCGGAACTCGTCCCCGACCCGCTCGACCCGGCCCTTATTGTCTCCGGCGCCCCCGAGGTGTCCGCTCTGGTGCTCACCGGATCCGCCACCGGGGAGACCGGTATCTGGCAGATCACCCCGGGCACGGCCACCGACGTCGAGGCGGACGAGGTATTCGTGGTGCTGAGCGGCCGGGCCACCGTCGTGGTCGACGGCGGCCCGGTGCTGGAACTCGGCCCGGGCGTCTGCGGGGTGCTGCGGGCGGGCGACCGCACCACCTGGACCGTGCACGAGACGCTGCGCAAGGTCTACACGATCACCTACTGAGGCCCGTACCACCACCCTGCCGCCCCGCCTCCCGGCCCGGGTTCACTTGCGGATCCGGGCCGCCTCCTTGAGCGCCGCCTGCTGGAGGTCCTCCAGCACCGGCTTGGCGTCACCGGTCGCCGCCGCCCCGATGCCGGCCTTGATCCGGTTGGAGACCTCCGCCCAGGCCGGGTCGCCGAACGGGTAGAAGCTCGCGTTGCCCAGGCCGGCGGCGAACTGCTTGAGGTCCTCGTGCTTCGGGTCCTTGGTCATCGCGTCGAAGGCGTCCTGGGTGACCGGCAGCAGGTTGTAGGTCTCGTCGAACGTGAGCTGGTTCTCCTTGGTGTAGACGAAGGAGAGGAACCGGCGGATCTCGTTCTTGTGCCCGTTGGCCTTGAAGGCCATCATCCAGTCGGCCACCCCGAGGCTGCCGGCCTTCGCCAGACCGTCCTTCTTCGGGATCGGCGCCGTCCCGAAGTCGATCCTGCCGTTGGTGGCCATCCGCAGCAGCGTCGGGTGCCCGTTGAGCATCGCCACCTTGCCGGAGGCGAAGTCGCTGAACACCGGGGTGCGATTCACCTTGCCGGGCTCGGGGTAGGTCAGACCGGTGGTGACCAGGTTGGCCTTGAGCCAGCCGAAGGTGGCCTGGTTCTGGGGGCTGTCGATGGTGTAGTTGCCGACGTCGTCGGAGAGGCTGCCGCCGCCGCTCAGCGTCCAGAGCATCGACTCGGCCGGCGCCTCCTCGGGCCCGAGCGGCAGCCCGTACGGGACCACGCCCGGGACCTTGGCCTTGATCTTCTCGGCGGCCTGCCGGAGTTCGTTCCAGGTGGTCGGCGGCTGGGTGATGCCGGCCTTCTGGAAGATCGCCTTGTTGTAGAAGAGCACCCGGGAGGAGGAGACGAACGGGATGCCGTACTGGGTGCCGAGCACCTGTCCCGCGTGCGAGAACGACTCCATGATCCGGGCCTGGGTCTCCAGCGAGAGCACGTCCGCGGCGGGGTACAGCCGGTCGGCGGCGGCCTGGTCGGCGAAGCCGCCGGTCTGCAGCAGGTCGGGCGACTTGCCGCTCTTCACCAGGTCGTCGACCCGCTTGCCGATGTCGGTCCAGCTCGCCACCTCGACGTCCACCTTGATGCCCGGGTTGGCGGCCTCGAAGCGGCGGGCGAGGTCGTCCCAGTACAGCTTGGAGTTGGTGTCCGCGCTCTCGCCGTAGTCGGCCGCGACCAGTTTGAGGGTGACGGGGCCGTCGTCCTGGCCGCCGCAGCCGGTGAGCACCAGTGCTCCGGCCAGGGCGCCGGCCAACGCGACGCCGAACAACCGGGTGGGGACCGGGGGGACCTGGGCGCGCCTGTCCAACGCGGGTACCGCCTTCGAGGGGGATCCTGGAGTGGAACGGACCGGATCGGGGGAAGGGGATCCGGCCGGGGGAAGGCGGCAAGGGTGCCAAACCGGGCGCGCGGTGGTCCACACCTCCGACGCCCGGACACCGGGTAGTTATCGAAGTGCGGGAGTCGTTGCGCACCGCGCAACGACAATCCCCGGTCCGACCTGCCAAACCCGCCCCCACCCCCACCCGGGGGTCGGCCGAGGAGCTCGCGCAAAGTGCCGCACACCACACGCTTCTGCGACAAAGCTCACCCCTTTGGACCAGACCAATCCGACAACTGGACTAGACCTCTTAGACCTGGTCAAGGGAAACTGTCCTCCGTGAAGCACGTCATCGCACTCGATGTGGGGGGCACCGGCATGAAGGCCGCGTTGCTCGCCCAGGACGGCTCCGTGCTGTTCGAAGCACGACGCCCGACCGGGCGGGAGCACGGCACGGACGCCGTGGTCACCGCCATCCTCGACTTCGCCGCCGATCTGGCGGACGAAGGCCGCGGCCGTTTCGGCGTCGCGCCCCTCGCGGCGGGTGTCGCCGTCCCGGGGACGATCGACGAGAAGCACGGCATCGCGGTCTTCTCCGCCAACCTCGGCTGGCGCGACCTGCCGCTGCGCAAGCTGCTGGGTGAGCGCCTGGCCGGCCCGGACGGCGGCGCGATGCCGGTCGCCCTGGGCCATGACGTGCGCTCCGGCGGCCTCGCCGAGGGCCGGCTCGGCGGTGGCCGGGGCGTCGGGCGCTTCCTGTTCATCGCGCTCGGCACCGGCATCGCCGGCGCCATCGGCATCGACGGCCGGATCGAGGCCGGAGCCCACGGCTACGGCGGCGAGATCGGCCACGTGGTGGTCCGCCCCGGCGGCCCGCAGTGCGGCTGCGGCGCCCGCGGCTGCCTGGAGACCCTCGCCTCCGCCTCCGCCGTCTCCCGTGCCTGGGCCGAGGCCGTGGGCGACCCCGACGCCGACGCGGCATCCTGCGCCGTCGCGGTGGACGCCGGGGACCCGCGCGCGGTCGCGGTCTGGCAGGCCGCGGTGGAGGCCCTGGCCGACGGCATCGTGCTCGCCCAGAGCCTGCTCGACCCGTCCCGGGTCATCGTCGGCGGCGGTCTGGCCGAGGCCGGGGACACCCTCTTCACCCCGCTGCGGGCGGCGGTCACCGAGCGGCTGACCTTCCAGATGCCCCCCGAGGTCGTACCGGCCATGCTCAAAGACACCGCCGCGTCACTGGGCGCGGGCCTGCTCGCCTGGGATCTGCTCTCCATGGAGGTGACCGCGTGACCGCGGACCGACTCGCACTGGCCGGCGCCCGGCTGGTCCTGCCCGGAGGCGTCGTCGAGGGCGACCGCCTCGCCGTCGAGGGCGACCGGATCGCCGGTCTCGGCGGCTCCGCCACGCCCGGCGACCTCGACCTCACCGGGTACACCGTCGTCCCCGGCTTCGTGGACCTGCACGTGCACGGCGGCGGCGGCGCGTCCTACGCCTCCGGCATCGCCGAGGAGGCCCTCAAGGTCGCCCGCACCCACCTGGAGCACGGCACCACCACCACGGTCGCCTCCACCGTCACCGGCGAGATCGACGACCTGACCCGCCAGGCGGCCGTGCTCTCCGAGCTCGTCGAGGACGGCGTCCTCGCCGGCATCCACTTCGAGGGCCCGTTCATCTCGCACAACCGCTGCGGCGCCCACCGTCCCGACCTGCTGCGCGACCCCGACCCGGCGCTGGTGCGCAAGCTGGTCGACGCCGCCCGCGGCCACGCCAAGATGGTCACCCTGGCGCCCGAGCTCCCCGGCGGCCTCGACTCCGTGCGGATGCTCGCCGACCTCGGCGTGATCGCCGCCGTCGGCCACACCGACTCGGACTACGCCAAGACGCTGGAGGCCATCGAGGCCGGCGCCACCGTCGCCACCCACCTCTTCAACGCCATGCCCGGCATCGCCCACCGCGCGCCCGGCCCGATCGTGGCGCTGCTGGAGGACGAGCGGGTCACCGTCGAGCTGATCAACGACGGCGTCCACCTGCACCCGTCCGTGCTCGACCTCGCCTACGGCACCGCCGGCGCCGCCCGGGTCGCCCTGATCACCGACGCCATGGGCGCGGCCGGCATGGGCGACGGCCTCTACCCGCTCGGCCCGCTCCAGGTCGAGGTCAAGAACGGCGTCGCCCGGCTGGTCGAGGGCGGCGCGATCGCCGGCTCGACGCTGACCCTGGACGTGGCGTTCAAGCGCTCGGTGACGGTCAACGGCCTCGGCCTCGACCAGGCCGTCGAGTCGCTCTCCACCGTCCCGGCCCGGCTGCTCGGCCTCGCCGACCAGGTCGGCAGCCTGGAGCCCGGCAAGCTCGCCGACCTCGCCGTCGTCGACTCCGCGACCTACGACCTGGTCGCCGTGATGCGCCGCGGCGAGTGGATCACCGGCGGCGACCGGTTCGCCCCGATCGCGGCCGGCTGACCGCACCCACGCACGACACGGCCGCCCGCTCCCCTCGGGGAACGGGCGGCCGTCACGCGTCCGGGACCTAGCCGGCCGGCGGCGCCTCCAGCGTCACCTGGTCCACCAGGATCGCGCCGCTGCCCGGCGGCAGCGAGAGCACGATCGTGTTGCTGCCCGCCTGCAGCGGCGGGGTTATGTAGCTGGTGTACCAGGACGAGGCCGGGTCCTTGCCCGGCGAGTAGTTCTTGAGCGACAGGCCGCCCGGCCAGTCCTTGCCGTTCACCGCCGCGATCGCCTTGGTGTCGGCGCCCGGGTTGTTGAAGTGCACGGTGAACTTGAAGGTGCCGGCCGCCGGCACGTCGCCGGTCCAGGTGATCGTGCCGCCCGGGTTGAGCGTCAGATAGCTGCCGTCGGCCGACCTGGTGCCCTTGACGGTGTTGCCGGACGGCGCGTTCTGGCCCTGCAGCTGACTGGCGTCCACGGTGCCCGGACCTGCCGAGGCGGTCGCCGAGGGGGTCGCCGACGCGGTGCCGGTCGGGCTCGCGGTACCGGTGGCGCCGCCCGGCGCGGCCGGAGCGCTCGCCGTACCGGTGCCGCCCTTGGCGTCCTTGGCGTCCTTGCCCTTGTCGTCCGGGTCCCCGGACAGGGCGATGCCCGCGCCGATCGCGACGGCCGCGACCACCGCGACCGCGCCGATCACCGCGCCCTTGCTGCGGCCGCTGCTCGCCGGCCGCTCCTCGCCCGGCTGCGGGCGGGAGTGCTCGGCGTACCGGGTCTGCTGGGTCGGGGCGGCGCCGAAGTCGCCCTGCGGCGGGTACGGCTGCGGCGGCTGGGCCTGCGGGTAGCCCGGCTGCGGCGGGTAGGGCTGCTGCGGGCGCGGTGGCTGGCCGTACTGCGGCTGGCCGTACTGGGCGCGGCCGACCTCCATCGGGCGGCTGTAGGACGTGCGCGGCACGCCCTGCTGCGGCTCGGTCTGCTGACCGGAGCCGCCGTCGGCCGGACGGTAGAGGTAGCCGAACGGATCGTCGTCCTGCGGGGCGCCGTCCTCCGGGCCCTGGGGCGCTCCGCTGCTGCCGGCGGTGGTCACGGTGGTCAACTCCCCCATCGCGGTCGCGCCGCCGGGCTGCCGTGCCGTCGGCGCTGGTCGTGGTCGCTCGTACCCCGGAACCCTACCTGCCACGGCGGACGCCCCGAAAAGACCCCTTGACAACCGGCGAGTAGCCACGGCCCGACGGCCCCGCACGCGCCCCGGGGGCGCGTCAGCCCGCCCGCCGGTGCGACCGCTCCCCGCGCGCCCCGCGCACCGCGCCCCCGCGGGCCCGCTTCTCGTCGTACATCCGCTCGTCCGCGGTGTGCAGGACCTCTTCGATGCTCATCCCGCAGCCGGCCCAGCCGACACCCAGGCTCACACCGACCCGCATCCCCCGGCCGTCGATCCGCATCGGCGGGATGATCGCGTTGCGCAGCCGGTGGGCGAGGTCCTTCGCCTCGTCGCGGCCGATGCCGTCGGCGAGCACCACGAACTCGTCGCCGCCGAGCCGGGCCACCGTGTCGCCGTCGCGCACCGCCGCGCTGAGCCGGCGGGCGACCTCCACCAGGACGGCGTCACCGGCGTTGTGGCCGAACCGGTCGTTGATCGACTTGAAGCCGTCGAGGTCGCAGAAGAGCACCGCGAGCCCCTTCTCGACGGCGGCGGCGGCGTTCGAACGGAACGGGCCCGTCCACACCTCGCCGCCGGGGCCGTGGTCGGCCGGCACCACCGCGTGCACGTGCTCGCCGTAGCCGTTCGCCCCGGCCGGTGCGCCGTCGGCGGCGGGCACCGGGTACCCCTCCGGCAGGCCGTGGCCGTACGCCGGTTCCGGGCCGTCGTGGCCTCCGGCCGGGTGGTAGGGCTCGCCGAACAGGCTCTCCGGGTACCCGGCGAAGCCGTCGTCCGGCACCCCGGCGCCGACCGGACGGCCGGCTTCCGGGTGACCGGCCGCGCCGGGCCCGTCCTGGTGCCCGGCGGCGACGGCCGACTGCGGCTGCCCGCAGAGCCGGCGCCCCAGTCTGGCCTTGAGCTCGGCGCCGTTCGGCAGGCCGGTGAGCGCGTCGTGGCTGGCCCGGTGGGCGAGCTGGAGCTCGTGCCGCTTGCGGTCCTCGATGTCCTCGACGTGGGTGAGCAGGAAGCTCGGGCCCTCGGCGGCGTCGGCCACGATCGAGTTGCGCAGGCACACCCACTGGTAGCCGCCGTCCCGGCGGGAGAGCCGCAGTTCCGCCCGGCCGCTCTCGGCGCTGGTGCGCTCCAGCAGGGCCCGGTCGTCCGGGTGGACGAGGTCGACGAAGCTCTGCTGGCGCAGCACCGCCCGGGGGCGGCCGAGCAAACGACAGAGCGCGTCGTTGACCCGGGTCAGCTGGCCCCGCCCGGCGCCGTGCAGTTCGGTGATGGCCATCCCGCTGGGGGCGTACTCGAAGGCCTGGCGGAAGCTCTCCTCGCTGGCCCGCAGCGCCTGCTGCTCCTTCTCCAGGCGGGCCAGCGCGCGTTGCATCTCCGCGCGTAGCCGGGCGTTGCCGATGGCGATGGAGGCCTGCAGGGAGAACATCTCCAGGGCCTCGCGGGTCCAGGCGCCGGGCCGCTTGCCGCTGCGCGGGCGGTCCACCGAGAGCACGCCGAGCAGGTCGCCGCCGGCGCTGTACATCGGGGCGAGCAGGCCGTCGGCGGGGTGCCAGTCGTTGGCGTAGACGGGCATCGGACCGTCCCCGATCCAGCGCGGTATGTCGCTGGCGACCGCCCAGCCGCGGTCGTAGGGGAGGAAGCGCAGGGTGCCCCAGTGGTCGCTGACGCCGAGCAGCCGGTCCCAGGACTCGCGGGAGCCTACCTGGCCGAGCAGGACGGAGGGGCCGCCCATGGTGCTCTCCTCCAGCTCCCAGACGGCCGCCACCACGAGGTCGCCGTCCGGCCGCACCAGGCTGACCGCGGCGGCGTCGAAACCGAGTCCGTGCACCGCGCCCTCGACCACGGCCTGCAGCGTGCCCGCCAGGCTGCGGGCAGCGTTGAGGTCCGCCACGACCCGGTGCAAGGTGCGGAGGGTCGCGAGACGGACGTACGGCTCCGACTCGGCTTCCATGCGGGGGCTCCCCGGCTGCTTCGGATAGGTCTTGATTGGTTATCGTCCGATTGCCAGAAGAACTGAATCACAGGGAGCACAGCGTTCGGCACGCTCGGTCAGCAATAGGTCAGCACTTGTGACTTAAATCACACAAGACTAATGCGCCCTTAATCAGTTCATCCGCCCCATACCGGGACATCACCGCCCATCGGAACATTTCCCCTGGTCGGTCTCAATGGCCGCGCGCTGTAGCCGACTGACCGCCGGGCAGGCCCTCCCGTTCACTCCTGGGAGTGAGAGCGGACGCGGACCGTAACCTTTCCGCCGCCCGGCGGGCTGAACGCCGCTGCGCCGCTGGTCCTACGACCAGGGCCCGATGTCGTTCCCCCCCGTCGCGGGCTACCGTGCGGTACGTGTACCCGTCCCCGCAGCCCGAAGCTGCCTCCCAAGCGACCCCCGACGAGTTCCGGGCGGCGCTCTCCCAGCTCGCCGCCGGTGTGAGCCTGGTGACCGTCCACGACCCGGACGACGGAGAGGACGTCGGCATGACCGCCACGTCCTTCCTCTCGGTGTCGCTGGAACCGCCGCTGGTCCTGATCTCCGTCCGGGAGGACTCCCGGATGGACGAGGTGCTCTCCCGGGCCGACACCTGGGCCGTCTCCCTGTTGTCGGAGAACCAGAAGGCGCTCGGCTCGCGGTTCGCGATGAAGGGCCGGCTCAGCGACCGGCTGCTGTTCGCCGACGCCCCGCACCACCGGGGCCCGTACAGCGGAGCCCCGCTGATCGACGGCGCGCTCGCCACCGTGGAGTGCCGCACCGAGCAGCGGATGGCCGCCGGTGACCACACCCTGCTGCTCGGCCGCGTCCTGGAGGCGACGGTGCCCGACCCGGGCGGCCGTCCGTTGCTGTACTTCCGCGGCGGCTACCGCACCCTGGGCTGAACCGGCCCGCCGGGCCCGGAAGCCGGGCGCTACCCCTCGCCGCGTGGGGAACGCCGCCCCTGCTTCAGCTCGGAGCGGTGCCGCTTGTTGGAGAGCCGCCGCTCGACCATGCCCCGGCTGGGCTTGGTCGCCCGGCGCGCCTTCGGCGGCGGCGCGGTCGCCTCGCCGAGCAGCGAGGCCAGCCGGGCCGCGGCGATCTCCCGGTTGCGCCACTGCGAACGGTGCTCGGAGGCCCGGACCACCAGCACCCGCCCGTCCACCAGCCGGCCCGCCAGCCGCTCCAGGGCACGCTGCTTCCACACCTCGGGCAGCGCGGCGGAGGCCGCCAGGTCGTAGCGGAGTTCGACCTGGGTGTCGGAGGTGTTGACGTGCTGGCCGCCGGGGCCGGAGGAACGCGAGAAGCGCCAGACGAGCTCGGCGTCGGGGACGACCACCGATCCCCGTACGCGGATGGGCTCGGGCATGGGTCCATCATCCCGCGCCGGGCCACGCCGGTCACCCGGTTATCCGGCCAGGCCCGCAGCCCCGACAATGGCCTGTGTGATCGAGCTCGGCTACTCCCTCTCCAACCGCTTCCCCGACCCCCCGCAGACCGACTACCGGACCGCGGGCGTGCGCGAACTGCGGTACGACCTGTTCTGCGGCGACGTCTACCTCGACGCCGAGGGCGCGGACCTGTCCACGGCCTGGGGATGGGTCCCGGTGCTGGACTTCGCCTGGGCGCTGTGCGACATCGCCGAGGAACTCGACCGCGACCCGGCCGGCGGCCGCGCGGCCCGGGTGCAGACCGCCGATCTCGACTTCACCCAGAACACCGAGCTGCTGCGGTTCGCCCGCCGCTTCAACTGGGTCGAGATCACCGCCACCTGGCTGCCCGACGAGCCGCCCGCGGTGGTGCGCCACGGCGACCTGCGCCGGGAGGCCCGGGACTTCCTCCAGGACACCCTCGCCGACCTCTTCGACATGCACCCCGATCTCGCCGACAATCCGACTGTCTGGGAACTCCAGGGCCGGTTCCGGCGGATCTGACGGGGGAATACCCGAAGCCGTGCCGACGGCTCAAAAGACCCGGCCGTGCGGAACCAATGCCGGCGGTTCCCGCGTTATCCCCGGCAACAAGCAAAGCGAAGGGACAGCACACACCATGCCAGTGAGCCTCTCCAAGGGTGGCAACGTCTCGCTGACCAAGGAGGCCCCCGGCCTGACCACGGTCACCGTCGGCCTCGGCTGGGACGTCCGCACCACGACCGGTGCCGAGTTCGACCTGGACGCCAGCGCCATCGTGCTGAACGCGGACGGCAAGGTGCTGTCCAACAGCCACTTCGTCTTCTTCAACAACACCAGCACGCCGGACAGCACCGTCGTCCACACCGGTGACAACCGCACCGGCGAGGGCGCCGGCGACGACGAGGCGATCAACGTCAACCTCGCCGGGCTGCCGGCCGAGGCCGCCCGGATCACCTTCCCGGTCTCGATCTACGACGCCGTCGCCCGGTCGCAGAACTTCGGCCAGGTCCGCAACGCCTACATCCGCGTGGTGAACTCCACCGGTGGCGCCGAGATCGCCCGCTACGACCTCTCCGAGGACGCCGCGACCGAGACCGCCATGATCTTCGGCGAGCTCTACCGCAACGGCGCCGAGTGGAAGTTCCGCGCCGTCGGCCAGGGCTACGCCTCCGGCCTGGCCGGCATCGCCCAGGACTTCGGCGTCCAGATCTGACCTTCCGGCACCGCGTGCCGTTACGGCGCCCGTTCCGCCACCCGGCGGGGCGGGCGCCGTGCCGTTCCCGGGCCCGGCTCCGGACCCCGACCCGGCGTGGACGCGGAAACGGCGCGGGGCGGACGGTTCCTCCGTCCGCCCCGCGCCGCTCGTCGTCCGCCGGCCGCCCGCCTCAGCGCGAGGCGCGCAGCTCCGGGACCTCGATCTGCTCGGTCTCGTCGTGCGGGGTCAGGTCGACCACCTCGGGGGCGTCCTCCTCGACCTTCGGCAGCACCCGGGTCTCCGCCTCCGGGCCCGTCGCGGCCGGCACGGGCTCCTGCGACTGCTCCGGGGCCCGTGCATCGGCCCGGACCCGGGCCTGCTCGGCCTGCTCCTGCGCCTGGGCCGCGAGCGCCTCGTCACCGACCACGTCCGCCAGGTCCGCCCGCTCGCCGAGCTCCGCGACGCTGCGCACGGCCGGCGCCGGGGCGGCCGCGCGGACCGCCGCGCCGGCGCCGCGGCCGAAGAAGCTGAAGCCCTGCGGGCGCGGGGCCGCCGAGGCCGCCGGGCGCGGACGCTGCCGCTCGGCCGCCCGTACCGGCGGCACGGCGGGCGCACCGCCGAGCTGCCCGACGGTCGCCGTCAGCGCCGGCCGGACCGCCGCCGCGGGGTCGGCGGGAGCCGCCGGAGAGGCCGCGGACGGCGCCGTCCCGGGAGCGGGCACCGAGGGAACGACCGGGGCCGGAACCGCCGGAGCGACCCGCTGGGGCGCGGACGTCGTCGCGGGCGCCGTCCGCGCGCGCAGCGCGACCTCCGCACCCGCCGCGCGCTCCGCCGCCCGCCGGGCCTCCTGCTCGCGCTGGGCCTCCTGCTGCGCCGCCCGCCGCTCCAGCTGCCGCAGCACGGCCGCGGCGCGAACGAACGCGGCCGGACTGGCCGGGTGCCTGGGCCGGCTCGCGGCGAGCGCCCGCTGGGCCGCCTCGGCCTCCTTGAGCGCCTGCTCGGCGACCGTCACGGCGCGCTCCTTGAGCAGCCGGGCGATCTCCGTCTCGGCCTTCGCCAGCCGGGACTTCTCCGCGGTCAGCCGGCGCCCGAACCTGGTCGCCCGCTCCTCGGCCACCTCGGCCGCGTACTCGGCCTCGGCGAGCTGCTCCTCGAACCGCTCGTCGGCCCGCAGCCGCTGGGCGACGGAGAGCTCGGCCGCCGCCCGCGCGGCCCGGTCACGCTGCCGCAGCAGCACGGCGAAGCCGAGCGTGGCGAGCACCGCGGCCGCGCCCACCGAACGGACCAGCACGGTGTCCTGACTGAAAAGCAGCGCCCCCAACGCGGCGACGATGAGCACGCCGGCGGCGGTGGGGGGAAGGACCCGGCCGAGGACGGAGGAATGACGGTGGCGTCCGCGAGACATGCCACGAAACTAGCGTGCGAATTGGGGCCGTGTCAGCCCAGGGTCCGGTTCGGCCCTTGACAGCGCACCGGTTTTACCGGACGCATCCGGAAAATAACTCAAGATCACCGGAAATGCGCTGGTCAGCGATGGGTGGGCGCCGGCCCGTGGCCGCCCGGGTCGTCATGGTTCTCCGGCAGCCGGCAGACGTGCTGCAGCCAGAGCGCCGCCGCGATCACGGCCGCGCCGGCCAGTACCGCGAAGCCGGCGGTGATCGCCTGGTCCTTGCGGGCCGGCACGTCCAGCTCGCCCAGCAGGTAGATCCCGGCGCCCGCGTAGACCCCGGTGACCACCGCCGAGACCAGCGCGCTGGCCTGCCCGAGCACCACCGCCCGGGCCGCGCCCAGCGGGTCCACCCGTTTCGCCCCGGGCTGCCGCTCGCGCACCGCCTTGAGCCGCGAGCGCAGCGAGAGCGCGGTCGCGAGCAGGATCACCGCCACCGCGGCCAGCACCACCGGCGCCGCGCCCGGTACCGCGGGCAGCGTGTCCAGGGCGGCCCACAGCTTGGCGCCGGCCCAGGACAGCGCCGTCGTGGCGGCGGTGATGCCGATCAGCAGACGGAGGCGAAGCAGCTTCACTCGGACGAGGTCCTTTCCCGGGCGGCGGGTACGAGGGCGTCAGGCCACCGTACCGGGCCCCGGCCCAACGGGCCCCCGACCGGGGCGTGCCCCTAGGTCTACGCCCGGCGGCCCGGCAGGAGTTCCCCGACCTGCACGGACCGCCCCGGACGAACGGCCTACTCGGGCAGCGTCAGCCGGATGTCCTCGCGCCGCCGGACGCCCTGGGTGTCCGGGCCGCCGAGCGCCGCCAGCAGCTCGGCCACCGGCCCGTGCCCGGGCACCTCGGCGTCCGGCTGGGCGTCCAGCCACGGGGCGAGCACGAAGGCCCGCTCGTGCGAGCGCGGGTGCGGCAGCAGCAGCTGCGGGTCCTCGCTGACGACGCCCTCGTAGACCAGGATGTCGACGTCCAGGGTGCGCGGGCCCCAGTGGACGCTGCGGACCCGTCCGAAGGCGTCCTCGATCGCGTTGCCGCGCTCCAGCAGGTCGCGCGGCGGCAGCGAGGTGCGCAGGACGACCACCGCGTTGTAGTAGGCGGGCTGCTCGGCGGGGCCGCCCACGGCCTCCGTCTCGTACACCGCGGAGACGGCCTTGACCTTCAGCCCGGGCGTGTCGGCGAGGGCGTCCACGGCCCCCTGGAGGGTGTCCAGGCGGTTGCCGAGGTTGGAGCCGAGGGCGACCACGGCGCAGCGCTGGCTGTGCAGGGTCGTGTCGACCGAGTCCACCCGCTGCTCCAGGTCGAAGGCGCTCGGCGCGGCGTTCGGGTCACTTGTGGTCATCGGACTTCCCCTATGGCTGAGACGGGCCCTGCGGCGGGCACCGGACGGACCCGGCGGGTCATCCGCGGGTCCGGTGGATGGTCACGGTCACGTCGTCGAACGGCACGGTGATCGGGGCGTCCGGCTTGTGCACGGTCACCTCGACCTCCTCCACCGGCTCGTGCTTCAGGCACTGGTCCGCGATCCGCTGGGCCAGGGTCTCGATCAGCTCCACCGGCTCGCCGGCGATGATCGCGGTGACCTCCTCGGCCACGATGCCGTAGTGCGCCGTACGGGTCAGGTCGTCGTCGGCGGCGGCGGGGCGGGTGTCCAGGTACAGCACCAGGTCCACCACGAAGGTCTGGCCTTCGGCCCGCTCGCGCTCGAAGACGCCGTGGTGACCGCGGGCGCGCAGGCCCCTCAGGGTGACGCGGTCCAGCAAACGAATCACTGCTCCCAGTCGGACGGGCCCCGTCCCGGGCAAGAGCGACGGGCAGGGCGGAGACGGGCGTCGCGCCCGCCGCTGACCTTTTCGAATCTACCCGCGCGCGCCGACAACACCCGACCGTCCTACCCGGCACGAACCGTCGCCACGCGCACCGGAATGGCGATTGACGTGAACGTTCGGTGACTTGTCGGGAATTACCCGGTCACCGTCCGGCGACGTTTTCCCGTGATTTCCCGCCGCGGCCCGGAATCAGTCCTCGTCGTCCTCGTCGGCGCTGGTCAGAACGGGTGAACCGTGGTGCGACCACAGTTTCCACCCGCCCGGGGTGCGCCGGAAGAGATTGGTGGACACGACCTTTCCCCCGACCAGTGGCCCGAGCTCGCCCTCCTGTTCGGCCTCGCCGCCGGAAAGGATGTTCTCGGTGCACGTGACAAGGGCCACATCGCCGTGCACCTCCGCTTCCTCGTCGGTGAGGATGAACTGGATGTACTCGGTGTTCGCCATGATCAGCATGTACGAGCGGGTCACCTGGGCCCGTCCGCGCAGCACCGGCCACCCCGGGTGGACGCAGACCACGCCCCCCTTGTCGTCCGCCTCGCCGGCGCCCAGCCAGGCGTCCTCGACCGCCGCGAGGTCACCGGTCTCCAGCGCCTCGTAGAGCGCCCGGTTGGCGGCCAGGACCGCCTCCCGGTCCTCCCCGCCGGCCCGTCGGCCCGCCGTCTCCCCGCTCAACCTGCCGTCACCCGCCATGACCCTCCCGTCTTCGCCAAGCGCTCATCCCTGCCGGGCGGCGCGCTGCCAGGCCGCGACCACCCGGACGGCGTCCGCGGTACCGGCCACGTCGTGCACCCGCACCGCCCAGGCACCGGCCCGTGCCGACAGCACCGACACCGCGGCGGTCGCGTGGTCGCGCTCCCGGGCCGGGCGCAGTTCCCCGGTTTCCGGGTCGGCGAGCAGCGTACCCAGGAACCGCTTGCGCGATGCGGCGACCAGGACGGGCCGGCCGAGCGCGGTGAGCGCGTCGAGCCGGCCGAGCAGCGCCCAGTTGTGCTCGGAGGTCTTGGCGAAGCCGAGTCCCGGGTCCAGGATCAGCTGCTCCTCCTTGACGCCGGCGGCGAGCAGGGCGTCGACCCGGGCTGTCAGCTCGCCGACCACGTCGGTCACCACGTCGTCGTAGACGGCCAGCCGGTCCATGTCGGCGGACTGCCCGCGCCAGTGCATCACCACGAACGGCGCGCCGGTCCCGGCCACCACCCGGGCCATCGCCGGGTCGGCCAGGCCGCCGGAGACGTCGTTGACGATCAGCGCGCCGGCTTCGACGGCCTGCTCGGCCACCGAGGCCCGCATGGTGTCGACGGAGACCGCCACCCCGGCGGCGGCCAGCTCCCGCACCACCGGCACGACCCGGCGCAGCTCCTCCTCCTCGGGCACGCGCTGCGAGCCGGGGCGGGTGGACTCGCCGCCGACGTCGACCAGGTCGGCGCCCCGGGCGCGCAGCGCGAGCCCGTGCGCGATCGCCTTGGCGGGGTCGTGCCACAGCCCGCCGTCGGAGAAGGAGTCCGGGGTCACGTTGACCACGCCCATGACGGCGCAGCGGTCGAGCCGCGGCAGTCCGGGCGGCGGCGGGAAGGGCACCGAATCGCTCATAACCCCCATTATCCGACCCCTGCCTCCGGCCACCCGGCGCCCACCCCCCGGAAGGCGGCCGGCCCCCGCCGAGGAGCGTCCTCGACGGGGGCCGGCACCGCTGCCGCACGGCTCAGGCGGCCTCGGTGACCTCCGGCCTGGGGCCGTCCGGCAGCCCCTGGCGCTGCGGCTTGCGGCCGAAGCGGGGCATGCCCAGGGTGATGAAGGCCTCCGCCTGCATCGCCGCGAAACCGATCCGGGGCAGGTCGCGGTTGTTCGGGAAGACCAGGAACCGGGGCTCCCACTCCGGCTGGAACTTCGCGTTGAACTTGTACAGCGACTCGATCTGGAACCAGCGCGACAGGAACACCAGCAGCCCGCGCCAGGCGCGCAGCACCGGTCCGGCGCCGATCCGCTCGCCGCGGGCCAGCGCCGAGCGGAACATCGCGAAGTTCAGCGACACCCGGCGCACGCCCATCGCCGGGACGGCCTGCAGCGCGGCGACGATCAGCAGCTCGTTCAGGCCCGGGTCGGCCGCCCGGTCACGGCGCATCAGCTCCAGCGAGATGCCGTCCTCGCCCCAGGGCACGAAGTGCAGCACGGCCTTGAGGTCGTCGCCGCTCTCGCCCTCCTCGGGCGCCTTGTGGGCGGTGACCACCACGCAGTCGTCGTCACCCGGGTCGCCGAAACGGCCGAGCGCCATCGAGAAGCCGCGCTCGGTGTCGGTGCCGCGCCAGCGGGCCGCAGCGTCGGCGATCCGCTGCTTCTCCTCCAGGGGCAGCTCGGCGACGCGGCGGACCTGGCAGGAGTAGCCGTTGCGCTCGATCCGCTTGACCATCTGGCGGACGTTGCGCATGGCCCGCCCGGCGAGCGAGAAGGTCGCGGTGTCGACGATCGCCTCGTCGCCCAGCTCCAGCGCGTCCAGCCCCGCCTCGCGGGTCCAGACCTCGCCGCCGACCTCGCTGCAGCCCATCACGGCCGGCACCCAGGCGTGCTCGCGGGCCTCGGCCATGAACACCTTGATCGCGCCGGGCCAGGCCTCGACGTCGCCGACCGGGTCGCCCGAGGCGAGCATGACGCCGGAGACCACCCGGTAGGAGATCGCGGCCTTGCCGGTGGGCGAGAACAGCACGCTCTTGTCCCGGCGCAGCGCGAAGTAGCCGAGCGAGTCCCGCTCGCCGTGCCGCTGCAGCAGCGCCCGGACCTTCTCCTCGTCCTCGGCGGTCAGCTCCGGCTTGGGCTTCTCCGGCCGCAGCGCCAGATAGGTGGTGGTGAGGGCGGTGAACAGACCCATCGCGCCGAGCAGGTAGCCGACCAGGTCCTCGATGCGGTCCGCGTTGTAGTGCACCGGGCCCTCGAAGCCGAACAGCCCGTAGACCACGTGCTCCAGCCGCTGGTACAGGCCCGGGTCGCCGACCTCGTACTTGGTGCGGGTGCTGACGACCAGCAGGCCGAGCAGGACGCTGACGGTGCCCAGCACGACCAGGTTGACCACGGCGCGCCAGCGGGTGCGCGGGTCGGCCTTGGCGTAGAACTCGCGCCGGTGGATCAGCATGACCGCGAACAGCACCATCGAGATGACCGCCGGGCCGAGCTGGTGCCAGCGCAGCAGGTGCAGCGCCGCGCCGATCGGCAGCAGCACGCACACCGCGCGCCACGCGCGCCGCTTGCGCCGGCGCAGCGCGTGCGCGAGCAGGACCAGCAGCAGGCCGATCATCAGGGTGCCGGCGGCGGCCAGCGTGGTGGTCCCGCCGGGCAACTGCCCGGCGAAGGTGTGCACCCTGGTGTGCCGGAGCCTGGGGAACACCGCGCTGGCGATGTCCACCAGACCGATCAGCAGACAGGTGTAGCCGACCGCACCGGGGAGCCAGGCCCTCGGAACGGCGGCCGCCTGGGTGCGAAGCGTCTGCAGACCGCGACGACGCGGGGGCTGCTCGGGGCTCGGCTCAACGGACACGGGAACGCTCATGGAGGTTCAGCGTAGGGGCTGTGGAGGGGTGTCCGGTCACTCCGGGGTGGGAGCCGTGATGGACCTTCATGCGTTTTCCTTCATCTGGCAATACGCACACCAAGGAACCGGAAACGAAGGGTAAACCGGCACCCTGGGGGCGCTGCGAATTGAGCCGAGGGGTGGGCGCCGGGGCCCCTCACCGCGTGGCGCGACGGGCCCCCGCGTACGTCCTACGTACGGTGGACGCCGCATTTTAGGGCGTCGGTTGCGTGCGCGCACCGCCGGCCTCCCGGGCCCCGCCCGGCGTCCGGACAGCCTAGCCGCGGTGGCCGGGACTGACGCACCGCCAGACGATGAAGCCTGCACCGACAGTGTCCCACCGGAAGGCCGACGGTATGGAACTGACCAGCGACGCGCTGATGAACTCGCTGCTTGCCCTGGGTTCGGCGGCGCTCGTCACCACCCTCTGGGTCTGGCCCAGACTGGCGCGGCAGCGACCGCTGCCGATGCTCGGCCGGGTGGGACTGCTGACCGTCACTCAGGCCTCGGTGCTGGCGGTGCTGGCGCTCAGCGTCAACAATTCCTTCGGGTTCTACACCTCCTGGGACGACCTGCTCAACCCCGGCGGCACCAAGCTCGCCCTCACCAGCAACGAGAACCACCGCAACGGCGTCCCGGCCGGCGACGCCCTGCTGGAGCCGACCGACGACGCCGGCATGCAGAGCATCGGGGACCTGCCCAAAGGGGCACCCGAGGAGGTGGGGAAGGTCGAGTCGGTCCGGATCACCGGAAAGGAGACCGGACTGTCCGACCAGATGTTCGTCTACCTGCCGCCGGAGTACTTCGACCCGAAGCTCGGCCTGACCCGCTTCCCGGTGCTGCTGACCATCGCCGGCTACCCCGGCACCACGCTCAATCTGATGAAGGACCTGCCGGTCATCCAGACCGCCGTGGAGCTCCAGCGCTCCGGGAGGATGCAGCCGGCCATCGTGGTGCTGGCCCGTCCGACCCTCGCCCCGCCGCGCGACACCGAGTGCGTGGACGTCGTCGGCGGGCCGCGCACCGAGACCTGGTTCACCAAGGACGTCCCCGAGGCGCTGCGCTCCGCCTACCGGATCGGCCGCTCCCCGGCCTCCTGGGGCGTCTTCGGCTACTCGACCGGGGGCAGCTGCGCGCTGCGGCTGGCGATGCGCTTCCCGGCCGTCTTCGGCAGCGCGGGCGGGCTGCACGCCGACTTCAAGGTCAACGAGGACCAGTTCACCGGCGGCAGCCTGTTCGGCGGGGACCGGACGCTGGCCGAGCAGAGCGACCTCGCCTGGCGGCTGCAGAACCTGCCCGCCCCGCCGCTGTCGATGCTGGTGGTCTCCACCCGCAAGGAGTCCGACTACCCGCAGACCGTCCAGTTCGTCGAGCTGGCCCAGCAGGTCGCCGCCGCCAACCCGCAGTTCCAGGCGGAGTCGATGTACCTGGACGACGGCGGCCACAACTTCGAGAGCTGGGTGCGCGAGCTGCCCGCCGCGCTGGAGTGGATGGGCCGCCACCTCGGCTGACCCCTCGACCGCCCCCTCCGCCGGCCCCGGGCGCCGCTGGGCGGGTGATTACCGGCCGGTCGGGCGCGCTGCCGGCCGCCGCGGGGGACGTATCTCGACCGCCCCGGCCGAACGACGGCCGGGGCCGCCCCGGATCCGGGCAGGAGGCCCCATGCTCAGCACCCGATCGCTGTTCGACGAGATCTACCGGAACGACGAGGCCTACCAGCTGTTCTGCAGCATCGCCGCCGGCGGCGAGGACCAGGGCGGGTGGGAGAACGAACGGATCACCGAACTCACCCGCGACCCGGTGCTCGCACCGAAGATCGCCCGGCACGGCGCCGACGAGCGCAAGCACGGCCGGATCTTCGCCCAGCTGCTGCACAAGCGCGGCCTGCCGAAGGTCGGTGTGCCCGCCGACACCGACTACTGCATGCTGCTGGAGCGCCAGGGCGTCGGCCTCGCCCACGAGCGGCTGACCAGCGCGGTCCCGCTGACCGACCGCGAGATCATCACCTACCTGGCGCACAGCCGGGTCACCGAGCAGCGCGCGGCCGAGCAGATGCGCCAGCTCGTCAAGGCGTACGGGGACAACCCCGACCTCGGCCGGGCGATGCGGATGATCTCGGCCGACGAGGACAACCACCTCGCCTACTGCCACGAGGAGCTGCTGCGGCTTACCGCCGAGGGGCACGGACCGTACATCCGCCACGTGCTGGAGACCAGCGCCCGCGGCGAGATCCGCACCCACCGGGACGTCGGCCTCGCGGTGACGTCCCGGATGGCGCGGATCCTCGGCTGGCCGCGCTGGCAGCTGACCGTGGTCACGGCCGGCGTGCACGCGCTCTACCTCTACGACCTGCTGTACGGCTGGCGGCGGATGGTGCGGCTGCGGATGCCCGCGCGCCGCAACGCGCTGGGCACCCCGGCCCCGCCGCACGCCGAACCGGAGCCCGAGCCGATCTGACGCCGATCCGACCGGCCCGCGTCCGTCCGGCCAGCGCGGCGCCCGCGGGGACGCCGCGCCCCGGTCAGCGACCGATGATGAGGCTCATCGCCTCGGCCCGGGTGGCCGGGTCGCGCAGCTGTCCGCGCACGCAGGAGGTGATGGTCTTGGCACCGGGCTTGCGGATGCCGCGCATCGACATGCACATGTGCTCGCACTCGACCACGACGATCGCCCCGCGCGGCTCCAGGATCCGCATCAGGGCGTCGGCGACCTGGCTGGTGAGCCGCTCCTGCACCTGCGGCCGGCGGGCGTACACGTCGACCAGCCGGGCCAGCTTGGACAGGCCGGTGATCTTGCCGCTGGTGGACGGGATGTACCCGACGTGCGCGACGCCCCGGAACGGCACCAGGTGGTGCTCGCAGACCGAGGTCAGCTCGATGTCCTTGACCAGCACCATCTCGTCGTGCCCGAGGTCGAAGGTGGTGGTCAGGACGTCCTCGGGCTCCTGCCAGAGTCCCGCGAATATCTCCTTGTACGCCCGGGCCACCCGGGCCGGAGTCTCCAGCAGGCCCTCGCGGTCCGGGTCCTCGCCGACGGCCAGCAGCAGCTCGCGGATCGCGTTCTCGGCCCGCTTCTGGTCGAAGGTGCCGACGGCGGGCGGACCGTCGAGCGTCACCGGGTCGATCATGCGGGCCTCGCTAACTGGTTGACGAACAAGGGTTGAACAGCACGGATGCCGCGCCTCCAGGGTACAAACCCCGGTGACGCGGCATCCATTCCGTCGGGTGCCGGGCTCCCCGTCAGCCCTCGGTGGGCGGGTCGATCGGCAGCGGCGGGAGCTTCACCACGTCGGCCGGGGCGGCCTCGGCGGCGGTGGCGCCGTTGGTGAGCGCCAGCTCCTTGGGCGACTGCACCGGCGGGCGGGTGGACGGCGTCCGGCGGGCGGAGCCGGTCCACGCCGGACGGGCCGGGCGCTTGACGATCGGGGCGAAGATCTCGGCGATCTGCTCCTTGTTGAGGGTCTCCTTCTCCAGGAGCTCCAGGACAAGGTTGTCGAGCACGTCGCGGTTCTCGACCAGGATCTCCCAGGCCTCGTTGTGCGCGGACTCGATGAGCTTCTTGACCTCCTCGTCGACCAGCCCGGCGACCTCCTCGGAGTAGTCGCGCTGGTGACCCATCTCGCGGCCCAGGAACGGCTCCGAGTTGTCGCTGCCGAACTTGATCGCGCCCAGCCGCTCGGTCATGCCGTACTGGGTGACCATGGCCCGCGCGGTGGCGGTGGCCTTCTCGATGTCGTTCGAGGCACCGGTGGTCGGGTCGTGGAAGACCAGCTCCTCCGCCGCGCGCCCGCCCAGCATGTACGCCAGCTGGTCGAGCATCTCGTTGCGGGTGGTGGAGTACTTGTCCTCTTCCGGCAGCACCATGGTGTAGCCGAGGGCCCGGCCGCGGGACAGGATGGTGATCTTGTGCACCGGGTCGCTGTACTGGCAGGCCGCCGCCACCAGGGCGTGGCCGCCCTCGTGGTACGCGGTGATCTTCTTCTCCTTGTCGGACATGATCCGCGTGCGCTTCTGCGGACCCGCCACGACGCGGTCGATCGCCTCGTCCAGGATGTTGTTGTCGATCAGCTTCTTGTCCGAGCGGGCGGTCAGCAGGGCCGCCTCGTTCAGGACGTTCGACAGATCGGCACCGGTGAAGCCGGGGGTGCGCTTGGCGACGGCCGACAGGTCGACGTCGGGCGCGATCGGCTTGCCCTTCTGGTGCACCTTGAGGATGTCCAGACGGCCCTGGAGGTCGGGGCGCTCGACCGCGATCTGGCGGTCGAAGCGGCCCGGACGCAGCAGCGCCGGGTCCAGGATGTCCGGGCGGTTGGTGGCGGCGATCAGGATGACGCCGCCCTTGACGTCGAAGCCGTCCATCTCGACCAGCAGCTGGTTGAGGGTCTGCTCACGCTCGTCGTGGCCGCCGCCGAGGCCCGCACCGCGGTGCCGGCCGACGGCGTCGATCTCGTCGACGAAGACGATCGCCGGGGCGTTCGCTTTGGCCTGCTCGAAGAGGTCGCGGACGCGGCTGGCGCCGACACCGACGAACATCTCGACGAAGTCCGAGCCCGAGATCGAGTAGAACGGCACGCCGGCCTCGCCCGCGACGGCGCGCGCCAGCAGGGTCTTGCCGGTACCGGGCGGGCCGTAGAGCAGCACACCCTTGGGGATCTTGGCGCCGACGGCCTGGAACTTGGCCGGCTCCTGCAGGAACTCCTTGATCTCGTGGAGCTCCTCGACCGCCTCGTCCGCGCCGGCGACGTCGGCGAAGGTGGTCTTCGGGGTGTCCTTGGTGAGCAGCTTGGCCTTGGACTTGCCGAACTGCATGACGCGCGAGCCGCCGCCCTGCATCTGGTTCATCAGGAACAGGAAGACCAGCACGATGATCACGATGGGCAGCATCGACAGCAGCAGGCTGACGAGGGTGCTCTGCTTCTCCGGGCTGATGGTGTAGCCCTCGGAGAGCGTGCTCTGATCGTTGTCGTTGATCTGGGCCTGCAGCTTGTCGGCGATCGCGACGCCCTGGTCGCCGATGTACGAGGCCTGGAACTTGCTGCCGGACTGCGGCTTGCCGGTGCCCACGTTGGGCAGCTTGGCGCCGTCCTTCAGCTGGATCTTGATGGTGTTCGAATCACCTGTGGTGATCTGCGCCGACTTGACCTGCTTCGCGTCGATCGCTGCGACGACCTGGCCGGTGTCCACCGTCTTGTAGCCGTTCGAGTCCGAAACGACCTGCATCAGCACGACAACGGCGAGGACGGCCAGCACGATCCACATGATCGGCGCACGGAAGTATCGCTTGACGTCCATCCATGCGGGGCGTTGCCGCCCCGTCCCTCCTGCCACTCAACGGCGCCGCGTGGCTCTGGGCCGCCGGCGCATTCGGTCAGTGCTCATGTGAAGAGCGGTTTATTGGACCGTACCGCAGTGCGACCCCCACGTGGCGGGAGCACGGCGATACGACGTTCTTCTATGGTCCCCCGGATCCAACGGGCGGGAACAGGCTCCTGTTCCCGCCCGTCGTCCGAACGGGTTCTCAGCCGCCGTAGACGTGCGGCGCGAGGGTGCCGATGAACGGCAGGTTGCGCAGCTTCTCCGCGTAGTCGAGGCCGTAGCCGACGACGAACTCGTTGGGGATGTCGAAGCCGACGTACTTGACGTCGATCTCGACCTTCGCCGCGTCCGGCTTGCGCAGCAGGGCACAGACCTCCAGCGAGGCCGGGCCGCGGGAGCCCAGGTTGCCGAGCAGCCAGGACAGGGTCAGGCCGGAGTCGATGATGTCCTCGACGATCAGCACGTCGCGGCCGGCGATGTCGGTGTCGAGGTCCTTCAGGATCCGCACCACGCCGGAGGACTTGGTGCCCATCCCGTAGGAGGAGACGGCCATCCAGTCCATGGTGACCTGCGAGTGCAGGGTGCGGGCCAGGTCCGCCATGACCATCACGGCCCCCTTGAGGACGCCGACGATCAGCAGGTCCTTGCCTGCGTAGTCCCGGTCGATGCGCTCGGCCAGCTCCAGGAGCTTGGCGTCGATCTCGTCCTTGCTGATGAGCACCTTCGCGAGGTCAGCGCCCATGTCGTTCTGGTCCACCGGGGATACGTCCTCAAACGTGTCGGGGTCTGGATGGCCGGCGGCCGGCTCCCCCGGGGCATGCCCGCCCGTCAGTCGCCCTGTCGCCGAAAGACCAGCGTGCCACACCGCCGGGTCGCTTCGACGCCCCCGGGTAGGTGCAGCGGCCCCTGGCCGCGCCATCCGGTGACCAGCAGGTCGATCGTTTCGAGGTGCCGGGCGAACAGGTCCCCGGCCGGACAGCCCGCCCGCAGCGCGGCCCGGCGCAGCACCCGGCGGCGGACCGCGGGGGGAAGTTCGGCCAGTTTCGCCGCGTCCAGGGCGCCGTCGCCCGTACGGATGTCACGCTCGGCGAGGGAGGCCCACTGGTCGAGTGCGTCGGCGTCGTCGCGGAACAGCCGGGCTGTGCGGGCCAGCGCCTCGACCACCCCGCCGCCCAGGTGCTTCTCCAGCACCGGCAGCACCTCGTGGCGGACCCGGGAGCGGGTGTAGGCCGGGTCGCAGTTGTGCGGGTCGTCCCAGACCGGGATCGCCTGGGCCGAGCAGGCCTGCCGGGTGGCGGCCCGGTCCAGCTCCAGCAGCGGACGGCGGTAGCGGCCCTTCTGGGCCGGCATCCCGGCCAGCGAGCGGGCGCCCGAGCCGCGGGCCAGGCCCAGCAGGACGGTCTCGGCCTGGTCGTCGCGGGTGTGGCCGAGCAGCACGGCGACCGCGGCGTGCCGCTCGGCGGCCTCGTCCAGCGCGGCGTAGCGGGCGTCCCGGGCGGCGGCCTCGGGGCCGCCCTCCCGGCCGACCCGCACGGCGACCGCCTCGACCGGGTCCAGGCCCAGCTCCCGCAGCCGGCCGGCGACCTGGGCGGCGCGCTCGGCGGAGCCCGCCTGCAGACCGTGGTCGACGGTGACGGCGCCGACCCGCAGGCCGATCTTGGGGGCCTCGAAGGCGGCCGCGATGGCGAGCGCCATGGAGTCCGCGCCGCCGCTGACGGCGACCAGGACCAGGGGCGAGCCGGGCGCGGCGGGGGTGCGGGGCAGCCCGGAGGGGTGGCGGTGGGCGTTGCCGATCAGCGTGGTGCCGACGGTGGCGGGCAGCGCGGCGGGCAACGCGGCGGCGGGCAACGCGGCGCCGGTGCGCTCGCGCGGCTCCCGGGGCTCGCGGACGGGCGCGGTGAAGGTGGAACCGGCCTCGGCGGCGAGGTCGGTGAGGGTGCGGCGAACGGCCAGGCGTATCGCGGCGACGGCGGGGTGAGGGCCCACGGCGACGACTCCTCGGCGGAGGGGGGACAGGACGACGGTGGGCGCGGCGGGGACCGCGCATCTGTGAGCACCCTGTTACCGGGCGCTCACAGATGGTGGCAGAAAGGAGGCACCCGCTACGCCACCCGCGCCACCGGTACGACCACCGTCCCACGTTCGGGTGAATGAAGAAACGTATCTTCACCCGCCATGTGCACGACTGGACCACCCGTACGAACGGGTTTGAGCGCCGGTTGCGCCCCTGCAGGCCCCTACGGGCCCCGCCTCAGCGCGCGACGCGGGCCACCCAGGCGGCGGGGTCGTGGATCTCCTCCTTGGTCGGCAGCGTGTTCGGCGAGGTCCAGACCCGGTTGAAGCCCTCCATGCCGACCTGCTCGACCACGCCCCGCACGAAGACCGCGCCGTCCTGGTACTGGCGCAGCTTGGCGTCCATGCCGAGCAGCCGGCGCAGCACCAGGTCCAGCCGGTTGGCGCCGCGGTCCCGGCGCTGCTGGAACTTCTCGCGGATCTCGGAGACGCTCGGCACCACGGCCGGGCCCACCCCGTCCATCACCACGTCCGCGTGCCCCTCCAGCAGGGACATCACGGCCGTCAGCCGGCCGAGGATCTCCCGCTGGGCGGGCGACTGGACGATCTCCAGCAGACCGGCCGAGGAGGAGTTGTCCCCCCGGCCGCCGCCGAGGCCCGGCAGCCCGGCGCCCAGCGAGCCGGCGGCGTCCCGCAGCCGGTCCAGCAGCGCGCCCGGGTCGACGTCCGTCTCGGCCAGGAAGGACTGCACCTCGGACTGGATGTGGTCGCGCAGCCAGGGCACCGCGGTGAACTGGGTCCGGTGGGTCTCCTCGTGCAGGCAGACCCAGAGCCGGAAGTCGGCCGGGTCGACGTCCAGCTCCCGCTCCACGTGCACGATGTTCGGCGCCACCAGCAGCAGTCGGCCGGGGCCGGGGCCCTCGGGGCCCAGCCGCGGCTTGTCGAACAGCGCGGCCGGGCTGTCCGGCGCCTCCAGCGAGGGCTCGGCCGGGGCGAAGGTCTCGTACTGGCCGAGCACCTTGGTGGCCAGGAACGCCAGCAGCGCGCCCACCTCGATGCCGGTGGCCTTCTCCCCCACCGTGCCGAACACCGCGGAGGCCGACCCGTTCGCCCGGCGCGCCTGGAGCTTCTCCACCAGCGGCTGCACGATGGTGCGGAAGCCCGCCACGTTGGCCCGCACCCAGCCGGGCCGGTCCACGATCAGCACCGGGGTCGCGGCCGCCTCGGTCAGGCTGCTGGAGCGCATGCCGGTGAACTCCCGCACGTGCTCCTCCGCCGCCAGCGCGTGCCGGCGCAGCTCGGCGACCACCGCGCCCGCCTCGGCCCGGCTCACCTCGGGCCCCGGCCGCACCAGCCGGGTCGCGGTCGCGACCGCGAGATTCCAGTCGACCATGTCGGCACCGCCGCTCGCGCTCGTCATGCCCTCACCGTACGTGCTCCCGCCCGCCTGGGGGAGCCGGAACGGCCGGTCAATGACGGCCCGCCGACGGCCCACCGGCCGGTTGACCGGAACCCACCCACGCCGCCGCGGAGCCGCCCGCCCCCGCACGGCCCGGGCCGACCCGGCCTCGCCCCGGGGCAGCCCGGCCGGAAGGTGCGGCAGCGGGGCCACCCCACGCGGAGCCCGCCGGGGAAGGGAGCGGCGACCACACGCCGGAACCCTCCCGACAGCACCGCCAAGCCGCCCCTGCGGCACATGGCGAACCGTCCTGGTCCCACGGATGCCCCCAGAGCGGAGCCGCCCCGGCCCCACCATGCGTGATGCCTGCACCACCTCGGCCGACCGGCCTCGCACCGGGGCGCCTTGCCGGAAGGCACGGCAGCGGCGCCCCACCGGATTCGCCCTGCCCGGCTCGGCCTGCGGCCCGCCCGCCGGGCTGGGAGGTGTGCCCGCCCGGGGCACCCCCCGGACGCCGGACTCGGACGTGGTGCCCGAGCCCGGCGGGGGCCCGGCCCTAGTGGCAGCCGCAGGCGGCGAGGCGGGCGACGACGCGGTCCATGGCGGTGCGGGCGGTGTCGGCGGGGGCGGTGGTCCGGGTCATCAGGGCGAAGGAGAGGAGGCGGCCGTCGGCGTCCACGACGGTGCCCGCCAGGGTGTTGACGCCGCTCAGGCTGCCGGTCTTGGCGCGGACCAGGCCGGCCGCGTCGGCGGCGCCCGAGGTGGAGCCGAAGCGCTTGCCGAGGGTGCCGGTGAACCCGGCGATCGGGAGGCCGGTCAGCACCGGGCGCAGGGTCGGGTGCTCCGCGGAGGCGGCCAGCGTGAGCAGCTTGACCAGGACGACCGGCGGGATCGCGTTGCCGGTGTGCAGGCCGCTGCCGTCGTTGAGCACCACACCGGTGGTCGGCACGCCGAGCCGGGCGAGCTCCTGGGTGACGGCGGTGGCGGCGCCCTCGAAGCTGGCCGGCTGGTGTGCGGCGACCGCGGCCTGCCGGGCGATCGCCTCGGCGAGCGTGTTGTCGGAGGTGGTCAGCAGCCGCTCGACCAGCCGGGCCACGGTCGGGGAGTCGACCCGCCCGAGCACGGGGGCGTCGGCGGCGGCCGGGGCGGCGGCCTGCTTCGCCTTGCCCTGGACGGTGATGCCCTGGGCCTTGAGCAGGTTGGCGAAGGCCTCGGCCGCCGCCATGGCCGGGTCGGCGACGCGGGCGGGCGCGTCCTCGCGGCTCTTCGGGTCGACCTTGGCCTCGTCCACCATCAGCGGCGTGACGGCGGGGATGTTCTCGTTGTCGTGGTTCTTGTGCAGCAGGGCGCCGGTGTAGAGGGAGACGTCGTAGTCGAGCGCGACGGTGGTGGTGCCCGCGGCCTTCAGCGCGGCGGCCGTCTGCGTGGCCAGCGCGTCCAGCGAGGCGGGGGCGGTGTCCGGGTCGGCGGGGATGCCGCCGATCTGCACCTGATCGGCGGGGAGCGCGGTCAGCGTCGGGTCGCCACCACCCACGAGGGTGATCCCGCCGGTGGCCGCGTTCTTGACGACCCGGGTGGTCAGCCGGGTGTCGCCGGGGATCAGCGAGAGGGCCGCGATCGAGGTGGCCAGCTTGGTGGTGGACGCCGGGGTCGCGGCGGTGTTCTCGCCGGTTCCGTAGAGGAGTTGACCGTCGGTGGCGTCCGCGACGGCGAGGCCGACGGTACCGAGGCTCTTGTCGGCGAGCACGGCGGCGAGGGCCTGCTGGAGGCCCTGGGTGGTGGGCACGCCGGTGTCCGGCCCGGCCCCGGCGGCGGCCAGCACCGTCCCGCTGGGGGCGGGGCGGACGGCTCCGGTGGGCTTGGCGCCGGGCGGGGTGGTGGCGGCACCGGTGGTGCCCGCCGTACCGGTGGCGGTGCCGGTGGCCGTGCCGGTGGAGCTCGCGGACGGGCGGGGCGACTCGCTGCCGCGGCTGCCCGGCCGGTCGCCCCTGCCCCCGTGGTCGCCGTGGTCGCCCCGGTCCCCGTGGCCGTCCCGCCGGCCGTTGCCCTCGTCCTGGCCCCCCTGGGCGTTCCCGGTGGACCGGCCGCCCGGCGAGGCCGATCCGGTCGGCGTCGGGGACGGCTGCGCGTACGCACCACCCGTTCCGAGCACCGTTCCGGCGACCAGCAACGCCGCCCCGAACAGCCCCGCGGCCGTCCCCCCGCGTCGGTCCCCCGACCCAGCCCCTGCACGCACCGACCCGGCCCCTTTCCTGAGCACTCACTCCCGTAGGAGACACTTGGATTCTGTCAGTCCCTACCTTGGAGGAACCGTTGGAGTTCGACGTCCTTATCGAAATCCCGAAGGGCTCTCGTAACAAGTACGAGGTCGACCACGAGACCGGCCGTCTGCGGCTCGACCGGATGCTCTTCACCTCGACCCGCTACCCGGCCGACTACGGCTACGTCGAGGGCACCCTGGCGGACGACGGTGACCCGCTGGACGCCCTGGTCATCCTGGACGAGCCGACCTTCCCCGGTTGCCTGATCAAGTGCCGCGTCATCGGCATGTTCAAGATGACGGACGAGGCCGGCGGCGACGACAAGCTGCTCTGCGTCCCGGCGACGGACCCGCGCTGGGAGCACCTGCAGGACATCCACCACGTGTCGGAGTTCGACCGCCTGGAGATCCAGCACTTCTTCGAGGTCTACAAGGACCTGGAGCCCGGCAAGTCCGTCGAGGGTGCCAACTGGGTCGGCCGCGCCGAGGCCGAGGCCGAGGTCACCGCGTCGATCAAGCGCCTGGCGGAGCAGGGCGGTCACTGAGCCGTCGCGCCCATCTCGTCCGTCCGGCGGTCCGTCCGCCGGGGGGCTCTGAGGTAGGTCGAGGCAGTCGGAGGCCGGGGTTCGCGGAGTTTTCCGCGGCCCCGGCCTTCGCCGTTCCCGGGGCGTGCGATTTTTCCCGACACCCTGTCGGCATGATGCTCGCTTAGGTTAGGCTAACCAAAGCAATCGGGGGTGTACTCGATCTCTGGAGGCCCGCATGCCCATACCCGAGCAGCCCGTCGTCCCGTTCTCCACCGTGCTGCGCACCGCGAGCAGCGCCGAGCACGAGGCGGCCGAGCAGTCCTCGTTCATGAGTCGCCTGCTCGGCGGGCACCTCGGCATCGAGGCCTACGCCGACCTCACCGGCCAGCTCTGGTACGTCTACCGCGCGCTGGAGGAGCGGGCGGAACAGCTTGCGGAGCACCCGGTGGCCGGCCCCTTCATCGATCCGGCGGTGCTGCGCACCGAGGCCATCGAGCGCGACCTGGCCCACCTGCGCGGCCCGCAGTGGCGCGAGGAGCTCACCCCGCTGCCCGCCACCGCCGCGTACGTCGCCCGTCTGGAGGAGCTCGCGGAGCAGTGGCCGGCGGGCTACGTCGCCCATCACTACACCCGCTACCTGGGCGACCTGTCGGGCGGTCAGATCATCCGGGGCATCGCCGAGAAGACCTGGGGCTTCGAGCGCAAGGGCGACGGCGTGCGGTTCTACGTCTTCGAGCAGGTGGACAACCCGGCCGCCTTCAAGCGCGACTACCGCGCCAAGCTCGACGCCGCCGGCGAGGCGATGGACGAGGTCGAGCGCCGCCGGGTGGTCGACGAGTGCAAGCGCGCCTTCCAGCTGAACGGCGCCCTCTTCCGCGACCTGGACACGCGGTACCCGCTGAGCGCCTGAACGACCGATCGTGGAGCAGGAAGTCGGACCGGCCGACTTCCTGCTCTTCGGCATTGCTCCCGTGGCCCCCTGGCCGGAGTAGGAAGTCGACGTGGCCGACTTCCTGCGCCGAGGTGCGTCATCGGGGTGTGCGGCGGTGGTTGTGGGGGTTGGTTTCGGGGCTGAAGTGGCGGGCTTGGCGGGCGATCCAGGTGTATTCGGGGGTGCCGTCGGGGAGGGTGCGGAGTTCCCAGCGTCCGTGGCGGGTGATGGGCGGTGGGGGCGGGCCGACCTTGAGGGCGGTGATGACGCCGGTGATGACGGTGGTGAGGGCGAGGGCGAGGAGGGTGGTGAAGGCGGCGCCGATGAGGAAGTCGGTCACTTCGGGCTCGCTCGGCGGAGGAGTTCGAGGAGGTTGAGGAAGGTGGCGAGGGTGGTGTCGCCGAGGTGGACGGTGGTGCCGTCGACGGTGGCGGAGCCCCATCGGATGCCGAAGGGCTCGCCGCGCTCGTGGAGTTCGTGGAGGAGGGAGGCGATCTCGGGCTCGGTGTAGGTGCGGAGGTAGGGGTCGTGCGGGGTGAGGGGGAGGTTCACGCGGCGGCGTCCAGTTCGAACCAGGTGACCTTGCCGGTCTTGGTGGGGTGGGTGCCGAAGCGGTGGGTGAGGGCGCGGATGAGGTGGAGGCCGCGTCCGGAGGTCGCGTAGGGGTCGGTGGGCGTGCGGGGTTCGGGCGGCAGGTCGGGGCTGTCGTCGCAGACGGCGACGCGCAGGGTGGTGGGCCGCAGGAAGACGAGGACGGACGGCGCCGGGGAGTCGGCGTGCTGCCAGGCGTTGATGTACAGCTCGTGGAAGGCGAGTTCGGCGTCGGCGATGACGTCGGGCGGCCATCCGGCGGAGCGGAGGTTGGCGCGCAGTTCGGCGCGGAAGGTGGAGCAGTCGGGCGGGTTGAGGGCACGCATGGGAGACCTCCATGGGGAGAGGCAGGGAGGGAGGGGAGGAGAGAACGTCGACGGATGCGTCGCCGTGAACGAGGCCAGCCCGGACCTGGCTGCTCTGCGGTGCGCAATGGGCAGCATGCGCCTACTGCCCTGGAAATTGGCATTACTGACGATCCGCCATGTGATCGACGCAACACTGACGTTAGGTCATTAGGTTCCACGCGTGCAACACGATCCGGGAAGATGAGCCGGTAGGGGCGAGAGGCCTCACCCGCGCGAGTGGCATCCCGAGCCCTTACAGCGGGAGACTGCTCCGACACGGAAGGACACCCCTTGGCACTCAGGACCCACATCAGTGAGAGGCAGCGGCGCTTCGGTGCTGAACTGAGGCGCCTCCGCGAGGGCGCCGGGCTGGCAGTCAAAGATGCCGGCGCACTCGTCGGCATGGGAGGCCCGCAACTCAGCCACATCGAGGCCGGCCGCACGGGGCTGGATCCGGATCGGTTGACCGTTCTGCTGGATGCCTATGGCCACACGGATGAGACCTATGCCGCGGCTCTGCACAGGATGGGGCTCAGCAACGGGAAGGGCTGGTGGAGTGCCTTCAAAGGCTTTGTCAACGCCTCAGCCCTCGATCTGGCCGAGGCCGAGTCGACCGCGACAGCTCTCTCCAGCTATGAAACGCTGCTGATCCCCGGACTACTTCAGGTCCCGCGCTACAGCGAGGTCATCCTCAGTGGCGATGAGAAAAAGGTGGAATTCCGTCGCAGCCGCCAGCAGGTCATAGACCAGGGCGGAGCCGTTCCCTTCCACGCAGTGATCCATGAAGCCGCCCTGCATACCCGATTCGGCGGCCCGAATGCCATGCGAGACCAGCTGGACCACTTGGTTGAGGTCAGCGAACTCCCGCACGTTACGATCCAGGTCCTGCCCTTCCGCTGCACCGACTACGTCTCCACGGGTACGCCCTTCATGATCGTGCACGGCCCGCACCGCGATTTGGACACAGTGCTGACGGAGCACCCTGGCGGTACCTCGTACTTGAGTGAGCAGGCCGAGATCGACGTCTATCAGTCGAAGTTCGAGCGACTCAAGTCCTTTGCGCTCCCGGCATTGGACGCGTCTCGCCCTCTACGATCTCGTGTCGAGCATGACTCGTGGGGACTGATTCAACATCTCCGCTACACCCTCTAAGGAAGACGCACATGTCACGGCCCGATTGGCAGAAGTCCAGTTTCAGCGGAGATGACTCCAACTGCGTCGAGGTCCGCTCGGGGGCCGTTGGCCTGGTCGAACTCCGAGAGTCCGACGACGGTGACGTCATAGTCCGCACCACCCCAGCCGCCTTCACCGATCTTCTCGGTGCCATCAAAACCGGCGAACTCGACCACCACGCGTAGCCCCCGCCTTCCGGTCGCGCAGGAAGTCGGGCCCGCCTACTTCCTGCGCAACCACAGTGGCCCTCGCTCTGATCGAGCGAGGGCCACCGGATGACGTTGTTCAGCGTGCCGGAGTAGGAAGTCGGATCCGCCGACTTCCTACTCCGCAGCCCGCATTAGGCGCCGGCGGACTTGCGGTGGCGGGCCAGGGCGGTGGCGCCGCCGCCGAGCAGCAGCAGGCCGCCGGCGGTGGCCAGCAGCGGGGCCACCGGGGTGGAGGAGCCGGTGGAGGCCAGCACGCCGGTGCCGCCGATCGTCGCGCCGCCGGTGGTGGTCAGGGAGGCGCCGCCGACGGTCCCGGATCCGGTGCCGGTGCCGGTGGAGCCGGTCGTACCGGTGGTGGTGCCGCCCGCCGCACCTCCGCTGCTCGGCTGGGTGGTGGGCAGCTGGGCGTTCTTGTCGAAGGCCAGCGAAACGGTGACCGGGTCGAGGGCGTCGCCCTCCTTGTAGTTGACGAAGGCCGGGACACCCTCGGCGGTCAGGGTGGCCGGAACCGCATTCAGCGTGACGACACCGTTCACCGGGGTGAGGTTCGCCTTCGACACGTCCAGCTTGGCGATCCGGGCCCCGGACAGCGAGGTCGTCTTCCCGTCCAGGGACTTGGCGTTGACGTCGGCCGTCAGGTAGGCGCCGTCCTTGGAGATGCTCAGGCCGAGCTTCGACAGCGCGGTGTCGAGCTGGTACCCGCCGCCGGCGGCCGGGTGGCCGAGGAAGCGCACCGAGCCGGCGAAGCCCGCCGACAGGGTGTGGCTCTTGGTGTTGTAGCTGCCGTTCGCCCCGCCGAAGCGGTAGTCGGCCGCGCCACCGCCGAACTCGACCTTGCCGTTGGCCACGGGGCTCTGCAGGTACTTGCGGAAGCTCTCCTTGACCGACCAGTCCAGCGTGCCGTTGACGACGGCGAGTTCACCGTTGGCGCTCGGCGCGGTGGACGGGGTACCGGTGGCGGACGGGGACGAGGTCGCGGACGGCGAGGAGGTGGCCGTCGGGGACTGCGTGGCGGACGGCGAAGCGGTGGCGGTGGCGGTGGCCGTGGCCGTGGGCTCGGCGGTCGCGGTGGCCGACGGGGAGGCGGTGGCCGTGGTGGACGGCTCGGCGGTCGGGGTCGGCGTAGCCGTCGCCGTCGCCGTCGCCGTCGGAGTAGCGGTAGGCGTGGCGGTAGCCGTGGCCGTCGGCGTCGCCGTCGGGGACGGGGTGGCCGGGCTCTGCTGGAGCAGCAGCGCCAGCGGGTCCATGTCCGCCCCGGCCTGGTAGAAGCCCGCGAACGCCTTCGCGCCCTCCTCCGTCAGCTTCGCCGCCGCCGGCACGCCCGTCGTGGTGTCCTGGCCGACGGTGAACGTCACCAGCGGCACGTCGTCCCGCTTGGTGACCTCCGCCGCGCCCATCGACTCCTTGGAGGCGGTGTCGGCGGTGAGCGTGCCGGCCGTCCCCGACGTGGTGATCTTCAGGTCGCTGAGTGCCACGTCCAGCGCCCCGTGGTGGGCCGTGAAGTGCACGCCGCCGGTGAAGGAGGAGCTGAGCGCGTGGGTGGTGAGGTCGTACTTGGCGCTCACCAGGCCGAAGTGGAAGGTGCCGTCGGCGTTGCGGGTCGCGCCGTCGGTCAGCTTGATCGCGCCGCCCTGGGAGGCCGGGCTCTCGATGTAGTTGCGGAAGCTGGCCTTCACGCCCCAGTTCAGCGCGCCGGTGTCGTACGTGACGCTGCTCGGCGCGCCGGCGCCGAAGGCCAGGGCCGGGGCTCCGAACGCGGTCAGGCCGAGGCCGGCGGTGACGGCGGCCAGGGCGGCCAGCCGGGTGCGGTTGCGGGACATGGGGGGAACTCCGATCGATGAACGGGGGAAGGAGGTGGGGAGGGGGGTCAGGCGCTGCGGCGGCGACGGAAGAGGAACAGGCCACCGGCCGCGGCCAGCGCGACGGCGAGCAGACCGCCGGCCACCACGGCCGCCGTCGGCACACCGCCCGAGCCCCCGGCGTCGGCGGTGGCGGCGACCGGCGTGACGGACGGGCTCGGCGCGACGACCGGGGCGCTGCCGATGTCCGGCAGCGGCGGGAGGGCGGCGGCCGGGTCGAGGGCGACGGCGAAGCTCAACGGGTCCATCACGGTGCCCGCCGGGTACAGCCCGCCGAACGCCTTGCCGCCCGGCTCGGTGAGCGTGAGCGGGAGTTCGACGGCCTTGAGCAGCCCGCCCTCGGAGGTGAGCCCGGCCGGGTCGAAGGTCGCCAGCTCGACGCCGGTGAGCTGCTGGGCGGCGCCCTCCGGTGTGCGACCGGAGACATCGGCGCGCAGCACGCCCTTGCCGTCCGCGACGGTGACGCCCGGGTTGGCCACGGTGAGGTCCAGGCCGTAGGCGTCGCCGCTCTTCAGGCCGGTGAAGCGGACGCTGCCGGTGAAGGCGGCGCTCAGCGCGCCGCTCGCCGGGTCGTAGCTGCCCTTGGCGGGCGTCCAGCGGAAGAACGCGCCGCCGTCCGCCGCGCCGCCGGTGGGCTCCCAACGGCCCTGGGCGATACCGCCGGTGACGTAGTCGCGGAAGGTGCGGCGCACGCCCCAGTCGAGCGCGCCGTTGCCGAACTCGGTGGCGACGGCGGCCGGAGCGGTGGCGGGCGCGGTGGTCGGGGCCGGGGTGGCGACCGGGGTGTCGGCCGGGGTCGGGGCACCGGTCGGAGCCACCGGGGCGGACGAGGACGGCGCGGAACTCGGCGAAGCGGTCGCGGCAGCGCTGGGCACAGCGGTCGGCGCAGCCGGAGTCGTGGGCGCGGACGAGGCCGGCTGCGCCGCCGGGAGGTTGACCGACAGGTTGACCGGGTCGAGCGCCGTCCCGGCGGTGTAGAACCCGCTGAAGGCCTTGGCCCCCGCGTCGGTCAGCGTCGCCGGGACGTTGCTGAGCGTCAGGGTCCCGGCCGCGCCGCGCAGGTCGACGCCGGCCAGCGAGAGGTCCGCCAGCTTGGCCTGGCTCGCGTTGCTGACCTGCCCGGTCTCCCGGGACTTGCTGCTGACGTCCGCGTACAGCCCGGCCGAACCGCCCGGGGCGGCCCGGAAGGTGAGCCGTCCGATGCTCAGGTCGAGCGCGTTGGCGCCGCTCTCCTGGTGCCCGGTGAACCGGACCCCGCCGGAGAACGCGGCGCTCAGCGCGCCGCTCGCCGGGTCGTACGTGCCAGTGGCGGAGTGGAACCGGAAGCCGCTGCCGGAGACCGTGGCCGCGCCGCCGGTGAGCCCCCAACTCCCCTGGGCGATAGGCCCGGTGACGTACGTCAGGAAGGACTGCTTGATCCCCCAGTCGAGCCGCCCGCCGGACACCCGCCCCTCGGCCGCGACCGCCTGCCCGGGCAGCAGGGCGACCGTCAACAGGGCCGCCAACGCGGCCACCAGGCCGGCGGTCAGGCGGCGGAGCCGATGGGGCAGAGGCACGCGGATCACTCCTCGGCGCGACAGGGGAAGCGGGGTCGGCGCATCACCGACCCCCTTGCAAGGTTTAGGTAAGGCTAACCTAATATATGAGTCAAGAGCCCCGCCGGGCACCCCCGCACCCCACCCACCGGCGGCGACAACTCCCGACGAAGGGAACGACGTTGAGCAGCAGTACCACCCGACATCGGGCCGCCCGCGGCCCCGCGATCCTGCTGCTCCTCCTCGGTCCGCTGTTCGCCCTGACGGCCTGCGGCTTCTCCACCAGCACGGGCGAGGCGACCGGCACCGGCACACAGGCCCCGGACACCGTCGAGCCGCTGCCCGATACGCCCACCCCGCAGCTGCCCGCCACCGCGGCCTCCGCCGACGGCCGGACCACCACCGTCACCAGCGCCGAGCGGATCATCCCGCTCAACGGCAGCCTGGCCGAGATCGTCTTCAGCCTCGGCCTCGGCCCCAAGGTCGTCGCCCGGGACGTCTCCACCACCTTCGAGCAGGCCACCGCCCTGCCCGTGATCACCCAGGCCCACGAGGTCTCCGCCGAGGGCGTGCTCTCCCTGCACCCGACCGTCGTCCTCGCCGACCGCTCCACCGGCCCGGCCGAGGCCGTCGCGCAGATCCGCGCGGCCGGCGTGCCGCTGCTCGTCCTGGACGACGCCAAGCGGCTGGAGGACGTCGGCCCGCGCATCGACACCGTCGCCGCCGCCCTCGGGGTCCCCGACGCCGGGCGGCAGTTGAAGGAGCGCACCGAGCAGCGGATCACCGAGGCGAAGGCCGACCTGCCCGCCGTCGGACAGCGCCGTCCCAAGGTCGCCTTCCTCTACCTGCGCGGCAGCGCCTCCGTCTACCTGCTCGGCGGCCCCGCCTCCGGCGCCGGCTCGCTGATCGAGGCGGTCGGCGGCGAGGACGCCGGCACCGCCGCCGGGCTCAGCGGCGACTTCACCCCGCTCACCAGCGAGGCCCTGGTCAAGGCCGCCCCCGACGCGATCCTGGTGATGAGCAAGGGGCTCGACTCCGTCGGCGGCGTCGACGGCCTGCTCAAGCTGCCCGGCGTCGCCCAGACCCCGGCCGGGCTCGACCGCCGGATCGTCTCCGTCGAGGACGGCCAGCTGCTCAGCTACGGGCCGCGCACCCCGCAGGTGATCCGCGAGATCGCCGAACAGCTCTACCCGAAGGCCGCCCGATGACCGCCACGCTCACCGGCAAGAGCGTTCCCGTGGCCAGGCGCACCAGCCGCACCGCCCTGCTCACCACCGGCCTCGCCGTCGCCCTGGTGCTGTTCGCCCTGCTCGCGGCCGGCACCGGCGCCTACCGCATCCCGCTCGGCGACATCCTCGCCTCCTTCGGCCACCGGCTCGGCCTCGGCGGCCACGCCCTCGACCGCGTCCCCGAGTCGGTGCTCTGGAACGTCCGCCTCCCCCGGGTGGTGCTCGCCCTGCTGGTCGGCGGCTCGCTCGGCTGCGCGGGCGCGCTGATGCAGGGCGTCTTCGGCAACCCGCTCGCCGAACCGGCCGTCATCGGCGTCTCCTCCGGCGGCGCGGTCGGCGCGGTCGGCTGCATCGTGCTCGGCCTGGACGCCCTCGGCACCTGGACGGTGACCGCCTCCGCCTTCGCCACCGGCCTGCTGACCGTCTTCGCGGTCTACGCGATGTCCCGCTCCGGCGGCCGCACCGAGGTCGTCACACTGATCCTCACCGGCGTCGCGGTGAACGCCTTCTGCGGCGCCCTGATCGGCCTGTTCCTGTTCACCGCCGACTCCGCGGCGATCAGCCAGGTCACCTTCTGGCAGCTCGGCTCGCTCTCCCAGGCCACCTGGGGCAAGGTGCTCGCCGTCCTCCCGTTCGCCCTGGTCGGCCTCGCCGTCGCGCCCCGCTACGCGCGCTCGCTGGACCTGCTGGCGCTCGGCGAACGGCCCGCCCGGCACCTCGGCGTGGACGTCGAGCGGATGCGGCTGGTGCTGATCACCGTGGTCGCCCTGCTCACCGCCGCCGCCGTCGCGGTCAGCGGCATCATCGGCTTCGTCGGCCTGGTCGTCCCGCACCTGCTGCGGATGGTCGCCGGCCCCGGCCACCGCTTCCTGCTGCCCGCCTCCGCGCTCGGCGGCGCCCTCGTGCTGGTCGCCGCCGACCTCGCCGCGCGCACCCTGGCCGAACCGGCCGAACTCCCGCTCGGCGTGCTCACCGCGCTGATCGGCAGCCCGTTCTTCTTCTGGCTGCTGCGCCGCACCAGGACCAAGCAGGGAGGCTGGGCATGAGGATCGGCGCCCTGCGCAACCGACCCGAGGTACCCGCACGGCCCGCCCCGGGCACCGAACTGCTCACCGCCGAGGCCGTCCGGCTGACCGTCGGCGGACGCGAGCTGCTGACCGGGGCCGACGTCCGGGTCACCGCCGGCGAGGTGGTCGCCCTGCTCGGACCGAACGGCGCCGGCAAGTCCACCCTGCTCTCGGTGCTGGCCGGCGACCTCACGCCGACCGCCGGCGAGGTCCGGCTGGACGGCCGCCCGCTGGCCGGCTTCCGGCCCGCCGACCTCGCCCGCCGCCGCGCGCTGCTGCCGCAGGCGGCCGCGCTGTCCTTCCCGTTCCCCGCCGACGAGGTGGTCCGGATGGGCCGCGCCCCCTGGGCCGGCACCGCGGCCGCCGCCGAGGACGAGCGGGTGGTCGACGAGGCGATGGCCGCGACCGAGTCCGCCGCCTTCGCCGGGCGGCCGTTCACCGCGCTCTCCGGCGGCGAACGGGCCCGGGTGGCGCTGGCCCGGGTGCTCGCCCAGCGCACCGCCCTGCTGCTGCTCGACGAACCCACCGCCGCGCTCGACCTGCGCCACCAGGAACTGGTGCTGCGCCTGGCCCGCACCCGGGCCGCCGCGGGGGACGGCGTGGTCGTCGTCCTGCACGACCTGTCGCTCGCGGCGGCCTACGCCGACCGGGTGGTGCTGCTGACCGACGGCGCGACGGTCGCCGACGGGCCGGTGGCCGAGGTGCTGCGCGCACCGCTGCTCAGCGAGGTGTACGGGCACCCGGTCGAGGTCCTGCCGCACCCGCGCACGGGGGTGCCGCTGGTGCTGCCGGAGCGCGCCCAGGCTGCTCCTAGGCTCCCTCCTCGTCCAGCCGGAAGCCGACCTTCATGCACACCTGGTAGTGCTTGATCCGCCCCTCGGCGAGGTGGCCGCGGACCTGCGAGACCTCGAACCAGTCGAGGTGGCGCAGCGTCCGGGAGGCACGCTCGATGCCGTTGCGGATCGCGGCGTCGACGCTCTCCGTCGAGGACCCGACGATCTCGGTCACCCGGTACACGTGCTCGCTCATGGCGGACTCCTCAGCTGTGCGACGGCCCCCGGTCCACCGTGCACCGGGGGCCGTCGCTCCGCACGCGGAGAGCGGTCCGCGCTGGAGACAGGGCCTGGCTAGAACGCCGCGCGCACCTCACCGACCGGGAGGCCGCCGCCGAACAGCGGGGCCGCGGCGATCCGCTCCAGCGTGGAATCGCCGGTGGTCACCCCGAGGCGGCGCAGGGCGGCGGCCAGGACGGGGCCGCGGGCGCGCTCGGCGCCGTCCTCGATCTTGAAGGCGAGCGCCCGGCCGTCCGGCAGCGCCACCACCTGGACGGCCTCCGCGCCCATCTTGGCGAGCGCGCCGGGCACCGCCCGCATCAGCCGGGTGTCGGCCCGGCGGGTGCCGGCCACGTACTCGGGGTGCGCGCGCATCGCGTCGGCGACCCGGCGCTGCGGGGTGCCGGGCTCGGCCAGCAGCAGGGCGCGGTAGCCGCGGGCCAGGGCGGTCAGGCCGACGGCCAGCAGCGGCGCGCCGCAGCCGTCCACCCCGGCGTGCGCGGCCGGCTCGCCGACGGCCTCCTCCAGGGCCTCGCGGGCCAGTCGCTGGATCGGGTGCTCCGGGTCGAGGTAGCTGTCGGTGGGCCAGCCGTTGGCCGCGCAGGCGGCGAGCCAGCCGGCGTGCTTGCCGGAGCAGTCCATCAGGATCGGCTCGCGGTCACCGCCCCAGCGCAGGTGCAGCTCGGCCTCCAGGTCGTCGAGCGGGAGGTCGGCCGGGGTGCGCAGGGCGGACTCGTCCAGTCCGGCACCGGCGAGGATCCGCCGCACGCCGTCGAGGTGAAACGATTCGGCGGAGTGGCTGGAAGCCGCCAGCGCCAGCAGCTCCCCCTCGATCGCGAGCCCGGCCCGCAGCGTGGCCACGGCCTGGAAGGGCTTGGCGCAGGAGCGCGGGAAGACCGGCGCGTCCGGCTCGCCCAGCGCGAACTCGACGGAGCCGTCAGCGGCCAGCAGCACCAGCGAACCCCGGTGCCGGCCCTCGGTGAAACCCGAGCGGACGACTTCGGCGAGCACGGGCAGGGAGACGGAACTGGACATGGCGAAAGCCTTCCGGAGGTGAGGGTGAACCGGGGGCGAGCCGGGCCCGTCCCCCACCCCCGGCGCCCCCCGCACCTGTCAGAGCGGACCGCCTGCGAGCAGGTCGTCGACCCGTGCTTCCCCATCACGGTACCTGCGGGTGATTTCGGCGTTGCAGCCGTCCGCCGTCCGCAGCAGCCGCTGCCGTCGCCCGGACACCTCCCGCTCGTGCGCCCGCAGCCGCTCCAGCGCCGCCAGCAGCTCCTCGGCCGGGTGCGCGGCCAGGTCGGCCAGCTGGACGTCGCCCATCAGCGCGTCCGCCTCCAGCTGGGACTGCTGCCCGCGCGGCGGCCCCAGCGTGACGTGCCGGGCCGAGCGGCGGACGGTGGACGGGGCGTCGGTCAGGATCGCCGGCAACCGCTCCAGCAGGGCGCCGGCCGACTCCGCCGGGTCCGTGGTCCGGGCCGTACCGCCGGCTCCGGGCCGGCGGTCCAGTTCGGCCAGCAGGATGTCCATCCGGCCGTGCAGCAGCCGCCGCAGGTAGGAGAGGTCGGCCTCCTGGTCCAGGGTCTCCCGGCGCAGGGTCCGCAGCTGGTCCAGGCCCAGGCGTCCGAGGTCCGGCTCGGGGCCGGCCCCGGGCCCCTCGGGCAGCCGCCCGTAGCGGTCCTGCGCCGTGCTGATCGCGTCCATCAACCAACCACCTGCCGTCGTCCCGATCCCACCCGCTCGCGGCGCCCCGTCGCCTGCCGCCGGTCCGGCCCGCCAACCGCCGCGCGCGCCGCCGGCGCGTTCCCGTCCGGAGGCACGCCCGGACGACCGCGAAGGTTCCCGCCCCCGGCCGTGGCCACCCGGCGGGGCGACACGACCAGAACGCCTGACCTACCGGCTCGGCCGCCCGGCCGAACCGGGCCCGGCGCGGCGGACCTCGGCGCCCCGGACCTCGGGCGCGGCCGGCTCCCCGCCCTGGTGCGGCGGAGCGGCGGACACGCCCTCGTACGGTCCCCCAGCGTGCCACCCCGCCCGGCGCCGCCGCACTGCCCGTGCACCCGAACGGCCCCCTGGCGAAGAGGGGTGGCTGATACGACCGAAGCTTTTCGCCGGGAGAACGCTGCCATGGCGCACGCAGGCGCACGCAACCCGGCGTGCGCCAGGCCTTCGAGCGCCCACGGGGCCTGCTCACGCCCCAGACGGCTCCGGCCCTGACGGCTCCGGCAGAATGGCGGCATGCGAGCAGTGGTGCAGCGAGTGACCGAGGCCAGGGTGACGGTGGCCGGGGAGACCGTCGGCGCGATCGAGGAACCCGGACTCTGCGTCCTGGTCGGCGTCACCCATGACGACACCCCCGCCAAGGCGGCCCAGCTGGCCCGCAAGCTCTGGACGCTGCGCCTGCTGCCGGCCGACGACGAGGGCGTGGAGCAGTCCTGCTCCGACATCGGGGCGCCGCTGCTGGTGATCAGCCAGTTCACGCTCTACGGCGACGCCCGAAAGGGCCGCCGCCCCACCTGGAACGCCGCCGCGCCCGGTCCGGTCGCCGAGCCGCTGGTGGACGAGGTGGTCGCCCGGCTGCGCGCGCTCGGCGCCAAGGTCGAGACCGGCCGCTTCGGCGCCGACATGAAGGTCGCCCTGGTGAACGACGGCCCGTTCACCGTCCTCGTCGAAGTCTGACGGTGCCTTCGTCCTACTGCGGGACGATCACGTCCTGCGTCCCCGGCACCGTGCCGGCCAGCAGCACCGCGTCCACCGGGACGTTGCGCTTCACGACCGCCAGCGCGATCGGCCCCAGCTCGTGGTGGCGCGCCGAGGAGGTGACGATGCCGAGCGCCCGCCCCTCCGGGTCGGAGGCGAGCCGCACCTGCGTCCCGTGCGGGGGCAGCACCTCCTCGGTGCCGTCCAGGTGCAGGAAGACCAGCCGGCGCGGGGGCCGACCCAGGTTGTGCACCCGGGCCACCGTCTCCTGGCCCCGGTAGCAGCCCTTCTGCAGGTGGACGGCGGTGCTCAGCCAGTCCACCTCGTGCGGGATGGTCCGGTGGTCGGTCTCGAAGCCGAGCCGCGGCCGGTGGCCCTCGATCCGCAGCGCCTCGTACGCCCAGACGCCCGCCGCCGGACCGTAGCCCGCGGTCAGCTCCGCCAGCCGGGCGCGGGGCAGGAAGAGGTCCCGCCCGTAGGGCAGTTCGCGGACGGCCGCCGCACCCTCGGCGGAGGCGGTGGAGCCGGCCGGCAGGTGGACCACCGCGTAGTCGGCGGTCGCGTCGGTCACCTCGACCCGGTAGAGGAACTTCATGCTCTCCAGGTAGCCGACCAGCGCCTGCTGGGTGCCCGGCTCGACGTGCGCCCAGAGGGTGGTGCCGTCGTCGACCAGGTAGAGCGCGTGCTCGACGTGCCCGTTGGGCGAGAGCACCAGCGCCTCGGTGGCCTGCTGCGGCGGCAGCGCGCTGACGTGCTGGGTGACCAGCAGGTGGAGCCAGCTCAGCCGGTCCGCGCCGGTCACGGTGATCACGCCGCGGTGCGAGAGGTCCACGAAGCCGGTGCCCCGGGAGAGGTTCCGTTGTTCACGGAAGAGGTCGCCGTAGTGGGCGGCGACGCCCTCGTCGGTTCCCTCGGCGGGGACGGCTCCGGACAGCGCAAGCAGCGGACTCTTCAGACCGGTCATACCGGCTAGCTTACGACCGCTCCGCGACGGGCCCGGCGGCGCAGTCGGCGCAGCGGCCGAAGATGGCGAAATGCTTGAGGTCCGTGTCGAAGCCGTGCTGGGCGCGGAGGCTGTCGATCAGCGGCTGGGCGATCTCGGTGCCGGTCTCGGTGACCTTCTCGCAGTCCCGGCAGACCAGGTGCAGATGGTGGTGGCGGCCGGCCAGGTGGTAGGTCGGGGCGCCGTGGCCGAGGTGGGCGTGCGAGACCAGGCCCAGCTCCTCCAGCAGCTCCAGGGTCCGGTAGACGGTGGAGATGTTGACGCCGCTGGCGGTCTGCCGGACGTGGCAGAGGATGTCGTCCGGGGTGGCGTGGTCGAGCGCGTCGACCGCCTCCAGCACGAGCTGGCGCTGCGGGGTGAGCCGGTACCCGCGCTCGCGCAGGTCGGCCTTCCAGTCGCCGGAGAGCTGCCAGTCGGTGGTGCCGGTGTCCGCCACGGTCCTGTCCCTGCCAAACGTCGGGGGTCCTGAACCAAGTGTAGGGACCGGCCGGAGGCCGGTCCCTACCCGTGCGCGCCCCTGCGGGCGGCCGTACCTGCTCGAAGGACTACTTGAAGAAGGCGATGCCGTCGTCCGGCAGGTCGTTGATGTCCTTGATCAGCTGGGCCGGCGAGAGCACCTTCCGCAGCTGGGCCGACATGTACGGGCGCAGCGGGACGTTCGGGGCGGCCTTCTCGCCCACCCAGAGCAGCTCCTCGTTGACGAAGCCGTAGAGCCGCTTGCCGCCCGAGTACTCCGGCGAGCCCTCGATCCGGGCCACCGCGTCGGTGGAGACGTCGATCTGCGGCTTGCCGTCGGCCAGCTCGCCGTACCAGATCTCCACCGTGCCGTCGTCACGGACGGACGAGATCTCGACCCCGCGGGCGCCGCTGGTGCCGTGCTGGTTGCTGGTGATGCGCCAGAAGGCGTGCTCGTTCTCCAGCGGACGGACCTTCTCGCCCTCGCTGTTCAGCACCCAGGTGCGGGAGCGGAACTCCAGGAAGGGCCGTCCGTCGTGGCGGATGACGATCTCCTGGCCGAAGTTGCACTTCTCGGTGCCCGGGCCCCCTTCACCCGGCAGAGGGGCGTAGACGCCCGCGCCCTCCCAGGTGCCGAGGAGGAAGGCGAGCGGGACGACGTCCTTGTGGAGGTCAGAGGGGATCTCGATCATGTTCCTGGTCGCTGTCGTCGGTGCGGGAGTACTTCAACCGTACGGCAGCGGGGTCAGCGCTGGCCCTGGTAGAGCTTCATCACCGAGAAGATGGCGAACCAGGTGATCAGCACGGCCATGAGGGCCAGCAGACCGTCGAAGAAGATTTCCAGACCGGACACGGGTGGCTCCCATTGCGGCGACAGTGTGGTGGATTTTGCTGCCGCTCACTCTATCCGGCGGGTGGGGGAGGGTCTCGGTGAGCCCCACCACGTCGGCGATCTAGGGTGTCGGCATGTCTTCGAAGAAGCTCGTCATCAAGGTCACCGCAGGGGCCGACGCCCCCGAGCGGTGCTCGCAGGCGTTCACGGTGGCGGCGGTCGCCGTCGCCAGCGGCGTCGAGGTGTCGCTCTGGCTGACCGGGGAGTCGTCCTGGTTCGCCCTGCCCGGGCGGGCGGCGGAGTTCGAGCTGCCGCACGCGGCGCCGCTGCCGGACCTGCTGGAGTCGGTGCTGGCCGGTGGCACGCTCACGCTGTGCACCCAGTGCGCGGCACGGCGCGGGATCGAGGAGAAGGACCTCGTCGAGGGTGCCCGGATCGCGGGCGCGCAGGTCTTCGTCAGCGAGATCATGGCCGACGGCGTGCAGGCGCTCGTCTACTAGGCGCCGGCCGCTACGGCCGCTGAGGGCGGTCCTCGTGGTCGGGGCGGTCCCGGTCGTGGCCGGGATCGTCCCACTTCGGGTCCTCCCAGCGCGGGTCGTCCCACCAGTCGTCCTCGGGGTCGCGCCGGTTGGCGAACACCGCCGCCGCCGGCGGGATGACCATCGCGACCACGCACAGGGCCACGGCCGCCGGCACGGAGACGAACCGCACCGCCCCCCAGGCCAGCACGAAGAGGCCCAGGCAGACGGTCATCATGACGTAGTAGTAGCGGCGCCGCCGACGGGACTGCACACTTCCACGGTATGCCCGAGGGCCCCCGCTCGGCAGGGGCCCCCGGTACTGCTGTTCCGCTGTTCCGCTGTTCCGGCGTCGCCGGTCAGACGGCGATGGCGACCTCGGTCAGGTTGCCCTGGGAGGCGACCACCTGGCGGTCCACGGTCTGGCCCGGGATGAGCGCGCGCAGGGTCCACTTGCCCGGGCGGGCGAAGAACCGGAACTGGCCGGTCGCCGAGGTGGGCACCTCGGCCGTGAACTCGTTGTTCTCGTCGAGCAGTCGGACGTAGCCGTTGACCGGCTCACCGTCGCGGGTCACCGAACCCTGGATGATCGTCTCGTTCGCCACGTCAACTCCTGCCAGGTCCGGGCCGCCGGCCTTCGCACCGCACATTGTCTTGTTTCCCTTCTGCCTTACGGGTGGAGCCGGTGGCTCAGTTGCCGAGCTCGATCGGCACGCCGACGAGGCTGCCGTACTCGGTCCACGAGCCGTCGTAGTTCTTCACGTTCTCCTGGCCGAGCAGCTCGTGCAGGACGAACCAGGTGAGCGCGGAGCGCTCGCCGATGCGGCAGTAGGCGATGGTGTCCGTCGCCAGGTCGACGCCCTCGGCCTCGTACAGGGCCTTGAGCTCGTCGTCGCTCTTGAAGGTGCCGTCGTCGTTGGCGTTCTTGGCCCACGGGATGTTGCGCGCGGTCGGCACGTGGCCCGGGCGCTGCGACTGCTCCTGCGGGAGGTGGGCCGGGGCGAGCAGCTTGCCGGAGAACTCGTCGGGCGAGCGGACGTCGACCAGGTTGAGGTTGCCGATGGCGGCGATCACGTCGTCGCGGAAGGCGCGGATCGAGGAGTCGGCGGCCTGCGCCGTGTACTCGGTCGCGGCGCGCTGCGGCACCTCGGCGACCAGGTCGCGGGAGTCCAGCTCCCACTTCTTGCGGCCGCCGTCGAGCAGGCGGACGTCACCGTGGCCGTACAGCTTGAAGTACCAGTAGGCGTAGGAGGCGAACCAGTTGTTGTTGCCGCCGTAGAGGACGACGGTGTCGTCGTTGGCGATGCCCTTGGCGCTGAGCAGCGCCTCGAAGCCGGCCTGGTCGATGAAGTCGCGGCGGACCGGGTCCTGGAGGTCGTCCTTCCAGTCGATCCGGACCGCGTTGCGGATGTGGTTCTTGTCGTACGCGGAGGTGTCCTCGTCGACCTCGACGATCACGACCTTCGGGTCGTCCAGGTGGGCCTGGACCCAGTCGGCGTCGACCAGGACGTCGCTGCGGCTCATGGTGATGTTCTCCATCCGGGGGCGGTTGGCGGAAGGTGCTCGCTGCTTCGGGGTGCTGCTGCTCAGCGGTGGTGCGGGTCGCCCGTCGGCCATCGGTCCGAATTCCTGTCCGAATGATGGGACGGGAGCCGGTGTGCGGCGCGACCGGGCGGTGCGTGGCGGAGTACGGCGGGGACGCCCGGCCAAAAGGGCCGGCTGCGATCACCGGAAGAAATCGGCGGCGGGGGCAACTGCCCTGCCTGGACGCCGAGTTAACGCATTCGACACAGACAGGCGGCCACGCGGCACAGGTCTACCGCCCGCCGCTTGGTGAGGTCCGTCTGTCGCTTCATGCGAACGATGCTAGGGACACCCGGCGCCCGCTGTCACCAGCGTATCGGATGATGAGACCGGATGGCTCACATCTCGGGATTTGACCATTTCATGGGCGTCGGGAACCGGCCGGGGCGCGGGCCGTGGGCGCTCTGAGGGGGGCCGGAAGGCGGGAACGGCACCGCTCCGCGGCCGGCGCTGGACAGCGCGTCTCGCGGAGCGGAACGACGGAACGGTTGGTGGGGAGGTGTTCGGGTCAGCCGATGAGCTTGATGCCCTTGCCCTCGAAGCCCAGCCGGAGGCCGTCCTCCTGCGGCGTGACCGAGGACAGGTTCAGCCCGGCGGGCAGCGTGGAGAGGGTGAAGCTGATCGGGGCGAGGGACTGGTCGGACACCCCGGCCAGCAGCGAGGCCATCGAACTCAGCTTGAACCCGTCCACCGTCACGGTGTCGCCCTTGCTGTGCACCGCGGCGTCGCCGATCGGGAACGGCCCCAGCGAGGCCTTGATCTTGCCCGGACCGCCGTAGGAAAGGCTCAGCCGGGTGCCGCCGCCCAGGGAGAGCCGGCCCGCGTTCGGCACCAGCTCCGAGGCCGGCGGCAGCAGACCGGACAGGTCCGCGTAGGTGATCAGCGCGGAGCCGGCCCCGCTGTCCACGGTGGCGCTGCTCATGTTGCCGCTCACCTCGACGCCGGAGAGCTCGGCCCGGAACGCGTGCAGGGACACCTTGTCCTTGCCCTCGCCGACGGTCAGCGCGTCCGAGGAAATCCGCACGTCGTCCAGCTTCTTCGCGACGACCTGGGTGAGGAACGGGAAGCCCTCGATCGAGACGTCCGGCTTCTGGCTCATCCGGCCGCTCTTCAGGATCTGGTCGGCCGCCTCGTCCTCGGCGACGCCGACGGCGATCCGGTCGGCGCCCACCAGCACGCCGGAGAGCACCACCATGCCGATCGTCGCCTTCAGCCAGCCGCGCATCGCTCTCCCCCGTCGTCGCCGGTCGCTGTCGTCCGTCGCTGTCGTTCGTCGCCGTGGTTCGTGGTTCGTGGTTCGTGGTTCTCATCGTGGCCGGCCGTGCGGATCGGGCCGTTCCCGCACGACCGTACGACGTCCCGCCCCGGAGCATGGTTCCGGGACGGGACGTCGCGGCGGTCAGCCGAGCAGCGCGGTGGCGATCCAGACCAGCGGTGCGGACACCGCCAGCGGCAGGGCCACGCCCGCCGTCATGTGCACGAACCTGGACGGGAAGTCGTACGCGGCCACCCGGCGTCCGATCAGCGCGCCGAGACCGGCCGCCACACCCAGGAACGGCGGTGCGCCGACCGCGAAGCCCAGACCGACCGCCGCGGCCAGGCCCAGCAGCGGGCCCAGCCAGCGCGGTCCGGGCAGCGGCGCGGCCGCCAGCAGGGTCGCCAGCGCGACCGCGCCGACCGCCGCCGGCACCCAGTCCGCCAGCAGCAGCGCGGTGCAGAGCACCGTCACCACGGTGGCGGAGCCGAGCACGGTGAGCGCGTAGAACCGCTCCTTCGGATCGGCCGGCCGGAACGTCTGCAGTACCAGGACCAGCAGGAAGAACCCGCCGAGCGTGCCCACCACCGCGGCCGTGCCGCCGTCCGCGTCGGCCAGCAGCACCGAGACGTCGGCCACCACGCCGGACAGCGCGGCCAGCGCGATGCCCTGGCGGGCCGGCCACATGCCGTTCAGCCGGAACCAGCCGGCCGCCGTCAGGCCCTGGAGCAGGACGAGCACCAGGGCGAGCGGCACCTGGCCGAGCGCCGCGCCGCCGGCCAGCAGGGCGGCGGCGCCGGCGGTGATCAGGGCCGGCTGGAGGCCCGGGTCGTGGATCGGCGAACCGGTCCGCGCGGGCGCGGCCGGAGCCGCCGCCTGGACCGGGGACGGCTGGGCTACGGGGGCCACGGGGGTCGCGGGCGGGAACGGAGGCGTGCCCAGGGACGGCGCCGGGCCGGGGAACGGCGCGGCCGGACCGGCGGGCGCGGCGTGGGCGTTCTGCGCCGCCCGGGCGGCCCGCGCGGCGCGGGCCGCGGCCGGGTCGGTCAGCACGGGGGCCGGGGGCTCCGGGCGCTTGAGCGTCATGGTCGGCTGGTCCAGACCCTGTCCGTGGTCCGGGGACTGGACCGGCGGGTAGGCCTGGGCCGGGGCCTGCGCCTGCGTGAGTGCGGGCGACGGCGCGGGCGCCGGGGGCTCCGCCCGACGGTGCGACCGGCCGCGCCGCGGCTCGGTGTAGGGCCGCGCCGGCCCCTGGACCGAATCCGGAGCCTGCGCCGGGGCCGGGGCCGGGGCCGACGGCATCGGGCCCGCCGCCGACACGGGCGGGAGCAGCGCGGTGGGAGCGTCGTCCAGCGGCGGCACCGGCGGCAGCAACGTGGTCGCCGCGGCGTCCTCCAGCGGCGGCACCGGCGGCAGCAGCGCCGTCGCGGCGTCGTCCATACCCGGACCGGCTCCGTACGGCGGCTGCCCGTACACCTGCCCGCCGTACGGCGCCTGTCCCGCGCCGGGGGCGTACGGCTGCGCCGCGTGCCCCTGCTGCGCATAGGGATCCGGCGCGTACGCCTGCTGCGGGGCGTACGGATACGGCGGCTGCCCGGGCTGGTAGCCCTGCGGCGGCTGCTGCGGCTGGTACGGCGGTTGCGGCTGCGGCTGCGGCTGCCCGTACGGGTACTGCGGCTGGTACGGCGGCTGCGGCTGCTGGGGCTGGGCCTGCTGGGGCTGCCCCTCGGGGGTTCCGTTCGTTCCGGTCACGCCGCTCACCCGCCCGCGAACGGGGGGAGGACCTCGATCGTCCCGCCCTCGGTGAGCGCCACGGTCGCGCGGTCACGGCCGCCCACCGGCGAGCCGTCCACCAGGTAGGAGCAGTGACCGAACAGCCGGACCAGCTTCGGCCGGTCCGCGTGCCGCTCCTCGGCCCGCGCCAGCGCCTCGGCCAGGGTCGCCGCCAGGTACGGCTCCTCGGCCAGCCCGGCCTCCGACTTCGCCGCCGCCCAGTAGCGGATCGTCCCGCTCACCCGAACGGCGGCCGCCGGGTCGTGCCCGGTGGTCGCGCCCATGGCAACCCCTTCTCGTCGTCCTCGCCCGGGCCCGGGTGTCCCGGCCGGGTCCACCACCGGGGCGCCCGCGCCTCGCCCGAAAGGTGTACGCGCGCGGTGCCGCCGATGTGTCCCCCATGATGTCGTGTTCGCCCGCGCGAGCGGCAATCGCCCTGGCCCGGCGCCCGGCGGCGCCGTCGCGAAGCTGTGGCCGGGCTCACCCGGGGCGCGCCCGAAAAGGCCGAACCGCCGGATTCGAGCCCTCCCGGCGCGGTGGGCCGGTCGGCTATCCTCGATCCGTGAGGGATCCGGGCAGAGTCGCCCCCGGATCCTTTTGTGCTTTCAGGACGCCAGTACGGACGTCCGTGCGAATCGTCGGCCCACCCCCGGCGTGCCGCAGGGACCGCCCCGCCACACACGGCACAACGAGGTGCCGGGACGAGGCCGGGGCGTCGGACAACCCCGGCTCCGGGCCGCCGCCCGGGACGGGCCAGGACCGGAAGGTTCGCGGATGAGCAGGGCAGAAACGGTGCACCGGGGATCACAGGACCCCCTGGGCGTACGCCGTCCGGCCGCGCGCGCCGCCGGATCCCCCGCGTCCCCCCTGGCCTCCGTCTCCTCCCCCTCATCAGCACCTGCGCCATCCGGCCGTGGCGGCGGCCGGACCGCGACCGCGACGACCCGGAAAGGGGACTACCGGGTATGAGTTCTCTGCTCCTCCTCACCAACGCGCTGCAGCCCTCCGCGGAGGTCCTGCCCGCGCTCGGCCTGCTGCTGCACAACGTCCGGGTGGCCCCCGCCGAGGGCGCCGCCCTGGTCGACACGCCCAGCGCCGACGTCATCCTGGTGGACGGCAGGCGTGACCTGCCGCAGATCCGCAGCCTCTGCCAGCTGCTGCGCTCCACCGGCATCGGCTGCCCGCTGATCCTGGTGGTCACCGAGGGCGGCCTGGCCGCCGTCACCGCCGAATGGGGCATCGACGACGTCCTGCTCGACACCGCCGGCCCCGCCGAGGTCGAGGCCCGGCTGCGGCTCGCCCTCGGCCGGCTCCAGGTGTCCACCGACGACAGCCCGATGGAGATCCGCAACGGCGACCTCTCGGTCGACGAGGCCACCTACTCGGCCAGGATCAAGGGCCGGGTGCTCGACCTCACCTTCAAGGAGTTCGAGCTGCTCAAGTACCTCGCCCAGCACCCCGGCCGGGTCTTCACCCGGGCGCAGCTGCTGCAGGAGGTCTGGGGCTACGACTACTTCGGCGGCACCCGGACGGTCGACGTGCACGTCCGGCGGCTGCGCGCCAAGCTCGGCGTCGAGCACGAGGGCCTGATCGGCACCGTGCGCAACGTCGGCTACCGCTTCGTCGTCCCCGACAAGGGGGACAAGGGGGAGCGGGCCGAGCGGAACGATCCGCCGGCCCGGCGCTCCCCGGCCGCCCTGGAGGCCTGACCGGCCGGCCGGACGGGGCCGCCCCGCGCCGTCCCGCCCGGCCTGTCCTGGTTCGTCCCGACCCGTCCGGGGCGCTCCGCGCGCCACGCCCGCCCGACGCGGGTCCCCCACTGCCCGGCCACATGCCACACGCGTAGACTCCCCCCCGTGGCCAAAGTGACGCGCGACGACGTAGCCCGACTGGCTGGTACCTCGACCGCGGTCGTCAGCTACGTGATCAACAACGGACCGCGCCCGGTCGCGCCCGCCACCCGGGAGAAGGTGCTCGCCGCGATCGAGCAGCTCGGCTACCGGCCGAACAGCGTCGCGCAGGCGATGGCCTCCCGCCGCACCAACCTGATCGGCATGGTCGTCCCGGACGCCCGCCAGCCGTTCTTCGCCGAGATGGCGCACGCCGTCGAACGGGCCGCCTCCGAACGCGGCAAGCTCGTGCTGATCGGCAACTCCGACTACGTCGACGACCGCGAGGTCCACTACGTCCGCGCCTTCCTCGGCATGCGGGTCTCCGGCCTGATCCTGGTCAGCCAGGGCCCCTCGCAGCGGGCCGCCGAGGAGTTCGCCGCCATGGAGGGCGCCAAGGTGGTGCTGCTGCACCGCCGCCCCGAGGCGATCGACGACGTCGCCGTGGTCACCGACGACGTGGCCGGCGCCGAGACGGTCGTCCGCCACCTGCTGGAGGTGCACGGGCACCCGTACGTGGCCTGCTTCGGCGGCCCGGTGGAGTCCCCCGCGCCCGGCGACCCGGTCATCGACCACGTCGAGGGCTGGCAGCGCGCGATGGACGCCCACGGCCTGCCCACCGAGCCGCACCTGATCGACGCGCCGTTCCACCGGTACGGCGCCTTCGACGTCGCGCTCGACCTGCTGCGCTCCGAGAACCGCCCGCCGGCGATCTTCTGCTCCACCGACGACCAGGCCATCGGCGTGCTGCGGGCCGCCCGCGAGCTGGGCCTGCGGGTGCCGGAGGACCTCGCGGTGGCCGGGTTCGACGACGTGCCGGAGGCCGCGCTCGCCGACCCGCCGCTGACCACCGTCGCCTCCGACCGCGACGCGATGGCCCGGGCGGCGGTGGACCTGGTGCTGGACGACTCGCTGATGGTGCCCGGCTCGGACACCGAACGGGTCCGCACCTTCCCGTCGCGCCTGGTCGTACGGCGTTCCTGCGGCTGCTCGCCGGACGGCGCCGACTCCTAGCCTGACCAGGCTTTATGAGAAGTCAACGGGCTTCTCGGGGCGTTCTGAGCGGACTCTCATCGGATTCTCATCCCCCGGGCGGACGTTGGTCGCCATGAGCGATCACCAGCAGTGGCAGCCCCGCACCGACGGCGAGCAGTACGACGGCCCGTACGGGTACCCGCAGCCCCGGATCATCCCGGGCACCGTCCTCGACAGCACCACGCAGGACCGCACCGCGCAGGACCACCCCGGGTACGACGGCACCGGGTACGACGGCACCGGGTTCGGCACCGCCGCCCACCCCGCCGCCGGCACCCCGCCCCCTCCCCCGGCCCCGCCGTTCCCGCCCGAGGCGGGCACGGCGCCCACCCCCGGCGGCCCCGGCCACCGCGCCCGGCGCGGCCTGCTGCGCGGCCGGCTCGCCCTGGTCACCGCCGTCGCCGCGATCGCCGCCGTCCTCGGCGGGGTCACCGGCGGCCTCGTCGCCGCCCGGGACCACGACTCCACCGCCCGCACCGGCACCATCGCCAGCCCCGTCGCCGCCCGCTCCGACGGCAGCGCCGACGTCGCCGCCGTCGCGGCCGCCGTCTCCCCCAGCGTCGTCCAGATCACCGTGAAGACCGCGAACGGCACCGCCACCGGCACCGGCGTGGTGCTCACGGCGAACGGGCAGATCCTCACCAACTACCACGTGGTCTCCGGCGCGGCCGGCGGCGGCCAGATCACCGTCACCTTCCACGACGGCTCCACCGCCCGGGCCACGCTCACCGGCACCGACAAGGGCCTGGACGCCGCCGTGATCACCGCCAACGGCGCCAAGAAGCTCACCCCCGCCGTCCTCGGCGACTCCTCCGCCGTCGCGGTCGGCGACCCCGTCGTCGCCATCGGCAACCCCGAGGGCCTCACCGGCACCGTCACCTCCGGCATCATCAGCGCCGAGCACCGCGAGGTCACCGTCCAGCTCGACGAGGGCACCACCGGCGGCAACGGCGGCTTCGGCCTCCCCAACCTGCCCGGACTGCGCGGCACCGCCCCGCAGAGCGGCGGCGAGACCGCCACCTACCAGGCCTTCCAGACCGACGCCGCGCTCAACCCCGGCAACTCCGGCGGCCCGCTCATCAACGCGGGCGGGCAGGTCATCGCCGTCAACTCGGCCATGTACTCGCCGAGCGGGTCCAGCGCCACGGCCGGCGGCAGCGGAGCCGGCAGCGTCGGCCTCGGCTTCGCCATCCCGATCGACGACATCAAGCAGGTGCTGCCGAAGCTGCAGTCCGGCCAGAACATCTGAGCACGTCCGACAATTGACCCGAGCAGGCCCTCCCGCCACCAGAAAGGGCAACCGCCGATGACCCCGTCCGCCGACGACCGCACCCCCGCCGAGCCCGGGCACCAGACCAGCGCCCGGCTCCTCGTGGTCGACGACGAACCCGCGCTCCGGGACGCCCTGGAGAGCAGCCTCGCCTTCGAGGGCTACGAGGTCGCCACCGCCACCGACGGCTACGAGGCACTGGAGTCCGTCGAACGCGAACGGCCGGACCTCGTCCTGCTCGACATCATGATGCCCAGGATGGACGGCCTCACCGCCGTCCGCCGGATGCGCTCGCGCGGCGACACCGTCCCGGTGCTGATGCTCACCGCCCGGGACGCCGTCGGCGACCGGGTCACCGGCCTCGACGTCGGCGCCGACGACTACCTCGCCAAGCCCTTCGAACTCGACGAGCTGCTCGCCCGGGTGCGCGCCCTGCTGCGGCGCAACGCGCTCGCCACCGAGGCCGCCGCCCGGGCGGCCGCCGTCGAGGAGGAGACCGACGTCCTCGCCTTCGCGGACCTGCGGATGAACACCGCCACCCGCGAGGTCACCCGGGCCGGCCGCCCGGTCGAACTGACCCGCACCGAGTTCATGCTGCTGGAGATGTTCCTCGCCCACCCCCGCCAGGTGCTCACCCGCGAGCAGATCCTCAAGGCGGTCTGGGGCTTCGACTTCGAGCCCTCGTCCAACTCGCTGGACGTGTACGTGATGTACCTGCGCCGCAAGACCGAGCAGGGCGGCCTGCCCCGGCTCATCCAGACCGTCCGCGGAGTCGGCTACGCGCTCCGCCCCGCCGCCGGCACCACCGCGTGAGCCCCACCGTCCCGCCGCCCCCGCTCGCCCCGCCCCGCATCCCGCGCCGCGGCCGCGTCACCACCTGGTACCGCGCCCGCTCGCTGCGCACCCGCCTCACCTTCCTCACGGCGGCGGCGGTGGCGGTGGCGATCGCGCTATCGGCGCTGGCGTGCTGGTTCATCGTGGAGGAGCGGATGTACGGGGTGGTGCGCAGCGACCTGGAGAGCGTGCAGGGTCCGCCGCCCCGCCTCAACCTGGATGCCTGCGCCACCACCCCGCAGGGGGCCCTGAAGAACGTCCCGGCCTCTCCTCAACTGCCGCCCAATGCCGTCGCGGCCCCCCGTGACACCCAGTACGTCGTCATCGTCGACCAGACCCCGATCGTCTGCCTGCCCCAGTTGGCCACCAAGGCCATGGTCACCGAACCCGGCGATCTCCGGGCGCTGAACCTCAAGCCCAACGAGTTCCTCATCCGCAACGGGCACTACACCGACGGCAAACCCGCCATGATCCGCATCGGCTGGAGTCCGCTGGCCTTCACCGGCCAGCCCACGCTGGTCATGGTCGCCACCCCGACCAAGGGCGTCGAGGAGTCCCTGAACCAGCTCGCCTTCATCCTCGGCGGCGTCGCCCTCGGCGGCATCATCCTCGCCGGTGTCGCCGGCCGGCTCGTCGCCCGCTCCGCGCTCAAGCCCGTCGACCAACTGACCGACGCCGTCGAGCACATCGCCCGCACCGAGGAGGTCGGCACCACCATCCCCGTGCAGGGCGAGGACGAGATCGCCCGGCTCTCCACGTCCTTCAACTCCATGAGCACCGCCCTCGCCAACTCCCGCGAGCGGCAGACCCGCCTGATCGCCGACGCCGGGCACGAGCTGCGCACCCCGCTCACCTCCCTGCGCACCAACGTCGACCTGCTGATCCGCAGCGACGACACCGGCCGTCCGCTCCCGCCCGCCACCCGCACCAAGCTGCTCGGCAACATGAAGGCCCAGATGCAGGAGCTCACCGTCCTGATCGGCGACCTGCTCCAGCTGTCCCGCCCGGACTCCCCCAAACCGGTCCGCACGCTCGCCGTGGTCGCCCTGCACGAGCTCGCCGAACGGGCCGTGGAGCGCGCCAAGCTGCGCGGTCCGGGGCTGGTCTTCGAGACGGCCACCGCGCCCTGGTACGTGCACGCCGACGCGGCCGCCCTGGAGCGCGCGGTGATCAACCTGCTGGACAACGCGGTGAAGTACAGCCCGCCCGGCGGCACCGTCGAGGTCCGGCTCGACGCGGGCGTGCTGACCGTCCGCGACCACGGTCCCGGCATCCCCCCGGACGAGCTCCCGTACGTCTTCGACCGCTTCTGGCGCTCCCCCTCCTCGCGCCAGCTCCCGGGCTCGGGCCTCGGGCTGTCGATCGTGGCGCAGAGCGTCCGGGAGGCCGGCGGCGAGGTGTCGCTCGGCCCGGCCCGGGACGGCGGCCCGGGCACCCTCGCCACCGTCCGCCTGCCCGGCGGCCCCGCCCCCGCATAGCCGAAAGGGGCGGGACGCCCCGACAGCGCCCCGCCCCTGGTCGGCTCACGGCCGGCGACCCTCGGCTCAGCCGGTGGTGCTGCCCGCGGTGATGATCTTGATCCGGTCCTGCGCCGGGGCCTTCAGCGGCGCGGCGGCCGAGCTGTTGGCGCCCAGGTAGGCGGCGAAGACGTCCAGGTCGGAGGCACCGACGAGCTTGTCGGTACCGGCCGCGAAGGCCGGGAAGCCGTCGCCGCCGCCGGCCAGGAACTCATTGGCCGCGACCCGGTACTTGGCGGCCGGGTCGACCGGCGCGCCGTTGAGGCGGATCGAGTCGACGACGATCCGGTCCGCACCCTTGTTGCGCATGTCCAGCGTGTAGCTGAGCGACTTGGACGGCTGGAGGATCTTCGGCGAGGCCTCGTTGGAGCCGCTGACCTGCTGCTGCAACAGCTGGATCAGCTGGGCCCCGGTCAGCGTCTTGACCTGCATCATGTTGGTGAACGGCTGGACGGTGAACGCCTCGCCGTAGGTCACCACGCCGTCGCCCTCGGCGCCGCTCGCCTTGTAGACGAGGTCGGCGCGGATGCCGCCGGGGTTCATGAAGGCGACCTGCGCGCCGCCCTTGTCGGCGGGCGCGAGGCCGACCTGCTGGGCGTCGGCGATGACGTCGCCGAGCGGCTTCTCCAGGTCGCTGTTGCCACGGCCGTTGATGTCCGAGGCGATGTAGCCGATCGGGCGGTTGGCGATCGGCGCGGCCAGCTTCGAGTAGTGGTCGATCAGCTGGGTCAGGTCGGGGGCCTTCTCGACCGTGCGGCGCACGATGTGGTTCTCGGCCTTGACCGACGGGCGCACGATGGTGCCGCTGGCCTTGTCGAGCTTCAGGTCGATCTCGGTGTACAGCCGGCCGAAGGAGGCGGCGCTGGTCACCGAGCGCGGCACGCCCTGCGGGTCCGGGATGGTGCAGGCGTACGCGTTGTGGGTGTGGCCGGTGACGATGGCGCCGACCGCCGGGTCGATCTTCTTGGCGATGTCGACGATCGGGCCGGAGATGCCCTGGCCGGCCGCGCCGCAGTCGTAGTTGTAGGTGCTGCTGGCCGGCAGGCCGCCCTCGTGGATCAGCGCGACGATCGAGTTGACGCCCTTGGCCTTCAGCTCGGCGGCGTACTTGTTGATCGTGTCGACCTCGCCCGCGAACTTCAGGCCCTTGACGCCCTCGGCGGTGACGATGTTCGGCGTGCCCTCCAGGGTGACGCCGATGAAGCCGATCTTGACACCCTGGGACTTGGTCACCCAGTACGGGGCCAGCACCGGCTTGCCGGTCTTCTCGCTGGTGACGTTGGCCGACAGGTAGTTGAAGTTGGCGCCCGCGAACTTGCGCCCCTCCTCGTAGCAGCCGTCGGTCGGGTGGCAGCCGCCGTTCTGCAGGCGCAGCAGCTCGGCGGAGCCCTCGTCGAACTCGTGGTTGCCGACCGAGGAGACGTCCAGGCCGAGCTTGTCCAGCGCCTCGATGGTGGGCTCGTCGTGGAAGAGCGCCGAGGTCAGCGGCGAGGCGCCGACCAGGTCGCCGGCGGCGACGGTGATCGAGTCGTCGGCGGGGATGCGGGCCTGGCGCAGCGCGGTGGCGAGGTACTCGACGCCGCCGGCCGGGGTGCTGACCGGCTGGCCGGTGGCCGGGTCGATCTCGCGGATGGTCCCGGACGAACCGGCCGGGGGCTCCAGGTTGCCGTGCAGGTCGTTGATGGCCAGCAACTGGAGGTTGACGGTCTTGGGCTTGGCGGTCGCGGCCTGGGCCGCGGACGGCATGGCCACCGTGCCGACGAGGCCGGCCGCGGCGACGACGGCCAGCGCCGACCGTCGAGTTCTGACGGAGAGCATGTAGGGGGTCCCCTGCACCTGTGAGAGCGCCCAGCTGTGGACAGGCCCGGGCGCGCGAGACGAGTGTCGTTGCGCGAGTGCAGCCTAGAGTCAACGCGCGTAGCTGTCAGGCCCCCGGACGTAACGACAGGGTTACCTACTGACGAATCGTCGTCGGACTTTCTCCGCCGGGCCGGGCCTCAGACGCCGGGCTCGGCCGCCAACTGCCGCTCGGCCCGGACCCGTTCGGCCACCGCGTCCTCGGTCATCGCGCGGTCGGTGTAGACCAGCGGGCGTTCCGCCTCGGTGATGATGTGCTTCACCACCTGGACGTTGCCGTTGACGTCCCAGACCGCGATGCCCGGCGAGAGCGTGGGGATGATCTCCACCGCCCAGCGGGGTAGGCCGAGCACCCGCCCGGTGGCGCGCGCCTCCTCGGCCTTCTGCATGTAGATGGTCCGGGTGGAGGCCATCTTGAGGATCGCCGAGGCCTCCTTGGCCGCCGCCCCGTCCACCACGTCCGACAGGTGGTGCACCACGGCGACGAAGGACAGGCCCAGCCGGCGGCCGAACTTCAGCAGCCGCTGGAACAGCTGTGCCACGAAGGGGCTGTTGATGATGTGCCAGGCCTCCTCGACCAGGAAGATCCGCTTCTTGCGGTCCGGCCTGATCCAGGTGTGCTCCAGCCAGACCCCGACGATCGCCATCAGGATCGGCATGGCGATCGAGTTGCGGTCGATGTGCGAGAGGTCGAAGACGATCAGCGGCGCGTCCAGGTCGATGCCGTCGGTGGTCGACCCGTCGAACATGCCCCGCAGGTCGCCGTCGACCAGCCGGTCCAGCACCAGCGCGACGTCCAGGCCCCAGGACTGCACGTCCTTCACTGCCACGCCCAGCGACTCCACCGAGGACAGCTCGGGGTTGCGCAGGGTGTCGATGATGTCGTTCAGCACCGGCTGCCGGTCCCGGACCGTCGCCACCACGTGCGCGTGCGCGGCCTTCAGAGCGAAGCCCGCCCGCTCCTCCAGCCCGCGCCCCATCGCCACCTCGATGATGGTGCGCAGCAGCGACAGCTGCCCCGTCTGGGTGATCGCCGGGTCCAGCGGGTTCAGCTTCACCCCGCCGTCCCGGGCCGCCATCGGGTCCAGCCGGATCGACTTTATGCCCAGCGCGTTGGCGATCAGGTTCCACTCGCCGACCCCGTCCTCGCCCTGCGCGTCCAGCACCACCACCTGCCGGTCCCGGAACCGCAGTTGGCGCAGCACGTAGGTCTTCTCCAGCGCCGACTTGCCGTTGCCGGACTCCCCCAGCACCAGCCAGTGCGGGGCCGGCAGCTGCTGGCCGTACAGCTGGAACGGGTCGTAGACGTACCCCTTCCCGCTGTACACCTCCCGTCCGATGATCACCCCGGAGTCGCCCAGTCCCGGCGCGGCGGTCGGCAGGTAGACCGCCTGCGCCTGGCCGGTGGAGGTGCGCACCGGCAGCCGGGTGGTCTCCACCTTGCCGAACATCAGGCTGGTGAACGCGTCGGTGAGGTTGCCGATCGCCATACGGGGGCCTCCAGATCAGTCGCTCGGCCGGTGCCCGCTCAGCGGCGGATACCGGTGGCGAACGGCAGGGTGTTGACGAACGCGCGGTGGTGCTCGCGGTCGCACCACTCCAGCTTCAGGTAGCTCTTGCCCGCCGACGCCCGGATCGTCCGCTTGTCCCGGGCCAGCGCGTCGGGGTTGCGCGAGGAGACCGTGATGTAGCCGACCAGGTTGACGCCGGCCGCGCCGGACGCCAGGTCGTCACCGCGCTGGTCCACCCGGCCGGTGTGGGCCAGGTCGCGCGGGTCGATCGTCCGGTTCATCTTGGCGGCCCGGCTGGCCTCCGCCTCGTCGTTGGTCTTCTCGGTGAGCATCCGCTCGATCGCGACGTCGGTGGGCTCCAGGTCCATCGTCACCGCCACCGTCCGGATCACGTCCGGGGTGTGCACCAGCAGCGGCGCCAGGAAGTTGACGCCGACCGGGGTCAGCGGCCACTCCTTGATCCACGCGGTGGCGTGGCACCACGGCTCCCGGGTCGCCGACTCGCGGGTCTTCGCCTCCAGGTACTGCGGGTGGGTCGCGTCCAGCTCGGCCGGCCAGGCATTCCGCTTGGACATCGCCTGGATGTGGTCGATCGGGTGGTCCGGGTCGTACATCGAGTGCAGCAGCGAGGAGAGCCGGGCCTGGCCCAGCGGCTGCCGCACCCGGATGTCCGCCTCCGCCAGCCGCGCGCAGATGTCGGTCAGCTCGCGGGCCATCACCGCGGCCAGCCCCTCGTCGTCCCGGGCCCGCCGCCCGGTCGCGGTACGACCCATCGCGTGCGCCTCGGCCGCGAGGTCCCGGGTGTAGTGCATGCACGCCACCAGGTACGCCCGGTGCTGCTCCGACGAGGTCGACACCATCGACTGCAGCTGGTCGTACGAGTCCATCAGCCAGCGCGGCGCGCCCGGATCGCCGCGCCGCTCCACGTCCTTGGCGTGCGCGTCCGGGTCGGCCGGCAGGGTGCGGGCCAGGATCTGCAGCCGGGTCACGAAGCCGTCCCCGTTCGCGACGTGCTTCAGCAGCGTCCCGAACCGGTCGACCAGCGCCTCCTGGTCCTCCGAGTCGCGCAGCCCGACACCCGGACCCTCGATCTCGATCGCCGCCGTCACCGTGCGCCGCTCCAGGTGCATCAGCACCCCGACCTCGTCCGGCCCGAACGGCGCCGACAGCCAGCGCAGCCGCCCCACCCCGGGCGGCGGCCCGATCTCCACCTCACGGCCGTCCAGCCGCGTCCCGGCGTCCATCGCGTCCGACTTCCACACCGCCCGGCCGCTGCGGACCGTCCGGCGGTAGGTGCGGTTGATCTCCACCCACTTGTAGTACGTCCGGCGCCGGTACGGCACGTACACCGCCGCGATCGCCAGCGCGGGCAGGCCGACCAGGCCGGCGATGCGCAACGGCAGGATCGGCATCATCAGGCCCCAGACCATGCCGAGGAAGGCCCCGAAGATGATCAGCACGATCTCCCCGGACTCCCGGTTCCGGCCGATCGGCGCGTTCGGGCGGGCCTTGCCGATCAGGTAGGTACGGCGCTGGTGCACGTACGGCTGGGCGTACTGGGCGCCGTACTGGCCGAGTGGTTCGCTGCTCACTTACCCGTCACCCTCCCTTCGCTGGATTGCTGTCGCGGACCGCACCCGAGGACTGGGCCGGCGGCCCGGCCTGCGCCGGCGGCGCGGGCGTGCGCGCCGCGTGGGCCGCGATGCCCGGGGCGACCGAACCGCCGCCCGCGCCCGAGCCGCCCCCGCCGCCACCCGCCTGCGGGCCGCGGTCGCCGTGCGTGCTGATGCCCTGTCGCATGAAGTTCGCGGTCCCGTTGATCATCGCCGATCCGGCCGACACCGCACTCGCCCGGGCCCGGCGCATGTTCATCATCTCGTCCCCGAAGCCCGGCACGAACCGGTACACGGAGGCACTCGCGAAGATCGACAGGAACAGGATCGCCAACCCCGACAGCACCCGCGCGAAGTCGTCGCTCGCGCCCGCCCCGGCCGACACCGCCCCGGCCAGCCCGAGGATGATCACGATGATCGGCTTCGCCAGGTCCACCGCCACCATCACCCCCGCCCAGCGACGCACGTGCTTCCACAACTGCTTGTCCACCAGCCCCGCGTACACCGCCGTCCCCAGCAGCGCGCCCACGTACAGCATCGCGGCCCGGATCAGCAGCTCGATCCAGAGCACCGCCGCCGCCAGTACCGCCACCAGCGAGGTGATGATCAGGATCAGCGGCCCGCCGCCGATGTCACCCTTCTCCAGGGTGTCCGCGAACCCACCCAGGTACGTCCCGGTGTCCGACTTCGTCCCCACCGCGATCGCCTTGGTCAGCCCGTCGGTCGCGCTCACCACCGTGTACAGGATCAACGGCGTGAACGCCGACGCGACCACCGTCAGCCACAGGAACCCGATCGCCTCCGAGATCGCCGTCGCCAACGGCGCCCCGCGCACCGCCCGCTTGGTCACCGCGAGCAGCCAGAGCACCAGCGTGATGATCGTCGACGCGGCGAACACCACCGCGTACTGCTGCAGGAACGACGCATTGGTGAAGTCCACCTCCGTCGTCCCGTCGATCGACCCCGACAGCTTCCGCACCACCCACGCCGCCGCCTGCGCACACCCCTTCGCCAACGACCCCAACGGATCCGTCACCGACCCCACCGTCCCACTCCCGGGCAGCGAAGCCCCACCGCCTGGTTTGTCCACGCAGAGGATGCCGTTCCCGGAAATGGGGAGATCCGGACAGTTCGCATTGGGGGTGGCACTCGGACTGCCGCTCGGGGTGCCAGTCGGCGAGCCCGTCGGGGACGGCTCGGCGAACACCCGCTGGGCCGCGAGGAGCGCGCCGAGCTGGAGGGTCGCCAACGCGCCCGCCAGCGTCCCGGCGCGGCGGACGGCGGTCCGCGGGGCGCCCCCGGCCCCAGTGCCGCAGCGTGGACCGCGACGGGCCGTCGGCGGGGCGACGGTCATCTCAACGGGCATAGCGGAAACCCCCGAACTGCTGGACGGCGCCGGTGATCTCCTCGGCGGTGGCGGCCTGTTCATCTCCCGGCATGGGGGCGGGCCCCTGCCGGCTCGTGTAGTCCGTGAGCTTCCAGTCGCCGCCCGTCCAGCGCAGGGAGAGGGTGAGCGTGAACCAGCTCGTCACCACCGGCAGCATGGAGCGCTCGCCGGCGAGGCCGGTCAGGCCGGTGCACCAGACCTCGGCCTTGGTCTCCGCATCGGTGTAGCCGACCGACTTGGTACCCACCGGAATGGTGCGGCTGACGAAGGTGAGGCCCTTGGGCGCCCGGCCCTGGGCATCCAGGCCGTAGCGGGCCACCGTGTCGCCGCCGAACCCCTGGTCCAAGCGGGACTGAAGGTTCGGGGCGGTGGCGGGGTCGGCGATGGTGGTGATGATGGTGTGGCGGGTGTCGGTGCGGAACATGTCGGCGGAGCCGATGGCCACCGCGTAGTTGGCGGCGGCGGACTGGGCGCCCTGGTCGGTGTGCGGGAAGCCCGAGGCGATGCCGTTGGCGGTGGTGGTGACGGGCTGTTCGCCGCTGGAGGCGGCGGTGGCGGCGGCCCGGTCCGCGGAGCGGCCGGTGTTGCCGGTGCCCGGGTCGGGCTTGCCCCGGTTGGCCACCGAGATCGCGAGCACGAGCAGGGCGACGACGAGGAGCGCGGTCAGCAGGGTGCGCAGCGGCCGCGCCTGAAGGGCACCCGGCTGGGAGGAGGGCTGTTCGCCGACCGGCAGCCGCGTACGGGTGTGCGGCTGGTCGTCGGACAACGACACGGCGGCCCTCCTGGTGCGGGGAGCCGGCTGGCGGCTCCGGGGGCCCCTCCGGCCGTGGGCGGGCGCGGAGGGAAGGGGTGATGGATGGATTCCCGGCGGGGCTCCGAGCATTCACGGATGCCCGGACAGACGTACAGACGTACAGACGGTCGGACGGTCAAACGATCGGACAGGCCGGCCGGCGCCGCGGGCGCCGCCGGCACGTCACGACGGTCCGAAGGACCCGAAGAGTCCGAACCGCCGCTTCCGTCCCGACTGTCCGATCTGCCTGTTCGTCAGATCGCCATGCCGTAAACAATGGTGAACAGAGTGCCGAGTGATCCAATGATGAACACGCCGGTCAGCCCGGCGATGATCAGCCCCTTGCCCTGTTCGGCGCCGAAGCTGTCGCGCATCGCGGTGGCGCCGATCCGCTGCTTGGCCGCACCCCAGACGGCGAGGCCCAGGCAGGCCAGGATGGCCACGGCCATGACGACCTCGACCATCACCCGGGCCTCCGACCCGAGGCTCGCGAACGGGCCCCAGTCCGGGGCGATCCCGCCGATGATGGTGTCGATATTCGGCTTCTTTGGAGGGTCCTCGGCCAGGTGGCCGATCGCGATGCTCTGCACGCTGCTCTGGTTCATTTCCATCTCACCGCCCGATCAGGCAAATTCAAGGGCCCAGACCCCGCCCGCGCGAAGGGTCGGTACCTATTCTTGGCCAGATCTGATGTCGACTTGGCTACTTCTCGCGGATTGGTCGTGAGGCATCGGACACGTACGCGAGGATGTCCACCGTACGAAGGATAGCGCTCACTCTTTGTATCTCTGATGATTGCGGTGAGCAACGCCTTCCGGGACACTTCGACTGACGATTCGTCGGGATGGTGCTGATGGTACTCCGGAAAGGCGGTACGGCCGCCGCTGCCGCGGGAGTTGTCCTCGCCGGCTTCGTCGGCCTGGTGACGCTCGGGACGTATGCGGCGAGCGGGACGCCACAGCAGCAGGGCAATGCCGCCGGGCTCTCCCCGGGGACCGTTCCGGCGGCCTTCCAGGCGCAGATCGAACAGTGGGGCAGGCTCTGCCCCGATCTCTCCCCCCCGTTGCTCGCGGCGCAGTTGTACCAGGAAAGCGGTTTCGACCCGCGGGCCCGCTCCGGTGTGGGTGCGGAGGGCCTGGCGCAGTTCATGCCGGGCACCTGGGCGTCGTACGGCACGGACGGCAACAACGACGGCCGGCGGGACCCCTGGGACCCGCTGGACGCCATCGCCTCGGCGGCCACCTTCGACTGCGCGCTCGCCCGGGACGTCTCCAAGGTCCCGGGTGACCGTCAGTCCAACATGCTGGCCGCCTACAACGCCGGGCCGGGCGCGGTGACGAAGTACCAGGGCGTGCCGCCGTACCGGGAGACCCAGGGGTACGTGCGGAACATCCTGGCGACGGCCCGCAGCTTCGCCGCCCCGGTCACCCCGTCCGCCCCGGTGGAGGTCTCGGCGCAGTCGGCGGGTGCCATCTACTTCGCCCAGACCAAGCTCGGCACCCCGTACCTGTGGGGCGGCGACGGAAAGGCGTGGCAGAACGGGCGGTTCGACTGCTCCGGGCTCACCAGGGCCGCGTTCGAGAGCGTGGGCATCCTCCTGCCGCGGGTGGCCAACGACCAGTGGTACGCCGGTCCGCACCCGTCGCGCGACCAGCTGCGCCCGGGTGACCTGGTGTTCTGGGCGACCGATCTGACGGATCCGCGGAGCATCCACCACGTCGGCATCTACGTGGGCGGCGGGTACATGCTCAACGCTCCGCACACCGGCGCGGTGATCCGCTACGACAAGATCGACACCCGGGAGTACATCGGCGCCACCCGGGTCACCTCGGACGGTGCCCAGGCCCTGCCGGACCGCAACGAGGAAGGCGGGGTGATCGCTCCGAGCCGCCCCGGCGACCCGACCCCGACGCCGCCCCAGACGCCGACCCCGACACCCACGCCGGCCCCACCCGCCCCGGCCGGGCAGCCGCCGGCCCCGGCCGTACCGCCCGGCCGGTCCGGTGCCGCCGTGGCCGCCGGCGCACCCGGCGTCGGAGCGGCAGGTTCAGGTCAACTCCCCGCAAAGAACTGAACCCGCCCACCCGCCGGGTGTGCGCGCGGTGTGGACGCTGAGTCAAGTTTCCATAACTGCGTGTTCCCGTGGAACGCTGTACTCCAGTGATGACGTTGTGTCCGGTGGTCGACCGTCAACCGCCCCGCACCGGGCGGCGGCAGGTGGGCCACGGTGCGAACGACCAGGTGCAGCGGACCCGGAAGGAGGTGCGGCGTGTCGACGCCGCTTGCCGACACGACCAACCCCGACCTCGGGCTGCTCTACGCCGTCAACGGCCTGGCCAGACACGCCCCGGCCGCCCTGGACCACCTGGTCTCCTGGGTCGGCGAGTACGGCATCCTGATCGGCCTGGCCCTGCTGGGCCTGGTGGGCTGGCTGCGGGCCCGGCGGCGCCCGGACGCCCCGGTGGCGGTGGCCGGGCTGCTCTGGGCCCCGCTGGCGGTCGCCATCGCCGAGCTGGCCAACCTGCCGATCTCGGCGATCGTGGACCGCCCCCGGCCCTTCGTGGACCACCCCGGGCTGGAGGTGCTGGTCGAGGGCAAGGCCGGCACCCATTCCTTCGTCAGCGACCACTCCACGATGTCGATGGGCATCGCGGTGGCGCTGTTCCTGGTCAACCGGCGGCTCGGCTGGATCGCCGGCGGCCTGGCCCTGCTGCAGGGCTTCTGCCGGATGTACATGGGCGTCCACTACCCGACCGACGTGATCGGCGGCTTCGCGCTCGCCACCGCGGTGGTGCTGCTGCTGGCGCCGATCGCGATGGCCGTGCTCGTGCCGCTCTGCCACGCGATCGCGCGCACGCCGCTGGCCCCGCTGATCCGCGCCGGACGGGGCTCCGAGCGGAGTCCGGGTCGGCCGGGCGGGCGTCGCGGCGGGAGGCGGGGAACGGTCCGCGCCGAGGAGCAGCCGCGGGAGTCCGACCTCGCCGCCTGAGACGACCGGCTGAGGCGACCACCTGGGACGACCGCCCAGGACGACCGCCCAGGACGACCGCCCCGGAACGGCCTACCCCGGGACCGCCCCGCTGTCGGCGAGGTGGGCGTCCGCCTCGCGCCGGGAGAGGTCGCGCGAGCGCCGGGCCGGCGAGAACCAGCCGCAACTGCAGGTCGCTAAGGAGAAGGAGCCGCGTTCGCTGATCGCGACGCAGTGCTCGGGCGTCGGGGTGGTGCCGGGTACCGCCGGCAGCTCACTGTGCACGTGGTTCACGGTAACGCGCCGGGGCGCCGCCGCGCGACGCCTGTGACGCGCGGGACATGGCGTAACTCCTCGCGCCCCAACTCGTTTGCCCGGCAAGAGCTCTGCCCACCCGCGACGGTGGCCGGCGGGGCAGTCGGGCCCGAAGGGGTTGTCGCGAGGATGAAGATGACCGACCAGCAGCGCACCGCCGGCCCGACGGCCGGCCGCACCGGGCGGCGGGCGCGTCCGGCGGCGGGGGCCGCCCTGCTCGCCGTCGCCCTGGCCGGGGCGGCCGCCCTGGCCGGCTGCTCGCCGGACGGCGCGGGCGGCGCGGACGCCGTGGCCGCCGCCCCGGCCGACCAGCGGGCGAGCGGCGCCCCCGACCAGCTCGCCACCGACCCGCTGGGCGCGGTCCGCGGCGCCGCCGACATCACCGGCCGGGCGGGCTCCGCGCACGCCGTGACCGAGCTGGTGACCGAGTCCGCGGAGAAGAAGGCCGTCTTCACCGGCAGCGGCGGCTACGACTACGTGAAGCGGATCGGCCGGCTGGAGGTGCAGGTGCCGCCGGGCGCCGCGACCACCGGCAAGATCGTCGAAGTGCTCCTGCCCGGAACGGTCTACCTGCAGAACAGCGGGGCCAAGGTGCCGGAGGGCAAGTGGGTCAAGCTGGACGTCCGCCAGCTGCCGGACGGCAACCTGGTCAGCGGCGGGGCCACCGACCCGGCGGCCGCCGCCGGCGCGCTGCGCGGGGCCCAGAAGGCCGAGCTGATCGGCACCGAACCGGTCGACGGGGTGCCCCTGAAGCACTACCGCGGCACCCTGGACCTCGCCAAGGCGGCCGACGCCACCGGCGGCCGGGCCGGGGACGGCCTGCGGATGGGGGCGCAGACCTTCACCGTCAAGGAGGTCCCCTACGACGTCTGGCTGGACGACGAGGGCCGGCTGCACAAGGTGGTCGAGGTCTTCACCTTCGCCGGGGTGGCCGGTTCCAAGGAGGCGAAGGACCAGGTCAAGGTGGTCTCGACCACCACACTGAGCGAGTTCGGCGCACCGGTGGAGGCGGCCGAGCCGCCGGCCGCGGACATCTTCGCGATGAAGCCCACCGAGAGCCCCAAGTAGCACGTTCCGGGGGCGCGGGAGCGGGGGCCGCCGGTCCGGGTGGGCCCGGAACCCCCCGGGCCCACCCGTTTCGGCGGCGCCGAGATGGCCCGTCCGTGCCATGTGGACGGGCTCCGAAGTGCCTAGGCTGGACGCCGGGTGGCTGCCGCCCGGGCTGGCGAGGCGCTGAAGGGGTGGTGCAGGTGATGTCGTCCACGGGCGGCCGCAGCGGCGGCCACGACGACGCGGCCCTCGACGAGATCGAGCTGGCCGGTGAGCTGATGATCGCCGCCACGGCCAGCAGCGGTGACCGGCTGCCGACCGAGCGGATCGACGAGGTGCTGCTCGACCGGCCCGACGGCGGTCCGGCCGCCGGTCCGGCCGCCGGTCCGACGGACGGACCGGCGAGGGATCGGCAGGGCGACTAGGGTCGACCGACGCGCCCGGCGGCCCGCGGTCAGCTGCGGAGCAGCCGGCCGATCGCCGCGGTGGCCTCGGCGACCTTGGCGTCCAGCTCGGTGCCGCCCTCCTCGGCGGCGGCCGCGACGCAGTGCCGCAGGTGCTCCTCCAGCAGCGAGAGCGCGAAGGACTGCAGCGCCTTGGTGCTGGCCGAGACCTGGGTGAGCACGTCGATGCAGTAGACGTCCTCGTCGACCATCCGCTGCAGGCCGCGGATCTGGCCCTCGATCCGGCGCAGCCGCTTGAGGTGCGCGTCCTTCTGCCCGCTGTACCCGTGCGGACCGTGGGCGGTGTGGGCGTCCTGGGCGTCCGGCGTCTTCGGGAGAGCAGCGTGCTCGCCGTGCGGTTCCGCCCCGGGCGCCTGCTCCGGCTCGGTGCGCGCTTGCGTGGTGGTCATCGGCCCGCCTTCGTCTGAGTGCCTGGTGGCTGCGTCGGCCTCCAGTGTCCAACACCCTGGCCCGTCGTGGTGTTCCTCCGGCACGGGCGACCGTCCGCGGGTGCCTGCGGCGGGGTTCCCCCGTCCGGGGAACACCCCGTTGTTCCCGGCGCACGACAGGGGCAATCCGGGCGAGGTTCCGTCAGACTGGGGGCTCATGCCCGCACCTGTGGTGCGGATCGGGTCCACTGCTGCGGCAGCCGAACGGAAGAGGAGGTTCCGGCTCCTCTTCGAGCACCCCGTTTGTGCCATGGTGCTCGGTTGCACCTAGCATCGTTCAGTCCCCTACCCCGCACATCGGAGATTTCCGTGCGTTTTAGCCTGACCCCGAAGGAGACGAGTTTCTACGACATGTTCGCCGCCGCCGCGGAGAACCTGGTCGTCGGCTCGAAGCTCCTGCTGGAACTGCTGGGATCAGACGTGTCGGCCCGCGCGGAGATCGTCGAGCGCATGCGCGCCGCCGAGCACGCCGGAGACGACACCACCCATGCGATCTTCCACCAGCTGAACTCGTCCTTCATCACGCCCTTCGACCGCGAGGACATCTACAACCTCGCCTCGTCGCTGGACGACATCATGGACTTCATGGAGGAGGCCGTCGACCTGGTCGTCCTCTACGACATCCAGACCCTCCCGAAGGGGATCGAGCAGCAGATCGAGGTCCTGGCCCGCGCCGCCGAGCTGACCGCCGAGGCGATGCCGAACCTGCGGAGCATGTCCAACCTGACCGAGTACTGGATCGAGGTCAACCGGCTGGAGAACCAGGCCGACCAGATCCACCGCAAGCTGCTCGCCCACCTCTTCTCCGGCCAGTACGAGGCCATCGAGGTGCTCAAGCTGAAGCAGGTCGTGGACGTCCTCGAACAGGCCGCGGACGCCTTCGAGCACGTCGCCAACACGGTGGAGACCATCGCGGTCAAGGAGTCCTGACCCCCGTGGACATGGCAGCACTCATCGCCGTCGTCGGCGTTGCCTTCTTCTTCACCTACACCAACGGCTTCCACGACTCGGCCAACGCGATCGCCACCTCGGTCTCCACCCGGGCGCTGACGCCCCGGGCGGCACTGGCGATGGCCGCGGTGATGAACCTGGCGGGCGCCTTCCTGGGCAGCGGGGTGGCGCACACCGTCTCGCAGGGCATCATCGAGACCCCCACAGGCGACCAAGGCATGGTGATCCTGTTCGCCGCACTGGTCGGCGCCATCGCCTGGAACCTGGTGACCTGGTACTTCGGCCTCCCGTCCTCCTCCTCGCACGCGCTGTTCGGCGGCATGGTGGGCGCGGCGCTGGCCGGCGGCACCGAGGTGATCTGGAGCGGGGTCATCGACAAGATCATCATTCCGATGATCGTCTCGCCCGTGGTCGGCCTGGTCGGCGGCTTCCTGGTGATGCTGGCGATCCTCTGGCTCTTCCGGCGGGCCAACCCGCACCGGGCCAAGCGCAACTTCCGGGTCGCCCAGACGGCCTCGGCCGCCGCGATGGCACTCGCGCACGGTCTGCAGGACGCGCAGAAGACCATGGGCATCGTGGTGCTGGCCCTGGTGATCTCGGGCCACCAGAGCGCGGGGGACCCGATCCCGGTCTGGGTGAAGATCTCCTGCGCCACCATGCTCTCGCTGGGCACCTACGCCGGCGGCTGGCGGATCATGCGGACGCTGGGCCGGAAGATCATCGAGCTGGACCCGCCGCAGGGCTTCGCCGCCGAGGCCACCGCCTCGGCCGTCATGTACATCACCTCGTTCGTCTTCAAGGCGCCGATCTCCACCACCCATGTGATCACCTCGGCGATCATGGGTGCCGGGGCCACCAAGCGGATCCGCGCGGTGCGCTGGGGCGTCGCCAAGAACATCGTGCTCGGCTGGTTCATCACGATGCCGGCGGCCGCCATCGTCGCAGCGTTGGTGTACTGGTTCGTCCACCTGTTCTGGGGATGACCCGGCGGACCGGACACCACCGAGCCGGACACCACCGAACCGGAAGCGACCGGACCGGAAACGACAGGGCCCGCCCCCCACATCTCGGGGGGCGGGCCCTTTCATGCTCCGCGGCGGCACCGCCATGCAGCACCGCGAAGCAGCCTGTGAAGCGCCGCTGGGGCGCCGCCCGCACACCGGCGGGCGGGCCGATCAGCCGAAGCGGCCGGAGATGTAGTCCTCGGTCGCCTGCACCGACGGGTTGGAGAAGATCCGCTGGGTGTCGTCGAGCTCGATCAGCTTGCCCGGCTGGCCGACGCCGGCCAGGTTGAAGAAGGCGGTGCGGTCGCTGACGCGGGCCGCCTGCTGCATGTTGTGCGTCACGATGACGATGGTGAACTCGGACTTCAGCTCACCGATCAGGTCCTCGATGGCGAGGGTGGAGATCGGGTCGAGGGCGGAGCAGGGCTCGTCCATCAGCAGGACCTCCGGCTCGACCGCGATGGCGCGGGCGATACACAGACGCTGCTGCTGACCGCCGGAGAGGCCGGCGCCCGGCTTGTTCAGCCGGTCCTTGACCTCGTTCCAGAGGTTGGCGCCCTTGAGCGACTTCTCCACCACGCCGTCCAGCACGGACTTCTTGCGCACACCCGCGAGCTTCAGCCCGGCGACCACGTTGTCGTAGATCGACATGGTCGGGAACGGGTTCGGGCGCTGGAAGACCATGCCGACCGAGCGGCGGACGGCGACCGGGTCGACGCTGGCGCCGTACAGGTTCTCGTCGTCCAGGAGCACCTTGCCCTCGACGCGGGCGTTGGGGATCACCTCGTGCATCCGGTTGAGGGTCCGCAGGAAGGTGGACTTGCCGCAGCCGGAGGGGCCGATGAAGGCCGTCACCGAGCGGGGTTCGACGGACATCGAGATGTCCTCGATGGCCTTGGTGGAGCCGTAGTAGGCGGACAGTCCGCTGACGTCGATGCGCTTGGCCATGATCGTTCGTCTTCTCTCAGTCTTCGTCGTACGTCAGTCGGTCGCTCAGTGTCCGGCCTTGGGCGAGCGCCACCGGGCGATGCCCCGGGCGATGAGGTTGAGCCCCATCACGAAGGCGATCAGCACCAGCGCGGCACCCCAGGCACGGGCGTAGCCGTAGTCGTTGTTCACCACGGCGTACTGCTGCCAGATGTACATCGGCAGCGACTGCTGCGGTCCGTCGAACGGGTTGTTGTTGATGTAGGCGGCACCGAATACCAGCATCATCACCGGGGCGGTCTCACCCGTGATGCGGGCGACCGCGAGCATCACGCCGGTGGTGATGCCGCCGATGGCGGTGGGGAGGACGATCCGCAGGATGGTCTTCCACTTCGGCACGCCGAGCGCGTACGACGCCTCGCGCAGCTCGTTCGGGACGAGCTTGAGCATCTCCTCGGTGGAGCGGACCACGACCGGCATCATCAGGATCGCCAGCGCGAGGCTGCCCGAGAAGCCGGAGTAGTTGAAGCCGAGGGCGATGTTCCACAAGGACAGGATGAACAGACCGGCGACGATCGACGGGACACCCGTCATGACGTCGACGAAGAAGGTGACCGCCTTGGCGAGCGTGCCGCGGCCGTACTCGACCAGGTAGACGGCGGTCAGCAGACCGATCGGGGCGGCCATCAGGGTGGCCAGGCCGACCTGCTCCAGGGTGCCGATCAGCGCGTGGTAGATGCCGCCGCCGGGGCCCGCCGAACGCACGCCCATCATGGAGTGGGTCAGGAAGTTGCCGTCCACCACACTGGCACCCTGCTGGATGGTGTAGACGGTCAGCGAGAGCAGCGGGACGACGGCCAGGATGAAGGCGACCCAGACCAGCGAGGTGGCGAGGCGGTCCTTGGCCTGGCGCCGGCCCTCGACCTGGGCCGAGAGCACGTAGCTGATGACCACGAAGAGGATCGCGGCGATCAGGCCCCACTGGAGCTTGCTCTTCAGGTCTCCGACCAGGCCGATGCCGCAGCCGAGGACGATCGAGCCGGCGGCGACGGCGCCCGGGGCCCACTTGGGCAGCCGGTTGGCGGTCAGCAGGCGGCCCACCGGACGGGCGTCCGCCGGAACGGAAGTGGTCGCGGCGCTCATGCGGAGTACTCCTTGCGGCGGGCGACGATCAGCCGCGCGGCACCGTTCACCAGCAGGGTGATCACGAACAGGACGAGACCGGAGGCCATCAGCGCGTCCCGGCCGAAGGGCTGGGCCTCGTTGAACTTCAGCGCGATGTTCTGGGCGAAGGTGCCGCCGCCCGGGTCGAGCAGGTGCAGCGAGAGCACGTTGCTGGAGGAGAGCACGACGGCGACCGCGATGGTCTCGCCGAGCGCGCGGCCGAGGCCGAGCATCGAGGCCGAGATGATGCCGGGACGGCCGAACGGCAGCACCGCGGTGCGGATCATCTCCCAGCGGGTCGCGCCGAGGGCGAGCGCCGCCTCCTCGTGCATCCGCGGGGCCTGCCGGAAGACCTCACGGCTGACCGCCGTGATGATCGGCAGGATCATGATCGCCAGCAGGATGCCGACCGTGAACAGGTTGCGCGGGGTGGTGCCGGCCCGGGACTGGTCGAAGATGTACGTCCAGCCGAGGTACTGGTCCAGCCAGCTGTTCAGGCCACCGAGGTGCGGCACCAGGAAGAGCGCGCCCCACAGGCCGTAGATGATGCTGGGCACGGCCGCCAGCAGGTCCACCAGGTAGGCGAACGGCTGGGCGATCCGGCGCGGCGCGTAGTGGGAGATGAACAGGGCGATCCCGATGGCCACCGGGACGGCGATCAGCATCGCGATCAGCGCGCTGACGATGGTGCCGAACGCGAGGACGGCGATGCCGAAGACCGGCTGCGGGGCGTCCGGCGTCCACTCGAAGGTGGTGAGGAAGTTGCCCTCGTTCTTGCTCAGCGCGATGACCGAGCGCCAGGTCAGGAAGCCCGCGATGGCGGCCATGACCACCAGCAGCAGGATGCCCGACCCGCGGGACAGGTTCATGAAGATCTTGTCGCCGAGCCGGCTGTCGCGCGGGCGGCGTTCCCTGCCTCGCGGGGCGGCAGGGGTGGATGAAGTCATTGGTCTACTCCGGTCTGGTGGTGCGGCCCCGAGGGGGCGGCACCCTGGCGGCGGTGCCCCGGACGTGTTGCGTTTCGTCGGTACTTCCCGCAGGGGCGGCCCCGGCCCCCCTCGTTCACGGGGCCGCCCCAGCGGAGGTCCTACTGGGTCAGGCGAGCGAGCCGATGGCCGTGTTGACCTTGTCGGTCAGCGACTTCGGCAGCGGGACGTAGCCGCCGTCGCCGATCGCCTTCTGGCCCGCGTCACTGGCGGAGTAGGCCAGGAAGGCCTTCAGGGTGTCGAGGGTGTCGGCCTTGTTGCCCTTGTCGCAGGCGATCTCGTAGGTGACCAGGACCAGCGGGTAGGAGCCCTCGTCCTTGGTCGCGTAGTCGAGGGTCAGCGCCAGGTCGCTGCCGGTGCCGGCGATCTGCGCCTTGGCGAAGGTGTTGGCGGCGTTGGCGGCGGTGGCCTCGACCGGCTTGGAGGCGCCGGTGCTGATCGCGGCGCTCTTCAGGTTGTTGGTCTGCGCGTAGGAGAGCTCGGCGTAGCTGATCGAGTTCTTGACCTGCTTCACCTGGGCCGAGACACCGGCCGAACCGTTGGCGCCCTGGCCGTTCTTGCCCGCCCAGGCCTTGCTGGGCGGGTAGGACCAGGCGCCGCCCGAGGTCTTGGCGAGGTACTTGGTCAGGTTCTCGTTGGTGCCCGAGTCGTCGGTGCGGTGGAAGGTCTGGATGTCGGCGTCCGGCAGCTTGGCGCTCGGGTTCAGCGCGACGATCGCCGGGTCGTTCCACTTGGTGATCTGCGAGTCGAAGATCTTCGCGATCGTCGGGCCGTCCAGGACCAGGTTGTCGACGCCGTCCACGTTGTAGACGATCGAGATCAGGCCCGCGACGAGCGGCAGGTTGATGCCCTGGCCACCGGTGCAGACGGCCTTGCTGGCGTCGACCTCGGCCGGCTTCAGCGCCGAGTCCGAACCGGCGAACTGGATCTTGCCCTGGTTGAACTGCTGGATACCGGCACCGGAGCCGCCGCCACCGTAGTTGATGGTGGCGCCCTTGCAGGCCGCCTCGAAGTTGTTCTTCAGGATGTCGATCGCGTTGCCCTGGGCGGTGGAACCCGCGGCAACGAGCGCGGTGGGCTTCGAGCCACAGGTGATCGCGGCGGGGGCGGCGGCGCCGGTGGAGCCCGACGGGGCGGCGGCGTTGTTGTTGTTATCGTCCGAGCCGCAGGCGGCGAGCGACAGCGAGCTGACGAGCGCCATGGCACCGATCGCGAGGGCCTTGGAGCGGCCGTTCCGCTGGAGCTTCACAGGGTGTCCCTTTCTGTGGCATTGCCCGGCGCGCAGGCCCTGCCGAGCAGGGAGAAGCGCGGGTTTTGCTGAGGTCCGGGGCCCGTTCGGCCCGCCGGTGGTACCGAAGTTAGGCCGGGGAGGTGACGCGTCAGCCGGTCGCAAGTGAACGGCGAGTGAACCTCGAACGGATGACAGGAAACTACGTCAGGTAGTAACGGTTGCGTCACGGCAAGGGCGCAGAGAGATCACTTCCACTGTTCCTTCACGTCTCCGGACCGCGCAACCGCACCGGCCTGGCCCCCAGCAGCTCCAGCAGCGCGTCCACCAGCCGCCGGTCCTGCTCCCGGGAGAGCCGCGCCCTCGCCTTACCGGCCGGCAGCCACTCCAGACGGTCCACTTCCCGGTTCGGCCGGAACTCCCCTTCCGTGGGCACCGCCGCCCAGTACCGGACCTCCTTCGGCCGGCCCTGCGCCAGGTAGTGCTGGGTCGGCAGCTCCGCCCCCAGCACGCAGGAGAACCCCGTCTCCTCCCGCACCTCCCGCAGCGCCGCCTCGACCACGCCCTCGCCGGGATGCAGCTTCCCCTTCGGCAGGCTCCAGTCGTCGTACTTCGGCCGGTGGATCACCGCGATCCTCGGCCGGCCGAGCCGGCCGCTCTTCTTCGGACGGCCGGGCAACCAGAGCACCGCCCCCGCCGCCAGCACCACCCGCCCGCCGGACACCGTCCGCCCGGACGCGGGCCGCCCGGACGACGACGGCCGCCCGCCCACCTCAGGCCGTCCGCGATTCCGCCGCCGACCCCCAGCCCCCGGCCGGCGGCAGGTCCAGCCACGCCTCCGCCCCCGGCGGCAGCTCCGGCCACCGCCGCCCGAAGGCGTACCGGGCCGCCTCCACCTCCAGCCGCTGGTCGGCGTGCACCACGCCCAGCACGTACGCCGTCGCCGGGGTGATCCGCGGCGTGCGCGCCGCCGTCGCCGCCGTCACCGCCGCCTCGGACGCCTCCTGGTGCCGCAGCAGCACCCGGTCCAGCTCGTCCAGCACCGCCGACGGCTGCCCGCACACCTCCAGCGCGTACCGGGCCCGCTTCACCAGCACCCGCGTCCGGTGCCACGGCGCGTCGTCCGCCGCCAGCGCCGCGTCCGCGTCCAGCACGCCCCGCGCGCTCGGCACCGACCCCAGCCGGCGCAGCCCGTCCCCGCCGTACGGCGTCGCCGAGCGCTGCAGCGGCAGCTGCTGGGCGCTCGCCGCCAGCGCCCCGAACGCGGCCGCCGCCTGCGGCACCAGCACCGCGCCCGCCCGGCCCTCCGCCGGCGCCGCCAGCGGCGCATCCGCCACCAGCAGCGTCATCCGGTCCGCCAGGGCGTGCAACCGGGCCGAGCGCAGCTCCTGCAGCACCGTGGAGTGCGCCCGGGTACGGGCCAGGGTCAGCTGCCGGTCCAGCAGTGCCCGGGCCTTGGGCGCCCCCGCGTGGCCGGCCAGCATGCCCGGCCCCTCCGCCTCGCTGCCACTCAGCCCGTCCAGCGCGCCCAGCAGCCGGGCCGATCGCCGTACGTACCCCGGCTCCAGCGCCAGCAGGTTCAGCAGCCAGGCCAGCTCGGTGCGCGACTCCTGCGCCCAGACCGGATCGAAGGAGGCGGCGAAGGTGGTCAGCAGCCCGTTGATCCGCCGCACCGCCCGCAGCAGGTCCGCCGTGCCCTCCGACGGGACGACGGACGCACCCGGTCTCGCACCGACCTCGCCCACCGCCAGCGGCAGAGCGCGCAGGAACGCGCCCGCCAGGGCGGTGAGGTGGCTGGAGAGGATGTCCCCGGCGGTCGCGGTGGAGGCCGCCTGGGCCGTCATCGGCGCATCGGTCATGGCTAGCTAGATCCCCGTTCCCCCGGGGCCGTCCCCGGGGCTGGTGGCCGACCGCTCAGCGGGTCCCTACCGCTCAGCGGCTCGCGTCGGTGGGTCACGCGGTCGCGTCGTCGAACCTCGTGCCGTCGTGTCTCGTGCCGTGCTGCCCCCGATGGAACGGCCCGCACCGTTCGGTCCGGTACGGGCCGCTCCGCGAGGCGTCGCGGCTCACGTCGTCACGTCTGCGTCAGCGGGGTCGTGGCGGCGACCGCGGGTCATCGGGCGGTGGCGGCCCGACGACGCTGACGCGAGTCGATGAGCAGGTCCTGGACGTGCCGCAGCGGCTTGCCGTCGGCGTCCTGGGCGTGCCGGGTCCACGACCCGTCCGCCCCCAGGTGCCAGGACTCCGTCTCGTCCGACATCCCGAGGTCGAGCATCCCGGACAGCTCGGCCCGGTGCGCCGGGTCGGTGATCCGCAGCAGCGCCTCGATCCGGCGGTCCAGGTTGCGGTGCATCATGTCGGCGCTGCCGATCCACACCTCCGGGTCGCCGTTGTTGCCGAAGACGAAGACCCGCGAGTGCTCCAGGAAGCGCCCCAGGATGCTGCGCACCCGGACGTTCTCGCTCAGCCCCGGCACGCCCGGCCGGATCGCGCAGATGCCGCGCACCCACACGTCCACCGGCACACCGGCCTGCGAGGCCCGGTACAGCGCGTCGATCACGACCTCGTCGACGATCGAGTTGACCTTGAGCCGCACGTGCGCCGGACGGCCGGCCCGGTGGTTGGCGATCTCGTTGTGGATGCGCGCCACCAGACCGTCGCGCAGTCCGCGCGGGGCGGTCAGCAGCCGGCGGTACGACTCCCGGCGCGAGTAGCCCGAGAGCCGGTTGAAGAGGTCCGAGAGGTCCGCGCCGACCTGCGGGTCCGAGGTCAGCAGACCGAGGTCCTCGTACAGCCGGGCCGTCTTCGGGTGGTAGTTGCCGGTGCCGACGTGCGAGTACCGGCGCAGGGTGTCACCCTCCTGCCGGACCACCAGCGACAGCTTGCAGTGCGTCTTCAGCCCGACCAGGCCGTAGACCACGTGGCAGCCGGCCTCCTCCAGCTTGCGGGCCCACTTGATGTTGGCCTGCTCGTCGAAGCGCGCCTTGATCTCGACCAGCACCAGCACCTGCTTGCCGGACTCCGCCGCGTCGATCAGCGCGTCGACGATCGGCGAGTCACCCGAGGTCCGGTACAGCGTCTGCTTGATGGCCAGCACGTCCGGGTCGGCCGCGGCCTGCTCCAGGAAGGCCTGCACCGAGGTGGAGAAGCTGTCGTACGGGTGGTGCAGCAGCACGTCCCGTTCGCGCATCGCGGCGAAGATGTCCGGCTGCGACGCCGACTCGACGTCGGTCAGGCCGCGTGCGGTGCCCGCCACGAACTTCGGGTACTTCAGCTCCGGCCGGTCCAGCCCGGCGATCCCGAACAGCCCGGTCAGGTCCAGCGGACCGGGCAGCGGGAAGACCTCCGCCTCGGTGATGTTCAGCTCCCGCACCAGCAGGTCCAGGATGTAGGGGTCGATCGACTCCTCGACCTCCAGCCGCACCGGCGGGCCGAAGCGCCGCCGCATCAGCTCCTTCTCCAGGGCCTTGAGGATGTTCTCGGTGTCGTCCTCCTCCACCTCCAGGTCCTCGTTGCGGGTGACCCGGAAGGCGTGGTGGGCGAGCACCTCCATGCCCGGGAAGAGCTCCTCCAGATGCGCCCCCATGACGTCCTCCAGCGGCACGTACCGCTGCGGGGAGGCCTCCAGGAAGCGCGCCAGCGACTGCGGCACCTTCACCCGGGCGAAGTGCTTGTGCCCGGAGACCGGGTTGCGCACGACGACCGCCAGGTTGAGGGAGAGCCCCGATATGTAGGGGAAGGGGTGCGCCGGGTCCACCGCCAGCGGGGTGAGGACCGGGAAGATCTTCTGCCGGAACAGGGTGTGCAGCCGCACCTGCTCCTTCTCCGCCAGCTCGGACCAGCGGACCACCTCGATCCCCTCGGCGGCGAGATCGGGCAGCACCTCCTGCTGGAACGCGGCGGCGTGTCGGGCCATCAGCTCGCGCGAGCGGGTCCAGATGAGGTCCAGCACCTCGCGCGGCTGAAGGCCGGAGGCACTGCGCTGGGCGACGCCCGTGGCGATCCGGCGCTTGAGGCCCGCCACCCGGACCATGAAGAACTCGTCGAGGTTGCTCGCGAAGATCGCCAGGAACTTGGCGCGCTCCAGCAGCGGGATGCCCGGATCCTCCGCCAGCTCCAGCACGCGCTCGTTGAACGCGAGCCAGCTGCGCTCGCGGTCCAGGAAGCGGCCCTGCGGCAGTTCCTCCAAGCCCTGCTCGTCGGTGACCGTCAGCTCCGGTGGTATCGCGAGCGCGCTGGAAAGCCGCGCGGGCGGGGACAGCGGGGCAGGGACGGGGCGGGGGATGCTCATTGGCTCCAGCTCCTCCAGCAGGACGGCGTCCGGACGCGAAATGCTTTTCGGGCCGTCGCCCTCGCCCGTCACCGACGCCCACCCACCCGGCGCGGTCGTCACAGAACCGGTCGGCGAGTGCCGGCCGATGCTGCACGAGCGAGACACTACGGACTTCATCCTGTGATCTTCGCGGCAGTAATTGAATCCACGGTAAACACCGCATGGCCAGGAGGAAAGCTGAGGCGGTCAGGGCTGCGGCGACGAGCGCACGCCCGTTGCCGCAGCCCCGTTGTCTCCGCTAGGAACCGCCGGGACGCCCCGCTCAATCGGTCACTCTCGGTGACCGATTGAGCGGTCACCGGGAATTCGGACGCGCGACCCCGGCGCGATACATCAGATCGACTTCGTGGACGGTGAATCCGAGCCTTTCGTAGACCCGCACCGCCGCCGGATTGTCCGCGTCGACGTACAGCAGGACGGTGTCCAGACCGCGCTCGCCGGCCCCGGCGTCACTGCCGGTCAGATGACGAAGACCGGCTGCGGTCAGCGCCCGGCCGAGGCCGCTGCCCTGCTCCGCCGGATCGACACCGACCACGTAGACCTCACCGAGCGCGGGCTCGGTCGCCGTTGCCGGGTGCACCTTCGTCCAGTGGAAGCCGACCGGCTTGCCGTCCCTGGTGGCGATGAAGAAGCCGGCCGGGTCGAACCACGGCTCGGCGAGCCGGTCGGCCAGGTCCCGCTCGGTCCAGGACCCCTGTTCCGGGTGGTGGGCGAAGGCCAGGGCGTTCAGGCGGAGCCACTCGGCGTCGTCCTCACCCGGCCGGAACGTCCGCAGCTCGATCCCGTCCGGAAGCGGAACGGCCTCGGTCTGCGGCCCGGTGCGGCGCATCTGCCGGAGCTCGCGGACCAGCTCGGCGCCGTACCGCCCGGCCAGGTGCCGGGCCGCCGGGTGTCCGCCGTGCACCCAGAAGTCGACGTACCCACGACCCGCCCGCCCCGCCTCGGCGAGCACGGCGTCCACCAGAGGGCGTCCGAAGCCGCGGCCGCGGGCGGCCGGGGCCACGACGAGCTCGGCAGCCGGGTTGGCGGTGCCGCTCTCGGGGACCTCCAGCTGGCCGTAGCCGACGAGCTCGGCGTCGGTGTCGGCGTGGGTCGTGGCGCCGGCTGTTTCGAGGAAGTGGGTCACTCCGGTCCGCGGCGTCTCCGAGGAGCGCAACCGCAGGCGGCCCTGCTCGGACACGGCCTCGCGGCCGTCCTCGACCTGGGCGTCCGCCAGGACCTTCAGGGCCGCGTCCCGCTGTGCCGGCCGCAGTACGTCGGAGGCGAGGACCGTGGTCGAGTCGCCCGTTGTTGCCGTTCCATCGTCCATGTCCTGACGATACGTCAACGGGAAACGCAAAGAACCCCCGCCGGATAACCGGCGGGGGCTCTTCTCAAAATTTGTTCGGCGGCGTCCTACTCTCCCACAGGGTCCCCCCTGCAGTACCATCGGCGCTGTGAGGCTTAGCTTCCGGGTTCGGAATGTAACCGGGCGTTTCCCTCACGCTATGACCACCGAAACACTATGAAACTGTCACCGCCCGCACGCAATGGCGGGGGTCGTTGTTTCAGAACAACACAGTGGACGCGAGCAACTGAGGACAAGCCCTCGGCCTATTAGTACCGGTCAACTCCACCCCTCACAGGGCTTCCATATCCGGCCTATCAACCCAGTCGTCTACTGGGAGCC